>DATHMA010000018.1:0-17050 GCA_035487555.1 Bradyrhizobium sp. | reverse complement strand
GTTGCCGTTGGGGGCTGACAGTCAAAGACGTCTTGTCGAGGAGCTTACGCGATTTGCGGACATCATCGACAGCTGGCCATCGGTTCCGGCGGTATGACTCTGGCTACGATGCTTGACGGACCAGAGGCAGGGGCTGATTGTGTCATCTCGTTTGAAGGGGGGATCTGCCGGAAGGGCCAGACGTCAGTATCAGTCGCCGTCGGTCGTAGAGAGAGAGAGAGAGAGAGACGAACTCAAGGTGGCTCCGCCGACGGGCTTGCTTGCGGGGGAGGTGGGCTTCAGGATGACGTCAGTGAACGTTCTCTCGAAAGGTACTTTCGGGCCCGAAATGCACCTTATTCCTCAGTTGATCCGGGTAACCAATTGAAATCGCGGCAAAAAGGGTGCGCGCTCCGAGCGCACCACGCCCAAAAATCAGTCTCTGATATTCTCAGTTTTTCGGTCTGGCGCCCGCACCGTGAGCGCGTCGTCCATGCTCACTTCTCCAATCCGAAGGGATCGTCGACCGAATGGGCCGGCTGGGTAAACCAACGGGCTCCGGTTTCGGTGATGACCATGTGGTCCTCGAGACGCACACCGAATTCGCCGTAGATGCAAATGGTCGGCTCGTTCGAGAATGTCATACCAGGCCTCAGCACCGTCTTGTCGCCCTTCACGAGATACGGCCATTCGTGCACGTCGAGTCCGATGCCGTGGCCGGTCCGGTGCGGCAGGCCGGGTGTGGCGTAGCCCGGGCCAAAACCGCCGCCACTGATGACGCCGCGGGCGGCGATGTCGATGTCCTCGCAGCGGTTGCCGGGTTTGGCGGCAGCGAAGCCTGCCGCTTGCGCGGCCTTCTCCAGGTTCCAGACATCGCGCTGGCGCCGGGTCGGTTCGCCGAAAACGTAAGAGCGGGTGATGTCGGAGAGATAGCCATCGACCGGCGCGCCGGTGTCGATCAGGATCATGTCGCCGTCCTTCAGCGTCTGCGGGTAGGGCACGCCGTGAGGATAGGCCGACGCTTCGCCGAAAAGCACTGCATTGAACGGCGGATCGCCCTCCGAACCGAGCTTGCGGTGCGCGGCGGTGAGGAAGGCCTGCACCTCGGTCGTCGTGATGCCTTCACGCATGATGCGGGCGGCAGCCTTGTGGGCTTCGAGCGTGATGTTCTTGGCGATCTGCATCAACGCCAGTTCGTGCTCGGACTTGATCATGCGGCAACCGGCGGTGACGTCGATCGAGTTGATGAAGGTGTAGGCGTTGCCGGCACGGCGCAAGCCGTCGAAGGTGAAAAACGGCGTCGCCTCGTCGACGGCAATCGTGCCGGTTGGATAACCGAGTGCGCGCACCGTGTCGGTGACGGTCGCGGTCGGATCCTCATCCTCCTCCCAGACCGCGATCTTGTCGCCGAACGAAAGCATGGTCTTGAGTTTCTCAACTTCGAATGCCGGCGAGACATAGACGATGTCTCCCTTGGCAGGCAGCACGGCGCTGTGCATGCGCTCAGTGCGGCGGAACTTCAGTCCGGTGAAATAGGTCATGCTCGAGGAGACATCGAGATAGAGCGCATCGATGCCCTTCTCGCGCATGATCGCCTGCGCGCAGGCAATGCGCCGCAGGCGCTCGTCGACGCCGATCGGCGGCACGTCCCCGCGCATGTTCTTCATTGCGGCGAGTTCTGCCTCCGCCGTCGATCCGCCAACGCCGATTGTCATTACAAACCTCTTGTTGTTATCGCCGAAACCGGCGTTGGACCAGAATATTTGCCGTCGCCGTCAACCCTAGCGTTGCCGCCATAAGCACGAACGCAACGGACGCACCGAACGGCCAGTTGTTGAGCTGGAATTGCCCGTAGATCAATGGCCCCATCATCTTGAATTTTGGACCGCCGAGCAGCACGGGTGTTGCATAGGCGTTCATGCCGAGGATGAAGGTCAGGATGGTGCCGGCAAGGATGCCCGGCAGCGACAGCGGCAGCAGCACGCGACGAAACATCGTCATCGGCCCGGCGCCGAGACTGAAGGCGGCCTCTTCGACATTGCGGTTGATGTTCTCGATCACACTCTGCAAGGTTAACACCATGTAGGGCAGGTTGACGGCGATGATGCCGGCCACGACGGCATTTTCGGTGTACATGATTTGCAGCGGCTCGGTGATAAAGCCGAGCTGAATCAGGGTGACGTTGAGAAAGCCCTTGGAGCCGAAGATCGTCATCCAGCCGGCTGCACGTACCGCATTGCCGACGAACAGCGGCAGCACCACCAGCATGATCAGGACGTTCTTGAATCGCGACTGGGTGCGTGCCAGCACGTAGGCGAGGGGAAAACCCATGATAAGGCACGCGACGGTGCAAAACGCCGCCACGCGTAACGTCGTCAACAGGATGTCGGTATAATAGGAGTCGGAAAAGAACTTGACGTAATTGTCCAGCGCGAACGTCTCCACCATCATTCGCCGCCGGTCGATCGTATTGAAGCTGTAGCGCAACAGGATCGCCAGCGGCGCAAGCAGCCCAAGGCTCACGAACGCCGTTGCCGGCCCGATCAGCGCCGTGGCCGAGAGCCACGACGTAGGAGTTTCGTCCGGCCGGAATTGGCTCGCGGATGTCGTGGCCATCGGCGGTTTCGCCGGAGCTTCGGTTCAGCTCTTCAGCTCCTTGTCCCACCACTCCTTCAGCGCGATGTCGTTCTTGTTCATGTAGTCGTAGTCGAGATCGACGAGCTTCTTGATTTCCTCGGGCGTGAAGCCGATGCGCTTGTTGAGATCGGGCGCGACAGTCGCGTTGCTGACGGTGGGATTGTAGCCCATGTCGACGGCAAAGGCTTCCTGCGCGCTCTTCTCCAGCATGGCGTCCAGATAGGCGTAGGCGCCGTCCTTGTTGGGGGCGTTCTTCGGAATGACGAAGCCCGAGATATAGGCGAGGGCTCCTTCCACGGGGGCAATCGAGGTCACGGGAATCCCAGCATTCTGCCATTGCACGACACGCGCCTTCCACATGACGCCGATGCCGAATTCCTCCGCTTTCAGTCCTTGAGCGAACGCCTCGTTCGTCGGATAAATCCGCATCCCGGCCTTCTTGCATTCGAGCAGCAGCTTCTTGCCGGGCTCGAGATCGTTGACCTTGCCGCCAGCGGCAAGCGCCGCGCAGACCAACGTGTATTGATACTGTATATCGATGATGCCGAGCTTGTTTCCTTGCGCGGGATTGAATACGTCCGTGTAGCTGGCGGGTGCCGTCGTGATCAGCTTCGGATTGTAGACGGCGACCTTGCCCGAATAGATCTGGCCGATGCCGTACGGATACTTCATCGGCGCCAGCAGATTACCGGCATTCTTGAGCTTGCTGTAGTCGATCGGCAGCACAGTGCCGGCATCGTCCATCTGGAACATGTTAAGGGCCGAAAGACCCTGCACGTCCGACGTGCCTCGCGGCAGCCGTTGTTCGGCGATCATCTTCGAGCGCCGCTCGGGATCGCCGGCCTGATCCTGCACCACCTCCCAGCCGTCCTTGATCAGGATCGGCACCTCGATGTTCTTGTTGAGCAGGCGCGCGTAATCGCCGCCCCAGGTACCGACGACGATGCGGCCTTTCGCCTGAGCGGATGTGCTTCGCGGCAGGATGGCCGCGCCGGCGAGGCCGGCTGCGCCAACCAGGATTTCGCGGCGGGATTTCGATTTGGTCATGAGGAGCACCTCCGACTGATGATTGGCAGAGACATTTCGCAAAGAACTTATGACAGAAACACGCGGCCTGTCGATTTACTCCAGCCGAGGCGGACCTGTTCTCCGATCGCCGGCAGTGGCTGTTCCGGCCGGTTCTGGATCTGCACGATGATGCGCTCCAGCGGCGACAGGCGGACGTGCAGATCCACCTGCGATCCGAGATAGGAGATGAATTCGACCGCGCCGGGAAAGCTGTTGTCCATCGCCGGTGTGGCAGCGCTCATCAGCACGACGCGCTCGGGGCGCAGCGCCAGCGAAGCGCCACCAGTGCCGGTGCCTTCGCAGGCGACGACGAGGCCGCCGGCCGAGACGAAGCGTCCGGACCCCTCCATGCGGCCATTGACGAAGGTGGAGCGGCCGACGAAATCGGCGACGAATTTTTCCGCAGGCCGTTCGTAGAGATCCTGCTGCGACCCGATCTGGCGAATGCGGCCCTCGCTCATGACGACGAGGCGATCGGCCATGGTCAATGCCTCCTCCTGGTCATGGGTGACCATCACGGTCGTCAAGCCGAGCTTGCGCTGCAATTCGCGGATTTCGACGCGCACATCCTGGCGCAGCTTGGCATCGAGATTGGACAGCGGCTCGTCGAGCAGCAGGACGTCGGGTCGGAAAACCAGAGCGCGCGCCAGCGCCACGCGCTGCTGTTGACCGCCGGACAATTGTCGCGGCAGCCGGTCGGCGAGATGATCGAGACGCACGAGGCGCAAGGCTTCGGTGATCTTCGGCGCCATCTCCGCCTTCGGCATTTTGCGCATCTCGAGGCCAAACGCGACGTTCTCGGCCGCCGTCATGTGCGGAAACAGCGCGTAGCTCTGGAACACCAGGCCGGCATTGCGGCTCCATGGCGGCAATGCCGTGATGTCGCGTTCGCCGAGCTGCACACTGCCAGCGGTCGGTTCGATGAAACCGCCAACGATGCGCAAGGTCGTGGTCTTGCCGCAGCCGGACGGGCCGAGCAGGACCAGGAATTCGCCATCGGCGATGTCGAGCGATACGTCGTCGACCGCCTTGAAGTCGCCGTAGCTCTTGCTGATGCCGGTCAATTGCAGGCGCGCCATCGTCAGACCACGCGGCCGATTTTGACGAAGCGATCGGTCAACAGCATGGCTCCGCCGATGAACAATATCTGCAAGACGGACACGGCCGCGATGGTCGGATCGATCTTCCATTCGAGATATTGCAGGATCGCGATCGGCAGGGTGGTGCGGCCGGGGCCGACCAAGAACAGGCTCATCTCCAGATTCCCGAACGAGGCGATGAAGCTAAACAAGGCGGCCGCGACAATACCCGGCAAGATGCCGGGCAGGGTGATGCGCCAGAACGTGGTGAAGCGATTGGCGCCCAGGCTTTCGGCCGCTTCCTCGATCGTGCGATCCATGCCGGCGAGGCTGGCCGTGATCAGGCGCACCGTCCAGGGGATCGCGATCAGGACGTGACCGGCGATCAGGCCTGCGAGCGAGCCGAGGATAGGCCAGCCCGTCTTGATCTCGGCCTCGACATGGAAGACGAACAGCGCGATACCGAGCACGATGCCCGGCACGATCAGTGGCAGCAAGAGCAGGTTGTTCACTGCCTCACGCCCGGGAAAGTGCCCTCGCACCAGGCACACGGCGGCGGGAACGCCGATCGCGAGGCCGATCAACGTCGCAACCACGGCAACCCGCAGGCTGAGAAGAAATCCCGAGACGAACCTGTCGTTATCGAGAATGGCGCGGAACCATTTGAGCGAATAGCCCTCCGGGGGAAATGACGGAATTTCCTGGGTGAAAAACGCCAGCCAGATCACGAAGAATATCGGCAGCAGAATATAGGCCAGTGAGATGCCGGCGGCGGCCCTGAGCGCCATGCGGCCGGCAACGCGCGATGAGGTCCATCCTGGTACGGCGGTCAAGGTCGTCTCTTCTCAGGGTCTCGGATCAGCTCAGCCGGTTTTTATGCAAGAAACCTGCCTTCATGATCAGGGAGAGATGTTTGCCTTGATCGCCCAGCAGCGCAAGGTCTTTCAGGGGATTGCCGTCGACGACGATGGCATCGGCAAATGCTCCCGGTTGCAATGTGCCGACCTTGCCCGGCATGCGCAGCACCTCGGCGCCGATCGTGGTTGCCGAGTGGATGATCTCGATCGGGGAGACCACCTCCTGGCGGATGGTGAACTCCTTCGACTGATCCCAATGCAGCTCACCCAGAAGGTCGCTGCCATAGGCGACCGGAATGCCATGGCGCTTGCAGATCTCCAGCGATTTCATCCCGCCTTGCAACACCAATTCGTTCTTGGCGAGGCTTTCGCCGATCATGCCGAACTGCGCGGCACGATCCTTCATCGCGTAATAGGTGACGAGGTTGGCAACGAGGTACATGCCTTTCTCGGCCATCAATTTTGCCGACGCGTCGTCGATCAGATTGCCATGCTCGATGGTGCGAACGCCGAGCCGCGCGGCGCGGGTGATGGATTCCGCGGAATAGGCGTGGGCGCAGACGTAGCGGCCGAAGGCGGTCGCTTCCTCCACCGCCGCGCTGACTTCGCCATCCGAGAATTGCTGGCTGTCGAGCGGGTCGTAGGGTGAGGCAACGCCGCCGGACATCATGATCTTGACGTGGTCTGCGCCTTGCCGCATCTGCTCGCGCGCGGACTTGCGGACGGCATCGGCGCCATCGGCGACCGCGGATTTGAATTGCAGGCCGTTGCAGCAGGCGCATTCGTTGTCAAAATTCCATTTGGTGCGCCGGCGTGAATCGGAGTGGCCGCCCGTCGGCCCGATCGACTGACCGGCGATGTAGATCCGCGGGCCGGTGATATGCCCGGTCTCGATCGCGGTCTTGATGCCCCAGTCGGCACCGCCGGTGTCGCGCACTGTCGTGAAGCCGCGGTCGAGCATGGCGCGCAAGCGCGTCGCCGCGCGTGCGGTGATCAGGGTCAGCGGCAGCGCTTCCATGAAGCGAACATTGACTTCACTGTGGATGGCATGGACGTGGCAATCGATCAGTCCCGGCATCAACGTGCGCTTGCCGCAGTCGACCACCGTCGCCTCGTTGGCCTTGATCGGCGTCTCGCTGAGCTCCCTGACCGTATCGCCTTCGATCAGCAGCTCATAACCGGCACGGAGCTCGCCGAACGCAGGTTCGAGCAGTTCGAAATTCCTGAACAGGATTTGTTGGGACATTGACGAGTTCACTGCAGACGATTCTTGTGGAAGCGGCCGCCCTTCATAATGATCGAAAGATGCTTGCCCTGGCCGTGAAACAGCTTCAGGTCCTTCAGCGGGTTGCCGTCGACGACGAGCAGGTCGGCAAACGCGCCCGGCTTCAGGCAACCGAGCTTGCCCTCCATGCGCACGATCTGCGCACCGATCATGGTTGCTGAACGGATGATCTCGACCGGCGACAAGACCTGTGCGCGGAGCGTGAACTCCTCGGATTGCGCCACCTGCAACTGGCCGAGCAAGTCGGTGCCGTAGGCGACCGGGACGCCGTGCCGCTTGCAGATTTCGAGCGACTTCAGGGCGCCCTCGATGACGAGATCGTTCTTGGCTAGCATGTCCGAATTCATGCCGTATTCGGCGGCATGTTTCTTCATCTCGAAATAGGTGACGAGATTGGCGACCAGGAACATGCCTTTTTCGGACATCAGCTTTGCGGAGGCATCGTCGATCAGATTGCCGTGCTCGATGGTGCGTACGCCCGCATTGGCCGCACGCGTGATGGCTTGCGGCGTGTAGGCATGCGCACAGACATAGCGCCCGAAGGCGTGCGCCTCCTGCACGGCGGCCTCGACCTCTCCGACGGAGAATTGCAGGCTGTCGAGCGGATCGTAGGGGGAGGCGACGCCGCCGGACATCATGATCTTGACCTGATCACAGCCCTGGCGCATTTCCTCGCGCACCGCGCGGCGGACCTC
Organism: Bradyrhizobium sp.; assembly: GCA_035487555.1. Lineage (GTDB taxonomy): Bacteria > Pseudomonadota > Alphaproteobacteria > Rhizobiales > Xanthobacteraceae > Bradyrhizobium. The sequence goes on along the minus strand of DATHMA010000018.1, from coordinate 9,450 downwards.
AGTCACGCCATCGGCGATACCCATCGAGAACGTCATGGCGTTGCAGCAATGACAACGCACACCGAAATCGGTGCGGCGCCGGCTGTCGCTGTGTCCGCCGGTCGGGCCGATCGCGCGTCCGGCGATGAACAGGCGCGGCCCCGCCAACAGCCCTTTTTCGGTCGCTTCCTTCAAGCCCCAATCGGCACCGCCCGTGTCTCGCACGCTGGTAAAGCCTCGATCGAGCATCCCGCGCATCAGGGCGGCAGAGCGCGCGGTCATCAGCGTCAATGGAATATTCTCGAGGTTGCGGATCGAGACTTCGGACAGCACCACGTGCACATGACTGTCGATCAGGCCGGGCATCACCGTTCGTCCGCCGCAGTCAATGACCTTGGCCGCCGCGAGTTGGATCGGCTTGGACGAAACTTCCCTGATCTTGTCACCTTCGACGACCAGTTCGTGGCCACCGTGCAATTCTCCGGCTTCGGGATCGAGTATCTCAAGATTCTTGAAGTGGTAGAGATCCATGTATTCGCGTCCGATCACTTGCCGCTCGATTGAAATCTCCTACGCTGATTTGCCCGCGTCAATGGGCAGGCTCTCCTGCTCGCGAGGCTGCTGCCGGCAAGGTGCAAGAATGAAGACGAATGGGCGTGATCGGCGATCGATCCATCATTCGCCAATCTTCCGGATCGGCGTCGTTCTGTGGTTGGCCGCAATATCTATGGTCGATGACCTCTCTTGGCGGCCGGCCGCAGCGCCCCAACGAAGCGCATAGACTTGAAGTCTATTGTCGGCTCGAAGCTAAAGAGTAGCTTGTCTTGGGTTTGCCGGGACCGACCCAGGAGACGTGCCTAATGGACTGGATCCAGCACGACCACCGGTATCTCGCGGTCGGTCTTGAGCTGATAGTCGGCGTAGGGTGGCCAGAATTCGAGCGCCTTCTTCCAAAGCCGGAGCCGCTCCTCGCCCGCCGTTGTCCTGGCGCGTGCTTTCATCTTCTTGGTCCCGACCTGTACGTCGACGTCGGGGTTCGCCAGAATGTTGCGATACCACCCTGGGTGTTGGGGCGCGCCTCCCTTTGAGGCGATGACGAAGTAACTGTCGCCCTCCGTTCCGTAAAACAGCGGGAATATGAACTTATCGCCAGACTTGCGGCCGGTGGTGGTCAGCAGCAGCGCCGGCGCCGTGATCTCACCATGCTGGGGCAGGGTGACCTTGTACATGTGCCCGTCGGTTCCGCCGCTCGCGAGATAGCGGTTCGCGTGCTCCAACATCCAGTCCGGCAGGTTCGGAGCGAGTTTCGCTTCAGCCATTGTGTCCTCCTTCAAAGCTCCCGGAATATACCATCGGGCGGCGGGTCGGCCAATTCCGGCCTCTGTGCTGAACGATCGGCTCTTTGCGATACTGCCCGGTAAAGCATACTTTAGGTCGCAAGCGAAGCTTCGGCGCACCGTTCTCGGAACGCAAGTCGAACGGCAGCGAGCGCACCTTCAACCGGAGACAATCGACATGAAACTCGGGCGCCTTGGCGTGTGGTACGGCACCGACAAACTCGACGGATCGCAGCTGCGCGATTTCGTGCGCACGGTAGAAAATCACGGCTACTCGACCCTGTGGTACCCGGAATCGCGGGGCTACGAGTCGATGTCGCTGGCGGCGTGGCTGTTGTCGAGCAGCGAGAAGCTGGTGATCGGCAGTTCGATCGCCAACATCTATGCACGCGATTCCTTCACCGCGCAGCGCGCCATGATATCGCTGAATGCGCTCTATGACGGCCGGTTCGTTCTTGGTCTGGGCGTCAGCCACATTCCGATGGTCGAGGGCCTGCGCGGTCATCGCTACGACAAACCGTTGGCGGCAATGGGCGCCTATCTCGACGGCATCAACAAGTCGGCGCCATCAGGCGAACCGCCGCCGGTCGTGGTTGCAGCACTCGGACCGAAGATGCTGGCGTTGAGCGGTGCCAAGTCGCGCGGCGCTGTCCCCTACAATGTGACGCCGAAACATACGGCCGAGGCCGCCGCGATCCTCGGACCTTCCAAGTGGCTCGCGGTCGAGCAGAAGGTGACACTGGAAACCGATCCCGCGAAAGCGCGGGCGCTCGGGCGCAAGGAACTATCGCGTTACATGGTGCTGCCGAACTACCGCAACAGCTGGTTGCGCCAGGGCTTCACCGAGACCGACCTCGCCGACGGCGGTAACGACCGGTTCATTGACGCGATGGTGTTGTGGGGTGATGCAGACACGATCAAGCGTGGCCTGCGGGCGCACTTTGAGGCCGGCGCCACGCATGTCTGTCTACAGCCGGTCCACGCGGATGCCGATTTCGCCGCCCGCGACCGCATGCTGGCGGCGCTCGCCGATACCTGAGGTATGGCGCCCTTTCAGAGGAGATCGGCAACGGCGTTGCGGTAGCGCCGCATCGCGCCGACATGGTCGGCCATGCTCCGGCCGGCCATGCGTTTGTGGTGGTAGCCGCCGAAGGTGTTGTGCAGCGTGACATGCGTGACGCCGGCCTTCTTCCAGAAGTTGATTTCCTCGCGCCAGTCCTTTTCGCTGCCAGTACCGGTTGAAGTCCAGACCTCGAGGCCAACCGAGGCCGGATCGCGTCCCTCGGCTTCCACCAAGCGGCGCAGCTTGTCGAATTCCGCAACGGCCTTGGGGCCCGGCGGTTCTGACAGCATCATCCAGCCATCGCCCCACTTCGCGATCCGCTGCAGGGTCACGTCCATGTGGCCGCCGAACCACAGCGGAATTTTGCGGCGTAGCGGCAGTGGATTGATGCCGGCGTCGGGGAGGCGGTGCCACTTGCCCTCAAATGCAATGTAGGGATCGGCCCACAGCGCTTGCATCACCTGGACCTGCTCCTCGGACCGCTTGCCCCTGTTGTGGAAATTCTCGTTGAGGCCAATGAACTCCAGCTCGTTCCAGCCCACTCCGACGCCGAACCGGAAGCGGCCGCCGCTGAGCACGTCGAGACTGGCAGCCTGCTTGGCGACCAGCACGGTCTGACGCTGCGCGAGGATCAGCACCTGGGTGGAGAGCTCGACCTTTTTCGTGCAGGCAGCGATGAAGCCGAACGCGACGAAGGGGTCGTGGAACAGGCCTAGCCCACCTGCACGGCCGCTGGCGGGATTGGCCGGGTTGCCACCGAGCACGTGGTCCGCCAGCGTCAGGCCGTCGTAACCTTCGGCCTCGGCGAGTTCAGCGAATTCGCGCACAATTCCGCCATCACCACCGATGTCGCCGAAAGGCAGGGCAAGTCCGAGATGCATGGTTGTTTCCTCGCTTTGGCTGGTTGCTGATTTCCCGATAGTCTATAGGTTTCCGCGACAGGTACCACGGCGTCGGCAGCGACCGGTGCCAGCCAGGAGACATTCGGTGATCAAGCTCGGATACAAGGCCTCGGCGGAGCAGTTCGCACCGGGCAAGTTGCTGGGCTTCTCGTGCCTTGCCGAGGAAGTCGGTTTCGATTCGGTCTTCATCAGCGACCACTTTCAGCCATGGAAGCATGTCGACGGCCATGCGCCTTTCTCGCTCACGTGGCTGGGCGCGTTGGGCGCCAGAACGTCGCGCGTCGTCATGGGCACCAGCGTGCTGACGCCGACGTTCCGATACCATCCTTCCATCATCGCCCAGGCGTTCGGCACGATGGGCGCGATGTTCCCGGGACGCGTCGTGCTCGGCGTCGGCACCGGCGAGGGACTGAACGAGGTGCCTTCGACCGGCCAGCCCTGGCCGGAATTCAAGGAGCGCTTCGCCCGCCTGCGCGAAGCCGTTGCGCTGATCCGGGCGCTCTGGACAAAGGAGCGGGTCAGTTTTGAAGGCCAGTACTACAAGACCGAGAAGGCGACGATCTACGACCGCCCGGACACGCCGGTGCCGATCTATGTCGCAGCCGCGGGCGCCCTCGTGGCACGTTACGCCGGCCGCTCCGCCGAAGGATTCATCTGCACCAGCGGCAAGCAACCGGAGCTCTACACCGAGACGCTGTTGCCGAAGGTCGCCGAGGGCATCGCGGCGTCGGAGGATCCGTCGCGGTCGTATGATCGCATGATCGAGGTCAAGGTGTCGTTCGACACCGACAAGGCGCGAGCGCTCGAGGATACGCGCCAATGGGCGGCGCTGGCGCTGACGCCAGAGGAAAAAATGTCGGTGGAGGATCCGGTCGAGATGCAGCGGCTCGCCGACGCGCTGCCGCTGGAGCGCGCTGCCAGTCGATGGATCGTGTCCAGCGACGCCGACGAGCACGTCGAGCGGATCGGTTACTATGTCGGACTCGGTTTCCGGCATCTGGTCTTCCACGCGCCGGGACCAGACCAGGCGCGTTTTCTGAAGCTCTACGGCGAGCACGTGCTGCCGCGGCTGCGTAAGCATTTCGGTTGAGTGCGCGAGATCGGTCGATGATGAGCAGCAGTGCCGTCGAGATCATCGCCGTCCCCGGCATTCCGCTGGTGCGCAAGGACGACGATCTCGTCGCCCTGATCACCGACGGGCTGGCGCAGGGTGGCATCGCGCCGCGTGGCGGTGACGTCTTCGTGCTGACGCAGAAGATCGTATCCAAAGCTGAAGGGCGCATGGTCGATCTCGCGACCGTAAAACCCTCGAAACAAGCGATCGAACTCGCCGGCGGCGTCCAGAAAGATCCGCGCCTTGTCGAGCTGATCCTGTCGGAATCGGTACGCGTCGTGCGGGCAAGGCCCAACGTCCTGATCGTCGAGCACCGGTTGGGCTTCGTGATGGCCAATGCGGGCATTGACCAGTCCAACGTGGCCTCGCCCGATGACCCTCAGCGGGCATTGCTGCTGCCGGTCGATCCCGACGGCAGCGCGGCGACATTGAGGGAGCGGCTGTCGCAACGGTTCGGCGTGCCGGTCGCAGTGATCATCAGCGACAGTTTTGGCCGTGCCTGGCGGCGCGGGACCTGCGGCGTTGCGATTGGCGCCGCCGGCCTGCCGTCGCTGATGGATCTGCGTGGCTCGCCCGATCTGCTCGGCCGCGAGCTTCAGGTCAGCATCACCGGGCATGCGGACGAGATCGCCGCTGCAGCGTCGCTCGTGATGGGGCAGGGTGCTGAGGGCCGGCCCGTCGTGCTCGTGCGCGGTCTGACATGGCGTGGTCCCGACAATAATGCGTCCGAGCTGGTGCGTCCGGCGGACGAGGACATGTTCCGATGAGCAAGCGACTTGTCGTGGCGCTGTCAGGCGGGGTCGGCGGCGCCAAACTGGCGCTCGGTCTGAGCCGCGTCTTGCCCGGGGACGAACTGCTCGTGGTCGCGAACACCGGCGATGATTTCGAGCATCTTGGACTGAGCATCTCGCCCGATATCGACACGCTGACCTATGTTCTCGCTGGCATCGATAATCCCGTCACCGGCTGGGGCCGGCGTGACGAGACGTGGTCGTTCATGGACAGCATCGGCGCACTCGGCGGTGAGGACTGGTTTCGGCTCGGTGACCGCGATCTCGCGATGCACGTCGAGCGCACCCGTCGCCTGCGTCTGGGGCAAACCCTGTCCCAGGTGACATCAGACATTTGCCGGCGCCTCGGCATCACTGCCCGTGTCGTGCCGATGAGCGACGACCGCGTGCGTACCCGCGTGCGCGGCGCCGCGGGCTGGATCGACTTCCAGGACTATTTCGTGCGCCAGCAGTGCCGACCGGTTGTCCATGAGCTGGCTTTCGAAGGCGTGACGCTCGCCCGGCCGCACGCTGACATCACGGCGGCGCTGCGCTCGGGCGACGTGCGGGCCGTGATCATTTGCCCGTCCAATCCCTTCATCAGTGTCGAGCCGATCCTGGCGATATCAGGCATGCGCGATGCGATCAAGGCGAGCGGTGCACCGGTCGTCGCGGTGTCGCCCATCATCGGTGGGCAGGCCGTCAAGGGCCCGACCGCGAAGATGATGCGTGAACTTGGCCTCGAGGTCAGCGCCGCCGGCGTCGCCGCCCGGTACGGCGACCTGCTCGATGGCTATATCGTCGATCATGCCGACGCCGATGGGGTCACCAATATCGGCGCGCGGGTCACGATCGCCAGAACCCTGATGACAAGCTTGAAGGACCGCGAGTCGCTGGCGCGTGTAACGCTCGACGCGGCGGACGCAGTGGCCGTGCTGCGATGAGCGACGTCTGGGCGATCATTCCAGTCAAGGAATTCGACGGAGCCAAGCATAGGCTGTCGGACCTGCTGTCGCATGCAGAACGCCGCCTTCTCGCCGAGACCATGCTGACGGACACGCTTGACGCCGTTGCCGGTTGCCGGCGTCTGGCCGGCGTGATGATCGTCACACTCGATCCACGTGCAGCTGCTCTTGGCGAAAGGATCGGTGCGCGGATCGTAACCGAGGGAGCGCGAGATGGACATACCGGCAGTGTGAATGCCGGCCGGCGGCTTCTCGCAGGCGAAGGACGCGGCGGCATGATCACGATGCCGGGCGACATTCCGGCTACCCGCGCCAACGAAATCGCCGCGGTCTTGTCGGCACATCTCGCAGGGCCGTCTTTCACGATCTCGCCGGCACATGACGATTTCGGATCTAATGCCGTCGTCTGCTCGCCGCCGGAATCGGTGCCGCTTCGCTTCGGCGATAACAGCTACTTTCCGCACCTCGACGCCGCGCGTCGTCAGGGTATCGAGCCGACCGTGATCCGTCAGCCCGGGATCGCGATGGATATCGACCACCCGGTCGATCTGGCGCTGTTCCTGCGCCTGCAGCAATCAGTGGGCACGCGAACCCGCACGCTGCTCGATCAACTCAGCGTGCCTGCGCGGTTGACCGAGCGGGGCATTCGTTAACCGACCGCCGCCTTCTTGCGGGGCGGCGTCAGCACGATCGGCTCCAGCTCGGCCGCGATCATGGATGCCGCTCGACGCTCTTCCGGCACCGGCCGATAGAGCGTGTCGCGTTGCATCGGTTCGCGGCCAATTGAGCGGATGAGCGCTTCCATCTCGTGCGGTGGAAACTCCTGGCCGTGCTGGGTGCCGGCGGCGCGCGAGATGCTCTCGTTCATCAGCGTGCCACCAAGATCGTTGGCGCCGGACTTCAGGCACACTGCAGCGCCCGCCGGCCCCATCTTCACCCACGACGTCTGGATGTTGGGGATCATTGGATGCAGGGTCAGCCGCGCGACTGAATGCATGAGCACGGCTTCGCGGAACGTCGGGCCGGGACGGGCCTTGCCGAGGCGGTACATCGGCGCTTCCATGTGGACGAAGGGAAGCGGCACGAACTCGGTGAAGCCGCCGGTCTCGGCCTGCAAGTCGCGTAGCGCGAGGAGATGTTTCGCCCACGAACTCGAGGTCTCGACGTGGCCGTACATGATGGTCGAGGTGGTGCGCAATCCCGCCTGGTGGGCGGCGCGCTGCACGTCGAGCCACTGCCGGGTATTGATCTTGTCCGGGCAGATGATGGCACGTGTGTCATCGTCGAGGATTTCGGCTGCCGTCCCGGGCAGGGTAGCGAGACCGGCCGCCTTCAGTTTCGCGAGGAATTCGTCGATCGACAGCCCGAGTGTGGCCGCACCTTGCGTCACTTCCAGAGCCGAGAAGGCGTGGATGTGCATCTCGGGCACGACCGCCTTGATCGCCCGGCAGATCGCTTCGTAGGTAGCACCGGTGTAGTCGGGGTGGATGCCGCCTTGCAGGCACACTTCCGTCGCCCCGCGATCCCAGGCCTCGATCGCGCGGCGCGCGATCTCCTCGATGGCGAGATCATAGGGTGAGCCGCGTAGATCCTCATGCGTGCGGCCTTTCGAGAAAGCGCAGAACTTGCAACGGAAATAGCAGATGTTCGTGTAATTGATGTTGCGGTTCACGACGTAACGCACGACATCGCCGCTGAGCGCGGCTCGCAGCGCGTCGGCGGCCTGGGTGATGTACCGGTAGTCGGCATCGCGTGCCGCGAACAGCCGCACGATGTCGTTGGAGGCGAGCCGTTTGCCCGATGTGGCTCGCCCGACGATTTCCACGATTCCGGCGTCGACGTCACGGGCGAGCACCAGCGGCGTTGGTGGCGGCTTGGTGTTGCCCGGTGCCCAGTCGTCGTCGCGCGCGAAGCCTTCAGCGTCGCTCATGCGCCGCACGCGGGTGGCGATGTCGGGAGCCAGCCACGTTTCGGCGGCGCGCACGTAGGCGGGATAGACGGGCAGGCGGCTCACCAGCAGCTTGCCGGCCTCCGCGTTCTTGCGCGCGAGTTCGTCGATGGCCGGCCACGGCGCTTCGGGGTTCACGTGGTCAGGTGTGACCGGTGAGATGCCGCCCCAATCGTTGAGCCCTGCGTCGATCAGCTTTTGATAGACTCCAGGCGACAGATTTGGTGGCGCCTGGATGTTCATGTCGGGCCCGAGAATCAGGCGTGCCGTCGCGATGGTCCACAACAGGTCGTCGAGATCGGGCTCCTCGGAGTGAGCGAGCCTGGTGTCGGGCTTGGCCCGGAAGTTCTGGACGATGACTTCCTGGATGTGACCATGGGCGGCGTGCAGATCGGCAATCGCCCCCAGGGCGTCGATCCGCTCGTCGCGTGTCTCGCCAATGCCGATGAGGATGCCGGTCGTGAACGGAACCTTCAGCTCGCCGGCCAGACGCAGGGTCTGCAGCCTGACCGCAGGATGTTTGTCGGGAGAACCGTAGTGAACGCCACCTTGCCTGCAGAGCCGTTCGCTGGTGGATTCCAGCATGATGCCCTGGCTGGCCGTCACCTCGCGCAGGCCGGTGATCTCGTCGAGCGTCATCACGCCGGGATTGGCATGCGGCAGCAATCCGGTCTCGCGCAACACCAGCGCACACATCGCGGTCAGATAGGAGATCGTCGTGTCGTGGCCGAGCGCCTTCAATGCGTCACGCGCGGCCTGGTATCGCAGCTCGGGCTTGTCGCCCAGCGTGAACAGCGCTTCGGTGCAACCCGCGGCCGCGCCGGCACGCGCGATGGTAAGCACCTCTGCGGGCGCCAGGTATGTGGGCCTGCCCGCGCGCGGCACCTGCGCGAATGTGCAGTAGTGACAGACATCGCGGCAGAGCTTGGTAAGGGGAATGAAGACCTTGCGCGAGTAGGAGATTAGCCGGCCGTGCGCGGAATCGCGCAAGGCCGCGGCTTCTGTCATCAGTTCGGCCAGCGGCGCTTCGAACCGCTGCCGCGTCACCTGTCTACCGGCCGCCGTCATAATCCCATCATCTCCGCCCGTAGAGGGGCGCATTTCGTCGCGGGACGTGCTTGCCGCCGCCCGCCTGTGGCCGCATGGTGTCGCATCGACGAAAGCGATGCAATGCTCGGAAGGACGCAAAAATGCAGATCGGCTTCAACGCACCGATTGCCGGACCCCTGTCGACTCCGGATAACCTGACGAAGATCGTGGTTGGCGCCGAGGCGATGGGCTTCGACTACGCGACGTTCAGCGACCACGTCGTGATTCCGACGTCGATTGCGGCCGAATATCCCTACAGCGCCTCCGGGGAGTTCCCCAGCGG
>DATHMA010000017.1:0-7925 GCA_035487555.1 Bradyrhizobium sp. | reverse complement strand
GGCGGTGAATTTCGACGGCTAGGACCGGTTCGCGGCCGAGCCGCATTACCGATTTGTCAGTAGGAAAGTCCCGCGAATCAGCGGCTGATAGAGCGCGAGGCCAACGGAGCACTCCCGTGTCGCGCCACCACATCATGCCGCGGGCGATCTAACACCCCGCCGCCGCCGAAGCCGAAAGAGACGAAGCGCAAGCGCGGCGTGGGGTATGCATCGAGCACCGGTGAGGTGGAGGAGGCGAGCGAAACCGAGGAAACCGCCGCGGCCAAAGCCGCGCGCGCCGTGGGCGTGCCACAACACCAGATTCCGGTCGAAGCCGCAGAGCGGCGCATTCCTTCTCCCAACGGCAAGCTCAGCGATGATACGCTGAAGGCGATGCTGGAGGTGCAGGAGCAAGAGGGCGGGTCGTCGGAGACGTAATTTTAATCTCGTCATGGCCGGGCTTGACCCGGCCATCCATCTTCTTCGAAAGAGTCCCTGCCTCGATGGATGCCCGGGTCAAGCCCGGGCATGACGACCTTACTTGTAGCGACGCTAGCCTTTATCCCGCCCCCTCGTCACTCGCCAGCACACCCTTCACAGCGCGCGCCCAGCCCTTCAGCTTTCGCTCGCGCGTCGCGGCACTCATGTTCGGCTTGAAGCGATGTTCCAGCCGCCAGTTGTCGGCGAATTTTGAGGGCTCGGGATAGACGCCGGCATTGAGGCCGGCGAGATACGCCGCGCCCAACGCCGTCGTCTCCTGGATCATCGGCCGATCGACCGGCGCATCGAGGAGGTCGGCAAGGCGCTGCATGGTCCAGTCCGACGCCGTCATGCCGCCGTCGACGCGGAGCACGATGTTGGCGGCCTTCGCGTCGGGCCAATCGGCGCGCATCGCGGCCCAGAGGTCGTAGGTCTGGTAGCAGACGCTTTCCAGTGCAGCATGCGCAAGCTCGGCGGGGCCGGTGTTGCGGGTGAGGCCGAACAGCGCGCCGCGCACATTCGGATTCCAGTAGGGCGCACCCATGCCGACGAAGGCCGGCACCAGATAGACGCTCTGTAGGGAGCCGGATTTGTCGGCGAGTGGGCCGGTCTCGGCGGCCTGCTTGATGATGCCGAGCCCGTCGCGCAACCACTGCACCGCGCTGCCGGCGACGAAGATCGAGCCTTCGAGCGCGTAGGTGCGTTTTCCCCCGAGCTGATAGGCGATGGTGGTGAGCAGCTTGTTCTTGGAGACGACCGGCGTCGTGCCGGTGTTGAGCAGCGCAAAGCAGCCGGTGCCGTAGGTCGACTTCATCATACCCGGTGTGAAGCAGGCCTGCCCAATGGTTGCTGCCTGCTGGTCGCCGGCGATGCCGGAGATCGCGATCGAACCGCCGAAGAGATCCGGCACGCTCTCGCCGAACTTGGCGGAGGAATCCTTCACCTCAGGGAGCATCGAGCGCGGCACGCGCAGGATCTTTAACAGCTCCTCGTCCCAGGTGCCGTCATGGATGTTGAACAGTAGCGTACGCGAGGCGTTGGTCGCGTCGGTCGCATGCACCTTGCCGCCGGTGAGCCGCCACAACAGGTAGCAATCGATGGTGCCGAACAGGAGCTCGCCAGACTCCGCGCGCTTGCGCGCGCCGGGGACGTGATCGAGGATCCAGGCGACCTTGGTGCCGGAGAAATAAGGATCGATGATCAGGCCGGTCTTCTTGGAGATGATCGGCTCGCAACCTTCGGCCTTGAGGCGTGCGCAGATATCCGCGGTGCGGCGATCCTGCCAGACGATGGCGCGGTGCACGGCGTGGCCGGTGGCGCGGTCCCACACCACGGTGGTCTCGCGCTGGTTGGTGATGCCGATCGCGGCGATGTCTTTTGCCGAGAGCCCCGCTTTCATCAGCGCCTCGCGGCAGACCGCCATGGTCGAGGTCCAGATGTCCTCGGGCTCATGCTCGACCCAGCCGGACGCGGGGAAATGCTGCGGGAACTCCTGCTGCGCGGTCGCGGCGATCGAGATGTCGTCGCGGAAGACAATGGCGCGCGAGGAGGTGGTGCCCTGATCGATGGCGAGGACAAAGGACATGGGTATTTCTTCCCGGAAAGTTTGTTATGTCGCGGCAGAGGACAGCGGATTGGGGAGGGAAGGTCAAGCTGCTCCGCCGCCCACCTGACACTCAGCTGTCGTCCTGGCGAACGCCAGGACCCATTACCACAGGGCGCAGTTGTTGCGGCACGCTGGGGCAACAGCGCCGGCTACAACAACTCCCTGTGGTAATGGGTCCTGGATCGCGCTTCGCTTGTCCAGGTCGACGGGGATTACACCGCCGCCGTCGTCACCCCGCCATCCACCACAATCGTCTGCCCGGTCATGAACGTCGACGCATCCGACGCCAGATACGCCACTGCGCCCGCAATCTCGTCCGGCTCACCAATCCGCCGCAGCGGCGTGGTGGCGCAGCGGTGTTTCAACCTCTCCTCGTCCTCCCACAGCGCGCGGGCGAAATCGGTCTTCACCAGGCCCGGCGCGACGCAGTTGACGCGCACGCCCTTCGGGCCCCATTCGCCGGCGAGGCTGCGGCACAGTGCGAAGTCGGCGGCCTTGGAGATGCCGTAGGCGCCGATCACGGTCGAGCCGCGCAATCCGCCGATGGACGAGATGATCACGACCGAGCCTTTGCCGCGTTCGGCCATTTGCGGGATCGCCAGTGCGCAGAGCCAGATGTTGCTCTTGACGTTCGAGCCCATGATCTTGTCGAAGGCCTCGTCCTTGATGTCGAGCAGCGGACCGTAATAGGGGTTCACCGCGGCGTTGCAGACCAGGATGTCGATCTTGCCATAATGCCTGATGGTGCCATCGATCAGCCCCTTGACCTCGTCATGGCGCGAGATGTTGCAGGGGATGACATGGGCATCGCCGCCGGCCTTGGTGATGCCGTCGGCGACTTCCTTGCAGGCATCCGCCTTGCGCGAGGAGATCACGACCTTGGCGCCGAGTTTGGCCAGCAGCTCGGCGGAAGAGCGGCCGATGCCGCGGCTGGAGCCGGTGATGACGGCGACGGTGCCTGAAAGATCGAACGGAGTGTTTTTCATTGTTGTTTGCTCCCTGATTGTTTTTGTCGTCATTGCGAGCGAAGCGAAGCAATCCATCGTGCCGCATTCGCGGATGAATGGATTGCTTCGTCGCTTACGCTTCTCGCAATGACGATTTAACCCTACAGCAGCCCGCCCGCCTCGCTGACGCGGCGCATGTGGAAGTCCGTGTCGCCAAACGTATTCTCGATCATGGTCAGCCGCTTGAAATAGTGGCCGATCTTGGCTTCCTGCGTCATGCCGATGCCGCCATGGAGCTGGATCGACTGCTGGCCGACGAATTTGCCGGACTTGCCGATCTGCACTTTGGCGGCGGCGACCGCTTTCGCGCGCTCCTTCGGGTCGTCGAAGTCTGCGGCCATGGTCGCGAACATCGACATCGAGCGGGCCTGCTCGACCGCGACGAACATGTCGGCGGCGCGGTGCTGCAGCGACTGGAAGGTGCCGATCGCAACGCCGAACTGTTTTCGGGTCTTGATGTATTCGACGGTGGTCTTCAGCGACTCGTCCATCAACCCGACGGCCTCGGCGCAGAGCGCGGCGCGGGCTTCATCGACCACGCGCTCGATCAGCGGCAACGCATTCTCGGCGTCGCCGATGGCGGCGTCCGCGCCGACTTCCACCGCGGTGAAGCTGATGTCGGCGGCGTGCAGCCCATCCTGGGTCGGATAGCTCTTCTTGACCACACCCTTGGCATTGGCGGGCACGAGGAACACGCCGATGCCGGTCTTGTCGTGCCTCGCGCCCTTGGTGCGCGCGGTGACGATCAGCGTATCGGCGTTCTCGCCATTGAGGACGACGAACTTCTCGCCGTCGATCACCCAGCCGCTACCTTTCTTCTTCGCCGTGGTCGAGACGTCGGCGAGATCGTAGCGCGAGTTCTTCTCGAGCTGCGCAAAGGCAAAGGTCTTGCTGCCGTCGATGATGGCGGGGATGTGCGCGGCCTTCTGCTCGGCCGAGCCGCCATGGCGCAGGAAGCCGCCGGCGATGACGACGGTCGCCAGATAAGGCTCGAGCACCAGCGCCTTGCCGAGCGCTTCCATGACGATCATGGTCTCCACCGCGCCGGCGCCGAAGCCGCCGTCTTCCTCGGCAAAGGGAAGGCCGAGCAGACCCTGCTCGGCGAGCTTGCCCCAGATGGCTTTGCTCCAGCCACCCTTCTCCTTCATGTACTTCTTGCGCAGCTCGAACTCGTAGGCATCGGTAAGCAAGCCGTCGACGCTATCTTTGAGAAGCCGCTGCTCCTCGGACAAATCGAAATCCATTTTCTTCGTTTCCTCGTACCCGGAATTTTGCTTCGTCATTCCGGGATGGCCCGCTAGGGCTCGCCGCTGCGCGGCGCCCCGGAATGACGGCAGAAGAGTGTGCTTACAGCCCCAGCACCGCCTTGCTGATGATGTTGCGCTGGATCTCGTTGGAGCCGCCGTAGATCGAGACCTTGCGGTTGTTGAAATAGCTCGGAGCGATCTGCGCGGTCCAGTCCATCGCTTCGTTGGAGCCGTCGTCGCCATGCTCGTCATAAGGCGCGGCGAACGGGCCGATCACTTCCATCAGAAGCTCGGTGGTGGTCTGCTGGATTTCCGAGCCCTTGATCTTCAGCACGGAGGACGCCGGATTGGGTTTGCCCTTGCCGTGCTTGCCTTCGTCGGCGACGACGCGCAACTGAGTGAGCTCCAGCGCCTTGAGCTCGATCTCGCAGGCCGCGAGCTTTTCGCGGAAGGCGGGATCCTCGATGACGGGCCTGCCGTTGGATTCGACCTTGGAGGCGAGATCCTTGATGCGGCGTAGCCGCTCCTTGGAGACGCCGACCCGCGCGATGCCCGTGCGTTCATTGCCGAGCAGGAATTTCGCGTAATCCCAGCCCTTGTTCTCCTCGCCGATGATGTTCTCGTAGGGAACCTCGACGTCGTCGAAGAAGACTTCGTTGACTTCAACGCCGCCGTCGATGGTCTCGATCGGGCGCACGGTGACGCCCTTCGATTTCATGTCGAACACGATGAAGGAAATACCCATCTGCTTCTTGGCGTTGTTGTCGGTGCGGCAGAGGCAGAAGATCATGTCGGCGTGTTGCGCGAGCGTAGTCCAGGTCTTCTGGCCGTTGATGATCCACTTGTCGCCCTTGCGCTCGGCCTTGGTCTTGAGCGAAGCGAGGTCGGAGCCGGAGCCGGGCTCGGAGAAGCCCTGGCACCACCAGTCTTCGACGCTCGCAATGCGCGGCAGATAGTGCTTCTTCTGCTGCTCATTGCCGAAAGTGTAGATCACCGGGCCGACCATGCTGACGCCAAAGGCGAGCGGCGCCGGCGCCGGATAGGATTGCAGCTCCTCGTTGAAGATATAATGCTGCACCGAGCTCCAGCCGGTACCGCCATATTCCTTCGGCCAGTGCGAGACGCCCCAGCCCTTCTTGTTGAGGATACGCCACCAGGTGACCATCTCGTCCTTGGACAGATGCCGGCCCTCCTGCTGCTTGCGGCGCGTATCCGGCGGCACGTTGTCGCGGAAAAACGCGCGCACTTCCTCGCGAAACGCCATTTCTTCCTTGGTGAAAGCGAGATCCATGGGATCCTCCTGTGAGCGGGTAAACTCTTACGCGATCTTCTTTTTGGCTGACGGCTGCTGCTGGCGCAGCTCATGACGGGACAATTTGCCGACTGACGTGCGCGGCAGGTCGGCCACGAATTCGACGGCGGCCGGTAGCTCGTGCTTGCCGAGCTTGCCGGTAAGGAAGGTGCGCAGCTCGTCGAGCGAGAATGCTTTCGCGCCATCGCGCAGGCGAATGAAGGCCTTGGCCGCTTCACCGCGGTAATCGTCGGGAATGCCGATTACCAGCACCTCCTGTACGGACGGGTGGGTGTAGATCGCCTGCTCGATCATCTGCGGATAGACATTGAAGCCGCCGGAAATAATCATGTCCTTCTTGCGATCGACCAGGAAGAAATAGCCGTCGTCGTCGACATAACCGATGTCGCCGGTCAGGAAACGATCGCCGACAAAGGAGTCGGCGCTTTCGCTCGCCTTGTTCCAGTAGCCCTTGGTGACGTTCGGCCCCTTGATGCGGATTTCGCCGACCTCGCCGGTCGGCATCACCTGAGTCGGGTCCTGCAGCGACACCACGTCCATCTCGATGCCGGGCAGCATCAAGCCGATCGAGCCGGGTTTTTCAGGCCCTTCCGGCGGATGGCCGGTGCCGGGCGAGCAGGTCTCGGTCATGCCCCAGCCGCTCTTGAGCTTCATGCCGACCTTGCGCTCGAAAATTCGCGCGACTTCCACCGGCAGCGGCGCACCGCCGGAGCCGCAGCTTACCAGCGAGGAGAGATCGCGCTTGTCGAGATCGGGCAGTGCCGCGATCGCGATCCACATCGTCGGCACGCCGGGAAATGCGGTCGCGCGCTTGACCTCGATGTCGCGCATCACGGCCTCGACATCGAAACGCTGGTGCAGCGAGATCAGATGGCCGCGGCGGATGCAGGACAGCATCACCACGGTCAGCGCAAAGATGTGGAACAACGGCAGCACGCAGATGACGCGCTCGACCGCATTGCGCTTCTCGCGCGCGGGCCTCCCCCAGACGTCGTAGATCGACACCGCCGCGGTCAGGTTGCCGTGGGTCAGCATCGCGCCCTTCGGCAGGCCGGTCGTGCCGCCGGTATATTGCAGCAGCGCGACGTCCTCGGCGTCGATGGCGGGCCATTGCGCTGGTTTTGCCGCGCCGTCGATGAATTGGCTGCAGGTAATGACTGCGGGACTGTCCGGGAGCGCGGTTTGCGGCGTGCCGATCTTGCCCCAGTGATCGTCCTCGCAGACGATCAGTCGGTCGAGCAAGCCCTTGTCCAGAAATTTCAGCGCGGTCGGCAGCAGCGCCGAGAGATTGCTGGTGACCAGCACCCGCGCACCGGAATCGGCGAGCTTGTGCGACAGCGCGATCTCGCCATCGAGCGGCGACAGATGCACGATCCGCGCGCCGGCCTTCAGCGCGCCGAAGAAGTTGACGGGATGGTCCGGCGTGTTGCCAAGGAACAGCGCGACGGACGTGTCCTTGCCATAGCCCGCACGCAGGAACGCGGCGGCCGCGACCTCGACCAGCGATTCCAGCTCGGCATAGCTGATCGGCCGGTCGCGGAATTCGATCACCGCGCGCGAGCTGTATTCGCGCGCCGCAGTCGAGAGCAGATCAGGCAGCGTGCCGCGGGCGATGGTGTCGTCCCAATGCACGCCTTCGGGATAATACTGTTCGCCGGGATGGGTCATGGGTCTCTACCACATATGCCGTCATTCCGGGGCGGTGCGACAGCACCGAACTATGGTGCGCAATTGCGCACCTGAGAATCTCGAGATCCCACAACGTGCAATTGCACATTGGGGTTCGCGCTTTGCGCGCCCCGGAATGACTGGAGAGAGGAGCGAAAGCCCCATCACGCCGCCTTCGACTTCTCGGCCGCCAGTGACGCAAACGTCTTGCCCTCGGCTGCCAGACGCTTCAGCAGCGGCGCCGGCTCGAGCGAGGGATCATTCGTCTCCTTGGCATAATAGGAGAGGCGATCGGCGATATGCTTCAGCCCGACGCTGTCGGCCCAGAACATCGGGCCGCCGCGATAGATCGGCCAGCCATAGCCATAGAGCCAGACCACGTCGATGTCGCTCGGCCGCGCCGCGATGCCCTCATCGAGGATTTTTGCGCCCTCGTTGATCATCGGATACATCATGCGCTCGAGGATCTCGTCGTCGCTGACCACGCGGCGCTTGCGCCCCAAGCGTGTCAGCGTCTCGTCGATCAGCTTCTCGACATCGGGATCGGGCAGCGGCGCACGCGAGCCGCCTTCATATTTGTAATAGCCCTTGCCGGTCTTCTGGCCGAAGCGGCCGGCTTCGCACAG
>DATHMA010000016.1:0-7311 GCA_035487555.1 Bradyrhizobium sp. | reverse complement strand
TGTCTTGCCGGAGCCGGACTCGCCGACCAGCGCAAACGTCTCGCCTTTCCGGATGTCGAAGGAGACGCCGTCGACGGCTTTGAGATATTCGAGATGACCGCCTTCGAGCACGCGGTTGAGCCACGGTTTTGAGACGTCGAAGACGCGGCGCAGGGCTTTGACCTCGACAAAGCTCATGCCGCGCTGTCCTTCA
This sequence comes from Bradyrhizobium sp., assembly GCA_035487555.1. Classification (GTDB taxonomy): domain Bacteria; phylum Pseudomonadota; class Alphaproteobacteria; order Rhizobiales; family Xanthobacteraceae; genus Bradyrhizobium. Next base: position 7,118 of record DATHMA010000016.1, on the reverse strand, counting down.
CGGAAGGCTCGAACAGATGACAGGCGACGGCCTGCGCGCCCTGCCGGATCGGCTCCGGTCGCTCGACACGGCAGCGGTCGAACACAAAGTTGCAGCGCGGATTGAACGAGCAGCCCGGCGGAATCGCCGACAGCCGCGGCATCGCGCCGGGGATTTGCACCAGCCGCTTGTCGTCACCGGCAAGCGTCGGGATCGCGCCCATCAGGCCCTTGGCGTAAGGGTGCAGCGGATTGCGCACGACATCGCCGACCGGGCCGATCTCCGCGACGCGCCCGGAGTACATCACTGCGACGCGGTCGCAGGTTTCGGCGATCACGCCCATGTCGTGGGTCACCAGCATCACGGCGGTGCCGTGGTCGCGGCCGAGCCGCTTGATCAGGGTGATGATCTGCGCCTGCACCGAGACGTCGAGCGCGGTGGTCGGTTCGTCCGCGATGATCAGCTCCGGCTCGGCGCAGATCGCAAGCGCTATCACCACGCGCTGGCGCATGCCGCCTGAGAACTCGTGCGGATAGCCGTCGATGCGCTTGTCGGGGGCGGGGATGCCGACCTCGGCGAGCAAGTCGATCGCGCGTTTGCGCGCGGCAGATTCGGAAAGCGAGGTGTGGGTCTTGATGGTCTCGACGATCTGGTCGCCGATTTTATACAGCGGATTGAGGCTGGTGAGCGGGTCCTGGAAGATCATGCCGATCCGTTTGCCCCGGATGCGGCGGATGTCTTCCGGCGGTAGATGATCGATGCGCAGGCCCGAAAGGCGGATCTCGCCACCCGAGATTCGTCCCGGCGGATCAAGCAGCCCGATCACCGCCAGCCCTGTGACCGATTTGCCGGCGCCGGACTCGCCGACCACGCCGAGCACCTCGCCCTTGGCGATGTCGAAGGAGACGCCGTCGATCGCGCGCAAGGTATGGCGTCGGGTGGCGAACTCCACCTGAAGGTTGCGCACACTGAGGACGGGTTCGGTCATCGTAGTCTTTATCGGAGTCTCTATCGAAGTCTTGGATTGAGCGCGTCGCGAAGCCAGTCGCCGAGCAGGTTGATGGAGAGGATCAGCGCCGCCAGCGCAATGCCGGGGAAGGCCACGATCCACCATTCGCCGGAGAACAGATAGTTGTTGCCGATCCGGATCAAGGTGCCGAGCGAGGGCATGGTATCGGGCAGGCCGACGCCGAGGAATGACAGTGTCGCCTCGGTGATGATGGCGAGCGCGAGGTTGATGGTGGCAATGACCAGCACCGGGCCCATCGCGTTCGGCAGCACGTGGCGCAGCATGATGACGGGCGCGGGTAGGCCGATCAGCTGCGCGGCGGCGACATAATCCTTGTTCTTCTCGACCAGCACCGAGCCGCGCACCGTGCGCGCATATTGTACCCAGAAGCTCAGGCCGATCGCGATCACCAGCACCGCCAGCATGCTCAACGCATCGATTCGGTTGCCGAACACGGATTTGGCTATGCCGTTGACCAGCAGCGCGATCAGGATGGCGGGGAAGGTGAGCTGCACATCGGCGATGCGCATGATGAGGCTATCGACTGCGCCCCCGACATAGCCCGCGATCAGGCCGAGCACGATGCCGAGTGTGCCGGAGAGCAGGACGCCGAGGACGCCGACGGTGAGCGAGACGCGCAGGCCGTAGAGGATCGCAGACAGCACGTCGCGGCCCTGCTCGTCGGTGCCGAGCAGGAACGGGCTCTGGCCATCGGCGGTCCATAGCGGCGCGAAGCGCGAATTGGCTAGCTGGAGCTGCGCCGGATCGAACGGGTTTTGCACCGAGAGCAATGGCGCGAAGATCGCGAGCAGGAAGAACAGCAGCGTCACCGCCGCCGCCAGCATCGTCAGCCTGGAGCGGCGGAAGGAATAGAACAGGTCGCTTTCAAGCGCGCGCCTGAACCGGCCCGACGACGCCGGGTGCGTTGTGCCTGCTTCGCGATGTGGGACGACGGCGTCGCTCATGGTCAGGCCGGCCGGCTGATGGTCGAGCGCAGGCGCGGATCGACGATGGTGTAGAGGATGTCGACCACCAGGTTGATGGTGACGAAGATCAGCGAGACCATCAACAGATACGCCGCCATGATGGGAATATCGACATTTTGCACGGCTTGAACAAACAACAGGCCCATCCCCGGCCACTGGAACACAGTTTCGGTGATGATCGCGAATGCAATTACCGAGCCAAATTGCAACCCCGCGACGGTGATCACGGGCACAAGTGTGTTACGCAACGCGTGGCCGAAATGGATAGCGCGGGTCGTGAGCCCGCGGGCGCGGGCGAAGCGGATGTAGTCGGTGCGCAGCACTTCCAGCATCTCGGCGCGCACCAGGCGCATGATCAGCGTCATCTGGAACAGGCCCAGCGTGATCGAGGGCATGATCAGGGCCTTCAGGCCGGAGATGGTAAGAAGCCCCGTCGTCCACCAGCCGAACTTCACCACCTGGCCGCGGCCGAACGAGGGTAGCCAGCCGAGCACGACCGCGAACAGATAGATCAGCAAAATGCCGATCAGGAAGGTCGGCAGCGAGATGCCGATCAGCGACACCGCCTGGAAGATTTTCGCCAGGATCGAGTCGCGATGCAGCGCCGAATAGACTCCCATCAGGATGCCGAACACCAGTGCCAGAATGGTGGCAACGGTCGCAAGTTCCAGCGTCGCCGGCATGCGCTCTTTCAGGAGGCTCGCGACCGGCTGGCGGAATTGATAGGAGATGCCGAAATTGAACTGCGCCGCATTGGCGAAGTAGCGCACAAATTGAACGGGGATCGGATCGTTCAGCCCGAGCGACTGGCGGATCGCGGCGCGCTCCGACGCCGGGGTGTCGATCGAGACCATCTGGTTCACGGGGTCGCCGGCGAAGCGGAACATCGAGAAAGAGATGATTCCGACGGCGATCATGACGCCGATCGCCTGAATAGCCCGGCGAAGAGTGAAAGCGAGCATGTGATCCTTTCACTTCTCTCTTGCAGAACGCGTCGTTGCGTCTCGATTAAGCATGATCTTTTCGGAAAACCGCTGCACACTTTGCGCTCACGCGGCCCTCCGGGTGCGGATCATGCTCAAATACAAGGTCCCGGAAGCGGTGCGCCGCCGGGACCTCCAAACCTTGTCTGCCTACTCTTCCGTCTTCGTGGCCCAGAACAGCAGGACCTGGTTGTCGGCGCGCTGGGTCAGTTTGACTTTCTTCGACACGCCCCAGGACAGTGACTGCTGGTGCAACGGGATGTAGGCGTAATCCTTGTTTACGATCTCGAAGGCCTGCTTGATCAGCTGGTCGCGCTTGGCGGTATCGGTCTCGACCAGCACCTTGTCGGCGAGCGCGTCGACTTCCTTGTTGCAGTAGCCGCCGAGATTGGCTTCGCCGCGGGTCGCGTCCTTCGGGTCATCGCGGCAGCCCAGGATGTCGTGCAGCACGTTGTGGGAGTCCATCGAGGCCGGCGTCCAGCCGAGCATATAGAACGAGGTCTTGTAGCCGCCCGGCTTCAAGACTTTGCCAAAATAGAGCGCCTTGGGTTGTGCCAGCAGATCGATCTTGACGCCGATGCGCGCCAGCATGCCCACGACCGCCTGGCAGATCGCCGCATCGTTGACATAGCGGTCATTCGGGCAATCCATCGTGACTTCGAATCCATCGGGATAGCCGGCTTCGGTCAGCAGTTTCTTGGCACCATCCGGATCGTATTTCGGCCGGGTGAAGTCCTTGGACAGCGCGTATAGCTGCGGCGCGATCATCAGCGCCGACGGCGTCGACAATCCGCGCATGACGCGGTTCTTGATCGCCTCGATATCGATCGCCTTGTAGAAGGCCTCGCGGACGCGGATGTCCTTGAACGGGTTCTTGCCCTTTACATTCGAATAGAGCAGCTCGTCACGGCTCTGGTCCATGCCGACGAAGATGGTGCGGATCTCCGGGCCGTTCATCACGGTAGCAGAGCCGCTCGCATTCACCCGCTGGATGTCCTGCAGCGGAACCGGCTCGACGACGTCGACTTCGCCCGAGAGCAGGGCGGCGACGCGGGTCGCATCGGCGGCGATCGGGGTGAAGACGATCTCCTTCAGATTATGCTCGGGCTTGCCCCACCAGTCCGGAAAGGCCTTGAATACGGTCTTCACGCCGGGCTGATGGCTCTCGATGAAGAACGGGCCGGTGCCGTTCTCATGCAGAGCAGCGTAGCTCGGCGTGGTCGCCGACGCCGGGGTCGGTGCGACCGCGTCGTGCTCCTCGCACCATTTCTTGTCCATGATGTACCAGCCATCCCATTGCGAGATCAAGATGGGATTGGGCGCATCCAGCATCACGTCGACGGTGGTGTCGTCGACCTTGACGAACTTGGCGTCGGGCGGAACGTTGGACAGGAAGTTGGAGCCCGTGGCGCGAACGCGCTGGGCGGAGAAAATCACGTCGTCGGCGGTGAAGGGATCACCATTGTGGAATTTGACGTTATGGCGCAGATGGAAGCGCCAGTGGGTCGGGTCCAGCGTCTCCCAGCTCTCGGCCAGCGCCGGCGCGATCTTCAACTCCTTGTCGCGGGTCACCAGGCCCTCATAGACATGGGCATGGTGGGCGATCGTCGTCGTTTCCTTCAGCGTGTAGGGATCGAGCGACTTGAGCTCGCCCTGGTTGGCGTAGCGCAGGGTCTGGCTTGATGCCGGTGACATCGATAGCGCGACGATCGAGGTGATGGTCGCGGCCAACAAGGTGTAACGAACCGACATCAGGCTACGCTCTCCGCTGATGGCGCGTGCAATTTCCGCAAAACGCGCCGGATACGATCGAACCATGTTGCCAGAACGCCAGCGCCGCGCAAGCGGCATTTCCCCGCCGCATGATCCGGAAAAAGTGTGTAGCGGTTTTCCGAAAAGCCAAGGCGCAACCAAGAACCTCGCGCGGGTTTGCATGGGCAAGCCATCATGACTAATTTCAGTCTAAGCGGCTCGCATGAAGCCCCAATATTCAACTTTCGGAGTGTCGATGACGGAACTCAGGGCCGACGTTCTCGTGCTTGGCGCGGGCATGGTCGGCGTCGGCGCTGCACTGCACCTGCAGAGCCGCGGCCGCGACGTCATCCTGGCCGACAAGCATGAGCTTGCCGGCGAGGAGACCAGCTACGGCAATGCCGGGATCATCGAAAGCGCTTCGGTATTCCCCTACATGTTTCCCCGCGACCTCGCGGAGATCCTGCGCTTTGCTACCAATCGCGCACCGCAGGTGCGCTATCATCTGGCCGACTTGCCGTCGTTCCTGCCCTGGCTCGTGCGCTATTATCTCGCCTCGCGGCCGGATCGGGCGCTGCGAGGGGCGATGGGCGTGCTCCCATTGATCCGCCGCAGCCTGATCGAGCATGAGGCGCTGGTCGCGGAAGCCGGCGCAAGCGAGCTGTTGCGCAGAAACGGCTGGATCAAGCTGTTTCGCTCCGAGACGAGCCTTGCGCATGCGCTCAAGGAGCTGGAGCGCGCGCAGCCCTATGGCGTCGAGGCGAGCCTGCTCGATGCAAAGGCGATCGCCGAGCGTGAGCCCAACCTCACCGGCGATTTCACCGGCGCGCTTCACCTCAGTCAGCCCGGCTTCGTGACCGATCCCGGCGGCCTCGCCAAGGCCTATGCGACGCTGTTCAGACACAAGGGCGGACGGTTCGTCGTGGGCGACGCGCGAGGGCTGCAACAGGATCCTGATCGACGCTGGCGTGTTCCCTTGCAGAGCGGTTCGGCGGTGGCGCGCGAAGCCGTGGTGGCGCTGGGGCCGTGGTCGGATCTCGTCTTTGCGCCGCTCGGCTATTCGATCCCGCTCTCGGTCAAACGCGGCTATCACCTGCATCTCGCCGCCCACGGCAATGCCGTCTTGAATCACCCCGTGCTCGATGCCGACCAGGGCTTTCTGCTGGCGCCGATGGACCGGGGCATTCGCGTCACGACGGGCGTGGAGTTTACGCGCCGTGATAGACCGCCAACCCCGGTCCAGGTCGAGCGCGCACTGCCAAAGGCACACGCGCTGTTCCCACTGGGAGAGCCGGTCGACACGAAACCCTGGATGGGCGCGCGGCCCTGTCTGCCCGATATGCTGCCGGTGATCGGAAGAGCACCGCGACATCAGGGCCTGTGGTTCGACTTCGGCCACCAGCATCACGGCCTGACACTGGGGCCGGTCACGGGGCGGCTGCTGGCGGAGATGATGACCGGCGAGACGCCGTTCGCGGATCCGGCGCCGTTTGCGGTGGAGAGGTTCGGCTAGGTTGGTCTACTCCCTCTCCCCGCTCTTCGCGGGGAGAGGGTTGGGGTGAGGGGCTGCTTCCACGAATGCGGTGACAGATGTGCGCGCGGAGAGTCCCAATATGGCAGCACCAGTTTGTGAGCGGCTGATCGGTCGCGCCGTCTCCGATACTCGCTGACTGCTTCCTGCCGATGTGATATGCTGGCGTTCCTTTTGGGCGGGTGCGGGTTCCAAGGCGCTTCCCAGCGCCACACGATGGGAGCAGGCTATGACCATCGAGAGCATTCTGAGGCGAAAGGGTGCCGACGTCGCAACGATAGCTCCGGACGCCAGCGTCAAGAGGGCGGCAGACTGGCTCCGCGCAAAGAATATTGGCGCTCTCGTGGTGACGAGAGAGAACGCAATTCTTGGACTGATTTCCGAGCGTGAAATCGTTCATGCCTTTTCTCGCTATGGCGAGACGGCCGGGTCGATGCCTGTGAAGGAGGTCATGCAATATGGTGTCACCACCGTGTCGCCCGACGAGAGTGTCAATCGCGTCATGAACCTAATGACACAGCATCGCGTGCGCCACATGCCGGTACTACGCGGCGGCCAACTGGTCGGTATCGTCAGCATCGGCGATGTCGTCAAGCATCGGCTGGAGGATCTGGAGCTTGAGACGAACGTCTTGCGTGACGTCTACAACGCCGCGCGCTAACGGCTCAGGCGCCTTGGCTCGTAGGCGCGGCCCGGGTCACTCCTCCTGCTTCACCATCCAGTACGCCAGCACCTGGTTGTCGGCGCGCTGCACGACTTTCAGCTTCTTCGAGACGCCCCATGCCAGCGATTGCTGATGCAGCGGGATGAAGGCGTAGTCCTTGATTGCGATCTCGAAGGCCTGCTTGATCAGCAGATTGCGCTTGGTCATGTCGGTC
>DATHMA010000015.1:0-57351 GCA_035487555.1 Bradyrhizobium sp. | reverse complement strand
ACTACTGCATTGCGAGAGCCCAAGAATTATGGTTTGAGAGGCTGGATTTCGACGTTCTCACGATCTGGCCCGGGCAGCAGCATGGCAGCCCTTCAGGCGGTTTGGCAGGGGGCGGATCGGCTGCACGTCCGCCGTCCGGTGGGGTGCTTTGGGGATGATTTAAGGGAGCGCGAACGGCATGAAGATGTCGATGGGCCGGATGGGCCGGCGGTTGCTGGGTATGGCTGCGGCCGGCGTGGCGCTGGTGACGAGCACTGCGGCATTCGCCGAATTGGGCCAACCTGCGGAATGGGAATGGAAGCTGCAGCAATCCGGCTCGGAGGTGATGGACAACATCCACTGGTTCCATAACGTGCTGCTGGTCATCATCACGGTGATCACGCTGTTCGTGCTGGGCCTGTTGATCACCGTGATGGTCAAGTTCAACGCCCGCGCCAACCCGACGCCGTCGCGGACCACCCACAACACCCTGATCGAGGTGGCCTGGACCTTGATCCCGGTGCTGATCCTGGTCTCGATCGCGGTGCCCTCGTTCCGCCTCCTGTTCCAGGAGCTGGACGTGCCGAAGGCGGACCTCACCATCAAGGCCACTGGCAAGCAGTGGTACTGGACCTACACCTATCCCGACGCGAAGATCGAATTCGACTCGCTGCTGGCCTGCGACGAAGAGCGCGCCAAATGCACCGAGCCGAGGCTCCTGGCCGTCGATAACAACATGGTAGTGCCCGTGAACAAGATCATCCGGGTCGAGACCACTGGTGCGGACGTGATCCACTCCTTCTCGGTGCCGGCCTTCGGCATCAAGATCGACGCCATCCCGGGCCGCCTCAACGAGACCTGGTTCAAGGCCGAGAAGACCGGCATGTATTACGGCCAGTGCTCCCAGCTCTGCGGCAAGGACCATGCCTTCATGCCGATCGCGGTGAAGGTGGTCACCGATGAAGAGTATGCCAAGTGGCTGACGGACGCGAAGAAGCAATTCTCGTCCGCGGGGGACCAGAACTACGCTTCGGCGGACAGCGCGGCGCACTAGCCGCGCATTTGGGACAAGGGCGACGGGACCGGCGAGGTTTCGAGCCAAGGGACTGCAAGGCAGGATTTGAACATGGCAACCAACGCTACCACGCACGACGACCACGCCCATGATGAACACGCGCACGCCCACCCGACCGGCTGGAAGCGCTACGTCTACTCGACGAACCACAAGGACATCGGCACGATGTACCTGGTGTTCGCGATCATCGCGGGCACCATCGGTGCGGCAATGTCGATCGCGATCCGCGCCGAGCTGATGTATCCGGGTGTCCAGATCTTCCACAACACCCACACTTATAATGTATTCGCGACCTCGCACGGCCTGATCATGATCTTCTTCATGGTGATGCCGGCGATGATCGGTGGTTTCGGCAACTGGCTCGTGCCTCTCATGATCGGCGCGCCGGACATGGCATTCCCGCGCATGAACAATATTTCGTTCTGGCTGTTGCCGGCCTCTTTCGCCCTGCTTCTTATCTCCACCTTTGTCGAGGGTGAGCCGGGCGCCAATGGCGTCGGCACCGGCTGGACCATATACGCGCCGCTGTCGAGTTCGGGCCATCCGGGACCGGCCGTCGACTTCGCGATCCTTTCGATCCACTTGGCCGGTGCGTCGTCGATCCTCGGCGCCATCAACTTCATCACCACCATCTTCAACATGCGCGCCCCGGGCATGACCCTGCACAAGATGCCACTGTTCGTGTGGTCGATCCTGGTGACGGTGTTCCTGCTGCTGTTGTCGCTGCCGGTGCTCGCAGGTGCGATCACCATGCTGCTCACCGACCGCAATTTCGGCACGACCTTCTTCGCGCCCGACCAGGGCGGCGATCCCCTGCTGTTCCAGCATCTGTTCTGGTTCTTTGGCCACCCTGAGGTCTACATCCTGATTCTGCCCGGCTTCGGCATGATCAGCCAGATCATCTCGACCTTCTCGCGCAAGCCCGTGTTCGGCTATCTCGGCATGGCCTACGCCATGGTCGCGATTGGCGGCATCGGCTTCGTGGTATGGGCGCACCACATGTATACGGTTGGCATGTCTTCGGCGACGCAGGCCTATTTCGTCGCCGCCACCATGGTGATCGCGGTGCCGACCGGCGTGAAGATCTTCTCCTGGATCGCCACGATGTGGGGCGGCTCGATCGAGTTCAAGACGCCAATGATTTGGGCGATCGGCTTTATCTTCCTGTTCACGGTCGGTGGCGTCACCGGCGTCGTGCTCGCCAATGCCGGCGTCGACCGCGTGCTGCACGATACCTATTACGTGATCGCGCACTTCCACTATGTGCTATCGCTGGGCGCGGTGTTCGCGATCTTCGCCGGCTGGTACTACTGGTTCCCGAAGATAACGGGCTACATGTACTCGGAGACGATCGGCAAGCTGCACTTCTGGTTCACCTTCATCGGTGTCAACCTGGTGTTCTTCCCGCAGCACTTCCTTGGCCTCTCCGGCATGCCACGCCGTGTGGTCGATTATCCGGACGCCTTCGCCGGCTGGAACTACATCTCCTCGATCGGCTCCTATATCTCCGGATTCGGCCTCCTGATCTTCTTCTACGGCCTGTTCGACGCGTTCTTCCTGCGCAAGGAGCGGGCCGCGGACAATCCGTGGGGCGCAGGCGCCACGACGCTGGAATGGACGCTGTCCTCGCCGCCGCCGTTCCACCAGTTCGAAACGCTGCCGCGGGTGCAGTAATCAACAAGCCGCGGCGCCTGTCTCGGGCGCCGCGCCGTTTTGAGGGAAAAGAAGCGTCTTGTCCGTCGTCGACCACACCACCATCGAGCTCGCGCCCGTCCGGATCTCCGAGGCCGAGGTCGGCGATTACATCGCGCTGCTCAAGCCGCGGGTGATGTCGCTCGTGATCTTCACCGCGCTGGTGGGGCTCGCGATCGCACCCGGGCACTTTCATCCCGTGCTGGCCTTCACCTCGCTGCTCTGCATTTCCGTCGGCGCCGGTGCGTCCGGCGCGCTGAACATGGCGCTCGAGGGCGACATCGACGCCCTGATGTCGCGCACCGCCAACCGGCCGATCCCGCGCGGCAGGATCACCCGTGCGGAAGCGATGACGTTCGGCATGACGCTGGCGTTCTTCTCGGTGCTGACGCTCGGCATCCTCGTCAACTGGTATGCGGGAGCGCTGCTCGCCTTCACCATCTTCTTCTATGTCGTGATCTACACGATGGGGCTGAAGCGCCGCACCGCGCAGAACATCGTGATCGGCGGCGCCGCCGGCTCGCTGCCGCCGGTCGTGGCCTGGGTCGCGGCCACCGGCTCGATCTCGGTCGAGCCGCTGCTTCTCTTCCTCATCATCTTCTTCTGGACCCCGCCGCATTTCTGGGCGCTGGCGCTGTTCCGCTCCGATGATTACGCCCGCGCTGGCATTCCGATGCTGCCGGTGGTCGCCGGCGCCGATGCAACACGGCTGCAGATCCTGCTCTACACCATCGTCCTGGTCGCGATCGCCGCGAGCCCCTGGCCGCTCGGCTATTTCGATCTCGTTTACGGCGTGACCTCGCTGGTGCTCGGAGCCGGCATGCTGGTGCTCGCCGTCAACGTGTTCATCAGCCGTGAACGCAGCGCCTCGCTGCGCGCCACGCGCAAACTGTTTGCTTTCTCCATCCTTTATCTGTTCGGGCTGTTTGCGACGCTCCTCGCCGAGGTCGTCGTGCGCGCCATTGTGCCTTTGGTCGGGTAGGGGGCGCATGGGACAGCAATGGACGACAAGAAAGAACAGGAAGGAATCGTCCTCACCGAGGCGCAGCTCAAGAGCCGCCGCCAGCGCTCGATCGCCATTGCGCTCGCGCTCGGCGTTCTCGTGCTGCTGTTCTTCGCGGTCACCATCGTCAAGGGACCGGCGGTCCTGAACCGGCCATTGTGAGCGACATGGAAAACCAGAACACCAGCAAGCCCACCAAGCCGGCGCAGCCCTTGAAGCGCCCGCCGCGGCTGACCCGCGATGCGATGGTGGCGGCCATCTGCGGCTTCGTGGTGGTGGCGATGGTCGGCGCCGCCTATGCCGCCGTGCCCTTCTACAACTGGTTCTGCCGCGCCACCGGGTTCAACGGCACGACCCAGGTCGCGACCTCGATACCGCTCGGCAAGCCGCTGGCCCGGACGCTTGCGATCCGCTTCGATTCCAATGTCGCGGGCGGGTTGCCCTGGAAGTTCGAGCCGGAGCAGACCGAGATCCAGGTCCATATCGGCGAGGTCACGACGGTCTATTACACCGTGACCAACCAGTCCGCGCGCGAGACCGCGGGGCAGGCGGCCTATAACGTCGCCCCGCTCACGGTCGGCTCCTATTTCGAGAAGATCAACTGCTTCTGCTTCACCGAGCAGACCATGAAGCCGGGCGAGAAGCGCGAAATGGCGGTTGTCTTCTATGTCGATCCGTCGATCGCGGCTGATCACGAGAACGACTCGCTGAACACGATTACCCTGTCCTACACTTTCTATCCCGTCCGCGAGCAGGCCACCAAGCCGGTGGCCGCGGACGAGGGCGACAAGCGCAAGGACAATCTTTGACGCATGTTGGATTTCGCTTGCGAAATCCGACTATGATTTGGGACGAATGGGCGCTGGCTGGAGCGGCACCCTCGAAGGAGAGAGCGACTATGGCTGAGGCGCACGCCAAGCATCACGACTACCATCTGGTCGATCCGAGCCCGTGGCCGATCGTCGGCTCGATCTCGGCCTTCATCATGGCCGTCGGCGCCATCACCTGGATGCACCACATGACCTCCGCCGCGCCGATCGTGTTCGGCATCGGCACCATCGGCGTGCTCTACACCATGGCCGGCTGGTGGGGTGACGTCATCAACGAGGCCGAGCACAAGGGCGACCACACCCGCGTGGTGCAGATCAGCCACCGCTACGGCATGATCCTGTTCATCGCCTCCGAGGTGATGTTCTTCGTCGCCTGGTTCTGGGCCTTCTTCAACTCCTCGCTGTTCCCGGCAGATGCCGTGCACGCCACCCGCGACGCCGTGTTCGGCTGCGGCCCCGGCACGGCGATGGGCGCCTGCGCGGTGCCCGGCACCTGGCCGCCGAAGGGTATCGAGGCATTCGATCCCTGGCATCTGCCGCTGCTCAACACGCTGATCCTGCTCACCTCGGGCACGACCGTGACCTGGGCGCACCACGCGCTGCTGGAAGGTGATCGCAAGGGCCTGAAATACGGCCTGATCCTGACCGTGCTGCTCGGCGCCAGCTTCACCTGCGTGCAGGCCTATGAATACGCCCACGCCGCCTTCGGCTTCTCGGGCAATGTCTACGGCGCGACCTTCTTCATGGCGACCGGCTTCCACGGCTTCCACGTGCTGGTCGGCACCATCTTCCTGATCGTCTGCCTGATCCGCGTCTATCGCGGCCATTTCACCCCGACCCAGCACCTCGGCTTCGAATTCGCCGCCTGGTACTGGCATTTCGTCGACGTGGTGTGGCTGTTCCTGTTCATCTGCATCTACGTCTGGGGCACCGGCGGCGGCCGCATCGGCGTCGCCGGCGAATAGGCCTTCAGAACATCTTGCAGAATACCTGAAATGCAAAGGGCGGCCCTCGGGCCGCCCTTTCTGTTGGGGCGGCCTTCCTCTCGCACCAAGGCAGGCGTAAAGAGGCGCCATGTCAGATGAGACGTCAGATCGGACGCTACCGACAGTGACGGAAAGCGCGCTGCGCGGGCTGGCGTGCAAATGCCCGCGCTGCGGCAAGGGCAAGCTTTACGCCGGCTTCCTCACGCTGCGGCCGTCCTGCGAGGCCTGCGGGCTCGATTATGCCTTCATCGATGCCGGCGACGGCCCGGCCGTGTTCGTCATCATGATCGCGGGCGCGATCGTGGTCACGGCGGCGCTGATCACCGAGGTCAAGTACCAGCCGCCATTCTGGGTGCATGCCGTGCTCTGGCTGCCGCTGACGCTTGCGGTCACGCTATGGCCGCTGCGCGCGATCAAGTCGCTCTTGATCGCGCTGCAATTCCATCACAAGGCTGCCGAAGGCCGCTTGGTTGAGCGCTCGCCGAAATGAGCGAGGCGGCGCCCAGACGAAGCCTCGGCTTCGGCATCTTCACGCTGGTCATGGTCGCGCTGTTCGTGGGCCTCGGCGTCTGGCAATTGCAGCGCCGCGTCGAGAAGCACGAGCTGATCGCAGCCCTCGATACGCGCCTGGCGGCAGCTCCCGTGCCGCTGCCGGCGCAGGCGGAATGGAGCAAGCTCACACCCGCGCATGACGAGTTCAGGCGCGTCAGCTTCACCGCGACCTATGAGACGCGGCTGGACGCGATGGTCTATAGCGCCGGCTCGGCGATCCGCCCCGATATTTCCGGCCCCGGCACCTGGGCTTTCATCCCGGCGCGGCTGCCGTCGGGCGAGACGCTCGCGATCAATGCCGGCTTCGTGCCCAACACTATGCAGGACCGCGACGTGCAGGATCGCGCGGTGGCGCGGCTGATCACAGGCCAACCGGCCGAGATGACCGGCTACATCCGTTTTCCCGAGACGGCCGGCGTCCTCACGCCCAATGTCGAGCAATCCAAGCGGCTATGGTTTTCCCGCGATCACATGGCGATGGCGGAGGCGTTCGGCTGGAACAAGGTCGCGCCGTTCTACGTCGATCTCGAATCGCCGGTGCCGCCGAGCGGCATCCCCAAGCCGGGTCCATTGCAGGTGGAGCTGCGCGACGAGCACATGCAATACGCCATCACCTGGTTCACGCTGGCGTTCGCGGTCGTGATCGCGTTCGGCGTGTGGTGGCGTAAGCGAGCGTAATTCGCAGCGTCGCAAAACGAGGCAAAAAAGCCGTTTCGAAGCCCGTATTGTCGCGGCATAGTGCCAGAGCAATTGCGGGACGCAGGCAATGACCAATCGAGAATCCACGACCGCCCTCATCGTCGTCGACGTGCAGCGCGCCTTTGACGAATGGGAGGCCGCGGGCAAGCGGCGGAATAATCCGGACGCGGTGGCGCGGATCGTCGATCTTCTCGACGCGTTTCGGACGCAGCGCGCGCCGATCTTCCATATTCGCCACGAAGGCACCTGCCCGAACTCGTCGTTCCGGCCCGGCGGCACGGGTTTTCCCGTGAAGGATGAGGCGCGTGAACTCTGTGGCGAGCCCGTGATCGTCAAGCGCGTCAACAGCGCCTTCATCGGCACGGATCTGGAGAGCCGCCTGCGCGCTGCCGGCATCAAGTCGGTGGTGATCTGCGGCGCCACCACCAATCATTGCGTGGAGACCACGACGCGGATGGCCGGCAATCTCGGCTTCGACACGCGGCTCGTGCGCGATGCGACCTGGACGTTTGAGCGCATCGGCCCGGACGGCGACGCGCATTCGGCCGAAGCCATTCACACGATGACGCTGTCCAACCTCAACGGCGAGTTCGCGCGGATTGTGACCGCGGCGGAAGCGATCGCCTCATTGAAAGAGATGTGAAGAGTTGTAGCCCGGATGAGCGAAGCGATATCCGGGGTGTCCCGCATGTCGCAGCGCTCATGCGGGCTACTTGCGACTGCGAGCGCCGCTCAGTGGCAGCTCGTCACATTCACGGTGTGCGATTCGCCATTGTTGTCGGGCACTGTGACGCCTTCCACCGAACAGCTCGGCACATAGGCGCGGTCAGACGGCGCGACCTGCGGCGGCAGCCGATGCGCCCAATCCCAGGGAACGTCGTAGGTGTAGGTGTAATGCACGTCGTTCGAACCCGGCGGGCTGACTTCCGCCGGCGCCTGGCCATAGGCTGCGTCAGTGCCGGCATCGCCCGGCCAGACGACGGGACCGAACGGGCCGCCGCGGTGCCGGAATGTATGCACGAACGGGCGGTGGCCGATGGCATGCGGCGCGATCATTCCGCCGCGGGAGCCCGTCGCCCTTGCGGACGCTTCGCCAGTGGCAAGCATCAGCGCAACGGCGCTGAGAGAGGCGATCAACGCGGTATTCGTTTTGAAACTCATGGCACGCACCATTACTGTTGGTAGCCGTTTGGCACCCAAGGGAAGGCTTAGGCCGCAGCCCGCTCGCCCGCAAATACGTCCTTAACGATTGGTTAAATCGTAACTTTAATAGCCCCGACTTTCTGCGATCTCGGGCGCTCGCGTGGAATGTTTTGCTATGGGCCGAGCTATCGCCATCTTGCGCCGATTTGCCCGACGGGCAAATCAGTTCGGAGTGAGGAAGACCATCGCGGTCGGGAGTACCTTTCCCGGCGGCCAAAACCGGATGCGTCAAAACGCGATTTTTGCCCGCGGCCTCAATGTGATCGGCGCGTTCAAGACCATTGCCGAAAATATTTCGCTTTTTCAGAAGATAAATTCAGGTGTATGGTCCGCGCGTCCCGCCCGCACAAGGGGCGTATCGCGATCGTCACGAACGTAGGCAGCGGGATGCGATGGACGCGGGCAGCTTCACCAGACGAGTGTCGTTGCCGCGGACGGGCAAGGCGCGTGGTCCTGATCTCCCGACGCTGGGATCAAGTTTCGCAGGCGATAATCTGCGAAGCGACGGTGGCTAAAAAGCCCGGTACACCGGGGAGAGCGCGAAGATAGGCCGTTAAAACCATTGCGCAGGGAAGGCCGGAATGTTCGGCGGACCTGTAGTGACTAACGCGTGTGCTTATCTCACCGCACGCGCGGCTATGGGTGCGCAAAACACCCGGCCTTCCCTGCGCCCTCTCTGTTTTTCGGGGCGTTCGTAAGATGCAAAACTCGGGCACTTCGCGCCGCGAGAACGCGTAGCCGTGTTCTCCTCGTCATTGCGAGCGGAGCGACCTGTCCGCCGAAGCCTTGGCGAAGGCGGAAGCAATCCATCGCGCCGCAAGCGGAAATATGGCTTGCTTCGTCGCTGTCGCTGCTCGCAATGACGAGTCTGTGAAGCCAGTCGGACTACGATTTCTCCTTCAAGAAGGCCTGCTCGGACGCCACACCCGGTTTCCCCCCGTCACAAAACCCATTATGGTGACCGGCCGGTCCGTCCTGGGCGACGACGGATCACCAATGAAAATCAAAGGCTTAAGTCGAGTTTGAGCCTTTGGAGGATGCTTTGACGCGGTATATTTCGACGAGGGGCGAAGCTCCCGTTTTAGGCTTCTGCGATGTGATGCTGACCGGGCTTGCCCGGGACGGCGGCCTCTACGTGCCCGAAACCTGGCCGCAGCTCTCGAAAGACGAAATCGGCGCCTTCTTCGGCCGGCCCTATTGGGAGGTCGCTGTCGACATCGTGAAGCCGTTCGCCGGCGGCGAGATTTCCGATGCCGAGCTCGGCCGCATGGCCAACGAAGCCTATGCCACCTTCCGCCATCCCGCCGTGGTGCCGCTCGACCAGATCGGCCCGCAGCAGTTTTTGCTCGAGCTGTTTCATGGCCCCACGCTCGCCTTCAAGGACGTGGCGATGCAGCTCATCTCGCGGCTGATGGATCATGTGCTGGCCAAGCGCGGCCAGCGCACCACCATCGTGGTTGCGACTTCGGGCGACACCGGCGGCGCTGCGGTCGACGCCTTCGCCAATCTCGAGAATGTCGATCTCGTGGTGCTGTTCCCGAACGGCCGCATCTCGCCGGTGCAGCGGCGGATGATGACCACGACCGGTGCTTCCAACATCCATGCGCTCGCGGTCGAAGGCACCTTCGACGATTGCCAGGCCATCGTGAAGGGCCTGTTCAACCACCACGCGTTTCGCGACCAGGTTGCGCTGTCGGGCGTCAACTCGATCAACTGGGCGCGCATCGTGGCCCAGGTGGTCTATTACTTCACCTCCGCGGTGGCGCTCGGCGCACCGCAGCGCCTCGTCGACTTCACGGTGCCAACCGGTAATTTCGGCGACATCTTTGCCGGCTATGTCGCCAAGCGCATGGGCCTGCCGATCCGCACCTTGCGGATTGCCGCCAATGTCAACGATATCCTGCCGCGCACGCTTATGAACGGCATCTATGAGGTGCGCGAGGTGCATGCGACCGCCTCGCCCTCGATGGATATTCAGATCTCTTCGAATTTCGAGCGGCTGTTGTTCGAGGCGGGCGGCCGCGACGCTGCTGCCGTGCGGCGGCTGATGGAGTCCCTCAAGCAATCCGGCCGCTTCTCGCTGCCGGCCGCGATGCTGGCGAAAATCCGCGAGGAGTTCGATGCCGGCCGCGCCGACGAGGACGAAACGTCGGCCGCGATCCGGGCCGCCTGGCGCGAGGCCGGCGATCTCGTCGATCCTCATACGGCCGTGGCGCTCGCTGTTGCCGATCGCGACAATGCGGATTCGAAAATCCCCAACATCGTGCTGTCGACGGCGCATGCAGCCAAATTCCCCGACGCGGTGGAAGCGGCATGCGGCGTCAGGCCGCATTTGCCGGCCTGGCTCGATGGGCTGATGACGAAACCGGAGCAGCTCAAGATCATTGGGAATGACCAGGCCGCGGTCGAGAAATTCGTGCTGTCGGTCAGCCGCGCGGCCAAGCAAGGAGTAGCCGGATGAGCGTTGAAGTCACCAAGCTCGATACCGGCTTGACGGTTGTTACCGACACCATGTCGCATCTGGAGACCGCGGCACTCGGCGTCTGGGCCGGCGTCGGCGGTCGTGATGAGAAGCCGAACGAGCACGGCATCTCGCATCTTCTGGAACACATGGCGTTCAAGGGCACCACGCGGCGCTCCTCGCGCGAGATTGTGGAGGAGATCGAGGCGGTCGGCGGCGACCTCAACGCCGGCACCTCGACCGAGACCACAGCCTATTACGCGCGGGTGCTGAAGGCCGATGTGCCGCTGGCGCTCGACGTGCTCTCCGACATCCTCGCCAATCCCGCCTTCGAGCCGGAGGAGCTGGAGCGGGAAAAGAGCGTGATCGTGCAGGAGATCGGCGCATCGCAGGACACGCCCGATGATGTCGTGTTCGAGCATCTCAACGAGCTCTGCTATCCCGACCAGCCGATGGGCCGCTCGCTGCTCGGCACCGCCAAGACGCTGAAAGGTTTCGACCGCGACATGCTGCGCGGCTATCTCACGACCCATTATCGCGGGCCCGACATGGTGGTGGCCGCCGCCGGCGCCGTCGATCATGCAAGGGTGGTTGCCGAAGTCTCCGAACGCTTCAGGAGTTTTAACGGCGCTCCGGCGCCGAAGCCGCAGACGGCGATGTTCGGCAAGGGCGGCTCGCGCGTGGTGCATCGCGATCTGGAGCAGGCGCATCTGACGCTGGCGCTGGAGGGCGTGCCGCAGTCGGATCTGTCGCTGTTCTCGCTGCAGGTCTTCACCAACATCCTCGGCGGCGGCATGTCATCGCGGCTGTTCCAGGAGGTGCGGGAAAAGCGCGGGCTGTGCTATTCGATCTACAGTTTCCACGCGCCCTATACCGACACCGGTTTCTTCGGCCTCTACACCGGAACCGACCCGGCCGACGCGCCGGAGATGATGGAAGTCGTGGTCGACGTCATCAATGAATCGGTCGAGACGCTGCTGGAAGCGGAAGTGGCGCGGGCGAAGGCGCAGATGAAGGCGGGGCTGTTGATGGCGCTGGAAAGCTGCTCCTCGCGTGCCGAGCAGCTCGCGCGGCATATCCTGGCCTACGGACGGCCGCAGACGGCGGAAGAGCTGGTGGCGCGCATCGACGCGGTCAGCGTCGAATCGACCAGAGATGCCGCACGCGCCCTTTTGTCACGCAGCCGGCCTGCAGTGGTCGCACTCGGCAGCGGCCGCGGGCTCGATAGCGCAGTGTCCTTTGCCGAAGGTTTGACGAAATCGAGGGCGAAAGCGCGGCTGCATTAGCGCAAGAGATTTGCTAAGCTCGCGCATCGGGGAGCATCATCACCATGGCCCTGTTTCGTTTGCCATCCAGCGGACAGCCCGCGCTAGCACCGCGCGGTAACGGCCTGCTGCTGCGCGCGCCGCAGATGGCCGATTTCCTGCAATGGGCCAATTTGCGCGAATACAGCCGCGAGTATCTGACGCCATGGGAGCCGATCTGGCCGTCGGACGATCTGACGCGTTCCGGCTTTCGCCGCCGCTTGCGGCGCTACGCCGAGGACATTGCGGCCGACCGCTCCTATCCCTTTCTGATCTTCCGCGAGATCGACGGCGCGCTGCTCGGCGGCATCACGCTCGCCAATGTGCGCCGCGGCATCGTGCAGGCCGGCACTATCGGCTATTGGATCGGTCAGCCCTTTGCCCATCGCGGCGGCATGACCGCGGCCTTGCGCGTGCTGCTGCCGACCTTGTTCGGCGAGCTCAATCTGCACCGGGTCGAGGCGGCCTGCATCCCCTCCAACGCGCCCTCGATCAGGGTGCTCGAGAAATGCGGCTTTTCCCGCGAGGGCCTGGCGCGGCGCTATCTCTGTATCAACGGCATCTGGCAGGACCACCTTCTGTTCGGCCTGCTGCATGAGGATTTTCGAGGGTGAAACCACCACTATCGTATGAAAAGCGGTGCCTTGGGTTCGCCGCGATCGGATTGCTATAACCCCGCTTTGGGGGAAGAGAGACGGCCTCCTGGTCTTCACATGAGACAGAAATCTTCAATTCTTATCGCGCGCGCTGCCGCGCTTTCACTTCTGGTCGCCTGCAGCGCGCATGTCGCGCCTGCGTCCGCACAGTCGTTCACCGACAAGCTCAAGGGCCTGTTCGGCGGTAGCGACAGCAAGCCGCAGGAGCAACAGGCACCGCAGGGCGATCCGGACGAGCCGCGGGCGGCCGCCGACTGCCCGCAGGTGACGATTCGCGCCGGCGCCTCGACCTATGCGGTCGCGGCATCCGGCAAGCAGGCGGTCGGCAATGACGTGCGGTTCCAGGCGACCATCACCAAATTGGCGCGCGATTGCACCAGGACCGGCGGCGACATTACTGCGCGTATCGGTGTCCAGGGCCGTGTGATCGTGGGGCCGTCCGGTGCGCCGGCCACCGTCGAGGTGCCGCTGCGCGTTGCCGTGGTGCAGGGCGGCGTCGGCGAAAAGGTGATCGCCACCAAGGCCTATCGCACAACGGTAACCTTAGGCGAGGAAGAGAGCGTGCCGTTCAGCTTCGTGGCCGACGATCTGGTCTATCCCGCGCCGTCGGGAGCGGTCGCCGACAACTACATCTTCTATGTCGGCTTCGACCCGCAGCTGGTGTCGACCTCCGAAAAGCCGAAGCCGGTAAAGAAGAAGAAATAAATCGTTGCCCGGGGGTGATACGTAGGATGGGTTGAGCGCAGCGAAACCCATCCTACGAAAGCGTCGCGTGGCTTGCGCCTCGCAAACGCATCACCACCTAAAACCAATACCCAAAACAAAACCGCCGCGATTTCTCGCGGCGGCTCTTTTTAATGACGAATGATTTGGCTCAGTTGAGCTTTTGCCGCACTTCCGCGATGCCCTTGGCGAGCAGGTCGTCGGCGAGCGAACCCTTCACCGATTGCGACAGGATGGTGGAAGCCGCCTGCACCGCGGCGTCGGCGGCCGCGGCGCGGACATCGGCGACCGCCTGGGCCTCGGCGAGCGCGATCTTGCTCTCCGCGGTCTTGGTGCGACGGGCGACGAAGTCCTCCATCTTGGCCTTGGCTTCGCTGGCGATGCGCTCAGCCTCGGCATTGGCGCTGGCGATGATGTCGGCCGCCTCGCGCTCGGCGCTGGCGCGCCGCGCCTTGTACTCGGCGAGCACCTTGGCCGCCTCGTCCTTGAGGCGGCTGGCGTCGTCGAGCTCGGCCTTGATGCGCTCGGCGCGATGGTCGAGCGCCGTCAGCACTGTGCGGTGGACGCCCATCCAGGCGAAGCCGATCACCAGGAGGATGAAAGCGATCGCAACCCAGGTTTCCGGATCTAGGAACAACATCGAATTATCCCTTCAAGGACGCATCGACGGCGCTGGCCACCGCATTGCTGTCGGGGGCCGTGCCGGTGAGCCGCTGCACGATGGCGCCGGCCGCATCCGCGGCAATGCCACGGACGTTGCTCATCGCGCTCGTGCGGGTGGCGGCGATGGTCTTCTCGGCGTCGGCGAGCTTGACCGCGAGCTTGTCTTCCAGCGTCTTGCGTTCCGCTTCGGAAGCCGCGTTGAGCTTCTCGCGGTTCGCGCTGCTGATCGCCTGTGCTTTGGAGCGGGCCGAGGCCAACTCGCTCTCATAGGCCTTCAGTGCGGCTTCAGACTCGTCCTTCAGCTTCTGCGCCGCGGAAAGGTCGCCTTCGATCTTGTTCTGCCGCGCATCGATCACCGCGCCGACGCGCGGCAGGGCGAAGCGGGAGGCAATGATGTAGAGCGCGACAAAGAAGACGACCAGCGACACCAGTTGCGAGGGGAAGGTGGACGTGTCGAACGGGGGAAATGCCCCGTGACCGCCATCAGCCTCGGTGTGAGCGCCGGTTCCTTTTGCTTCGCCATGACCTTCAGCCACGGAGTTCTCCTGTTGCTGTCATGCGCGCCGCCGGGAGGCGGCGCGAAACGGTGCCGCTCAGAGCGGAACGAACAGCAGAAGCAGCGCGATCAGCAGCGAGAAGATGCCGAGCGCTTCGGTCACGGCGAAACCGAAGATCAGGTTGCCGAACTGGCCCTGGGCAGCGGAGGGATTGCGCACCGCGGCGGCGAGATAGTTGCCGAAGATGACGCCCACGCCGACGCCCGCACCGCCCATGCCGATGCACGCGATGCCCGCGCCGATAAGTTTAGCTGCTGCCGGTTCCATTTTTTGCTCCTTGAGAAGAAAGACAGGTGTGAGGTGGAGAATGCCCGGGACCGCTTAGTGTCCCGGATGAAGGGCGTCGTTGAGGTAGATGACGGTCAGGATCGCAAACACATAGGCTTGCAGGAACGCGACCAGGATTTCGAGCGCGTAGATGGCGACCGTCAGGGCCAGCGGCGCCATGCCGCCGATCCAGCCGATGGCGCCGAGCGAGACGCCCAGCATGGCGACGAAACCCGCGAACACCTTCAACGCGATGTGGCCGGCCAGCATGTTGGCGAACAGACGCACGCTGTGCGAGATCGGCCGCAGAAAAAACGAGAAGATTTCGATGAAGACGACCAGCGGCAGGATGAAGATCGGAATGCCCGACGGCACGAAGATCCTGAAGAATTTCAGGCCGTTCTTGTAGAAGCCGTAGATCATCACCGTGAAGAACACCAAGAGCGCCAGCGAGAGCGTGACGATGATGTGGCTCGAGATCGTGAAGGCGTAAGGAATGACGCCGACGAGGTTCGAGACGCAGATGAACATGAAGATCGAGAACACCAGCGGGAAGAACTTCATGCCCTCGGCGCCGGCATTGCTGCGGATCGTCGATGCGACGAATTCGTAGGTGATCTCGGCTATCGACTGCAAGCGGCCTGGCACCAGCCTGCCTCCGGCGACGCCGCCGATCATCAGCGCCGCTGTCAGCACCACCGCCAGCAGCATGTAGGCCGACGAACTGGTGAAGTAGATGGCGTGATTGCCGATCTGCCCGATCTTGAAGAGGTTTTCGAGTTTGAATTGTTCGATCGGGTCGATGGTCATCGGCGCGGCTCTTGGTCCGCCGGCCCCGGGCCGGCATTCGAAATTCCAGATGTCATGACTTCCGCCGGTTCAGCGATTGCGGGAAATCCTGCCCGCAGATCTCACCACGTTCACGACGCCGGCAACGAAACCGGTCAGAACGAACACGATGAGACCGAACGGCGATGTCGACAGCAAGCGGTCACATCCCCAGCCAATCACCGCCCCGAGGACAACGCCCGCGACCAGTTCCGAGGAAAGGCGGAAGCCGATCGCCATGGCCGAAGCCCTGGCCGCACCGTCTTCGCTTTGACCTCCTACCTGGTCAGTCCCGATCTTCCGGTTGCCACGAATTTTGGACAACCGCCGATCCAGACTTCCGAGCCTTGCGGAAAGCGCAGCTTCGTCAGGCGATTTCTCGCGACTTCCATTTCCCTGGCCGTCCGTGCCTTCCGACATGTCGTGGAGACCCGATCCGACGCGCGTGGAAACAAAAATTGCGCCCCGTCGCCCTTAAAAGCCGCGCGGACCATACTGACCGCGTTTCACCAAGTCAAGATTGCGTGTTAATTGCTTACATGTTTGATTCAATTGGCATATTCGCTCGACGCTTGGCTGGCTTCGAGCCTCGCCATCGCAGTGCAGCAGCTTGCATGCCAAGGAGCAAGTCAAGGATCGGTCTTGAAGGCGTCAGGCGGCTCTGTTCGGATGGGAAACGTTGTTGTTCACTTGCTTGCTGTCGGAGTGCTCATGTCGCGTCAGGTTGACTATTATTTTTCGTTCTCGTCGCCCTGGGCCTATATCGGCCACAAGGCGTTTCGCGACGTGGTTGATAGCTACGGCCTGAAGGTCAACCACAAGCCGGTCATACTGGTCGATCTGTTTTCGGAGACCGGCGGTCTGCCCTTGATCAAGCGTCATCCGGTGCGGCAGCGCTATCGCATGGTCGAACTGCAGCGCTGGCGCGACAAGCGCGGGCTGAACTTCCACTTCCAGCCCAAGCATGTACCGCTCAACGCGCGGCTTGCTGATGGCGTCGTGATCGCGGCGATCGAACTCAACCTCGAGCCCGATCCGTTTCTGCGCCGCGCCTTCAAGGCCGTCTGGGAGGATGAGCTCAATCTGGCCGATCCCGCGATCGTCGCCAAAATTGCCGATGATGCCGGTCTTCCCGGAGACAGACTGGTCGAGCGTTCCGGCTCGGACGAGATCAGCGCGGCCTACGAGCAAAACCGCCAGGATGCGATCACGTCCGACGTGTTCGGCTCGCCGGTCTACGTGCTGGATGGCGAGGTCTTCTGGGGCCAGGACCGGATCGAATTGCTGGCCGATGCATTGAAATCGGGCCGCAAGGCCTATAGCTCCCAGTCAAGCGCATGATCCGGAAAAGTGGGGACCGGTTTTCCGACAAGATCATGTGCAAGAAGTGGGGCGCTTGAGATTTGCGAGGCGGAGCCACGCCATGAACCCGATGTCTTCAGGAAATCTTTCCGTCGTCGTTGCGCTCAGCGCGTTATGCTTGGCCGGCAGCCCCGTAAGCGCCGAGACGGCGCCCGACAGCGACAACGGCCGCTACACCTTCTCGCCGACGGCCGATGGCGTCATGCGGCTCGATACCAAGACCGGTGCGGTTTCCAATTGCAGCAATTCCGCCGCCGGCTGGGCCTGCTACGCCGTGCCCGACGAGCGCAAGGCGCTGGACGACGAGATCGGCCGGCTGCAGGCGGAGAATGACAAGCTGAAGGCGCAGCTCGCTTCGCGCGATCCGGCCGCATCAGCCAAAAGCGAGGACAAGCCGGCCGCGCCGAACACGGCCGAAAACCAGCGCAAGATCGAAATTCCGCTGCCGAGCGATCAGGACATGGATCGCGTGATGTCGTTCCTGCAACGCGCCTGGAAGCGCCTCGTCGACATGGCCAACCAGATGCAGAAAGACGTTGCCAGCGGCGGCAAGATTTGAGGTGTCGTGACTGCTTCGATTACCCGCACCGCGCCTTCTGAAGTCACGGCGAACACGATCGTGACGTCGCAGCTCGCCGTGCCAACTCGCGGCAAGGGGTTTGTCAATCTCACCGGCGAGGTCGAAAAATTCCTGGGCGAGGCGAATGCGAAAGAGGGCGCGGTGACGCTGTTCATCCGCCACACCTCGGCGTCGCTGACGATCCAGGAGAATGCCGATCGGTCGGTGCTGGTCGATTTAGGGACCGCGCTGTCGCAGCTTGCGCCCGAGAATGCTCCCTGGACGCACGATACCGAAGGGCCGGACGACATGCCCGCCCATGTGAAGACCATGCTGACCTCGGTCTCGCTGCAGATACCGGTGGTGAATGGCGAGATGGTGCTCGGCACCTGGCAGGCCATCTATCTGATCGAGCACCGCTCGCGACCGCATCGGCGCGAAGTGGTGATGCAGTTTGCAGGGGCCACTACATGAAAAACCGGCCGCGGATTGCTCCACGGCCGGTCTGTCTCGTCGTACCCAGAGATCGGTCAGGTCGACTTGATGTCGACGTCCTTGGTCTCCGGCAGGAAGAAGAATCCGACGACCACGGTGATGGCCGCAAATATGATCGGATACCAAAGACCGGCGTAGATATCGCCGGTCGAGGCGACGATCGCAAAGGCGGTCGCGGGCAGCAGTCCGCCGAACCAGCCGTTGCCGATGTGGTAGGGCAGCGACATCGAGGTGTAGCGGATCTTGGTCGGAAACAGTTCGACCAGCATCGCCGCGATCGGGCCGTACACCATGGTCACGAAGATCACCAGGATGAACAGGAGTCCGATGATGGCAGCCACTTGCGGACGGAAGATATCGAAGGGATTCGACATCTTCACGATGCCCGCATCGCCCGCCTTCGGATAACCCGCGGCCCCGATCGCCGCCGTGAGCGCCGGGTTGGAGGTCTTGGCGTCGGTGTAGGGCACGTCCTTGCCGTTGATGGTCACCTTCACACCCGAGCCGGCCGGGCCGGGGACGGTCGTATATCTGACCGACGACTGGGCCAGGAAGGCACGGGCGGTGTCGCAGGCCGCGGTGAAGACCCGCGTGCCCACCGGGTTGAACAGGTCGCCGCAGCCTGCGGGATCGGCCACCACTTCGACCTTGGTTGCCTCAATGGCCTTTTCCAATGCCGGATTGGCGTTGGTGGTGATCATCTTGAAGATCGGGAAGAAGGTCAGCGCCGCGATCAGACAGCCTCCGAGGATGATCGGCTTGCGGCCGATCTTGTCCGACAGGGCGCCGAACACGACGAAGAAGCCGGTACCGAGCAACAGCGACCATGCGATCAGGAGATTGGCGGTATATCCGTCGACCTTCAGGATCGCTTGCAGGAAGAACAGCGCGTAGAACTGGCCGGTGTACCACACCACGCCCTGGCCCATCGTGCCGCCGAGCAGCGCCAGCAGCACGAGCTTGCCGTTGCTCCAGTTGGCGAAGGCTTCCGTCAGCGGAGCCTTCGAGCTCTTGCCCTCGTCCTTCATCTTCTGGAAGACCGGCGACTCGTTGAGGCGCAGCCGAATCCATACCGAGATGCCGAGCAGCAGCACCGATACCAGGAACGGGATACGCCAGCCCCAGGCCGCGAAGTCGGCTTCGCCGGTCGCGGTGCGGGTGAACAGGATCACCAGCAGCGACAGGAACAGGCCCGCCGTGGCGGTGGTCTGAATGAACGAAGTGTAGTAACCGCGCTTGCCGTTCGGGGCATGCTCGGCCACATAGGTGGCGGCGCCGCCATACTCGCCGCCGAGCGCCAGACCCTGCGCCAGTCGCAGTGCGATCAGGATCACCGGTGCGGCGAAGCCGATCGTTGCCGCGTTGGGCAACAGGCCGACGATGAAGGTCGACAGACCCATGATCATGATGGTGACGAGGAAGGTGTATTTGCGGCCGACGATGTCGCCGATGCGTCCGAACACGATTGCGCCGAATGGGCGCACCAGGAAGCCAGCGGCGAAGGCCAGGAGCGCAAAGATGTCGCGCGTCCCCGGCGGATAGGCCGAGAAGAACTGTGCGCCGATGATGGTAGCGAGCGACCCGTAGAGATAGAAATCATACCATTCGAAGACGGTGCCAAGCGATGACGCAAGGATGACGAATCGTTCGTCCTTCGTCATTCCCGCCGTGCCTGGATGCGTCGCGGCCATTGTGGACATTGTGAATCGCTCCCCGGATCGTTGATGCTAGGTTTGCCCCCAATGTGCCGGACCAGCCGGATCAATCCTGGGGTTTCCACCCACGGTAACATTGCGGTGAAAGCTGTCCAAATAAGACTTTTGGCTCTTTCACCGCTAAGTGCAATGCTCGGTGGGCGCGGTGTGAGTGGGCAATGGAGCTGTCGCTTATTGCAGTGCACAATTGCGATTAACTGCATTATGTCGAGGCGACAACGAGCGCTTGCATGCGTTATGCCAACGGAAGAGAATCGGAGTTGAAATTTCCACCGATCAGGCCTTCAAGAGCGCTGGCGGTTAGGCAAAGGGATGCGCAAGAAATCAATGACTGCTGCCAACACCCGTCTCGTCATTGCCGACGACCACCCCTTGTTCCGCGACGCCCTGCGGCAGGCCGTGGGCAGCGTCGTCGCCTCGGCGAAAATCGACGAAGCAGGATCGTTCGAGGATCTGACCTCGCTCCTGGAACGCGATTCCGACGTCGACCTGATCCTGCTCGACCTTTCGATGCCGGGCATCTCCGGCTTCTCCGGCCTGATCTATCTGCGCGCGCAATACCCGGCGATCCCCGTCGTCATCGTGTCGGCGAGCGACGACGGCGCCACCATCCGCCGCTCGCTCGATTTCGGCGCCTCCGGTTTCATCCCGAAGCGGTTCGGCGTCGAGACGCTGCGCGATGCGATCGTGAAGGTTCTGGAGGGCGACGTCTGGGTTCCACCGGATACGGATCTCAATTCGGCCGCCGATCCCGACATGACGCGTTTGCGCGACCGGCTGGTGACGCTGACGCCGCAACAGGTGCGGGTCCTGATGATGCTGTCGGAGGGACTGCTCAACAAGCAGATCGCCTATGAGCTCGGCGTCTCGGAAGCGACCATCAAGGCGCATGTCTCGGCGATCCTGCAGAAGCTCGGCGTCGAGAGCCGCACGCAGGCCGTGATCGCGGCCGCGAAGATCGCAGGCGCCCAGTGGCGCCAGGGCACACCGACGGAGCAGTAGCTTCTATTCCGCCGCGACCATCTGCTGGATGCGCCACTGGCCGAGCAGGGCGCGGAGCGAGGCCGGCTTCACCGGCTTGTTCAACACCGCGATGTTCTCCTCGCGCGCCGCAGCGCGGACATGCGGGCTGCGGTCGGCGGTGATCAGGATGGCGGGGAGGTTCTCGCCGAAGCGGCGGCGGATGTCGCGGATTGCGGCAACGCCATTGCCACGGTCGAGGTGATAGTCGACGAGGAGGCCCGTCACGCGGCCGCCGGCCGCCTCGATCGCCTCGACCGCGGTGTCGGGATCGGTAACCGCGATCACCTCGGCGTTCCAGGCCTTGAGCAAGGTCTTCATGCCGTCGAGGATCGCCGGATCGTTTTCGATGCAGACAATCCGCGCGCCTGATATCGGCGTCTGCGCCAGCGGCGTCGCGCTGGTCACGGCGGCGGTGTGGTTGATGGCGGCTGCGGTCGGCACCGTCACCGAGAACACCGAGCCGCCACCGGAATTGGCGTCGATCGCAATGCCGTGGTTGAGCACGCGCGCGATGCGCTCGACGATCGACAGCCCCAGCCCCAGCCCGCGCGCGATCCGCGCGCCCTGCTCGAGGCGGTGGAACTCCTTGAAGATCTCGCCGCGCTTGACGATGGGGATGCCGACGCCGGTGTCGTAGATGCAGATCTGCAGCGACGGTCCGCGGCGGCGGCAGCCGACCAGCACGCGCCCGTGCGGGGTGTATTTGACGGCGTTGGAGATGAAATTCTGCAGCAGCCGCCGCAGCAGCGCCCGGTCGGACTGCACCGGCAGCGACGAGGGCACGAAGGTGAGCTCGAGGCCCTTGGCGCGCGCGATCGGCGCGAATTCGATTTCGAGCGAGCGCATCAGATCGCCCATCTTGAAATTCGAGATCGACGGCGTCATCGCGCCCGCGTCGAGCCGCGATATGTCGAGCAGCGCGCTCAGAATCTCCTCGATCGCCTCGAGCGAGTCGTCGATGTTCTCGACCAGGCGCGAATCCTCGCCGCCGGTCTGGCGCTCCACCAGGCTCGTCACGTAGAGCCGCGCCGCATTCAGCGGCTGCAGGATGTCGTGGCTGGCAGCCGCAAGGAAGCGCGTCT
Source organism: Bradyrhizobium sp. (assembly GCA_035487555.1). GTDB lineage: Bacteria > Pseudomonadota > Alphaproteobacteria > Rhizobiales > Xanthobacteraceae > Bradyrhizobium. The sequence goes on along the minus strand of DATHMA010000015.1, from coordinate 35,637 downwards.
TGGAGATGTTGGCGTCCTCGGCCGTGCTCTTGGCGAGCGCCAGCTCCGAATTGAGGCGGGTGAGTTCCTCGGTGCGGTCGCGCACGCGCTTTTCCAGCGTCGCGTTGGCGCGCTCCAGCGCTTCGGCCGCCTCGATCGACGGCGTCACGTCGGTGAAGGTGACGACGAGGCCGCCGTCGGGCATGCGGTTGGAGCGCACCTCGATCACCATATGGCGGTCGGGCAGGCGTTCCAGATGCGGCTCGCCCTCGGTCGTGTAGGCGGCGAGCCGCCGGTTCATCTCGCCGTCGGCGGACCCGCCGTCTCTGGTTCCGGTTTGGCTGATCACGCCGATGAATTCGAGGATTTCCCGCAAGGGAATGCCGATCTGCACCAGATGCGGCGGCAGCCCCAGAAGCTCGCTGCATTGCTGGTTCGAGCAGATCAGCTGCAGCTCGGTGTCGAACACGGCGATCCCCTGGCGCACATGGTTCAGCGCGGTCTGCAGGATCTCGCGGTTGAAATGCATCGCGGCGTGTGAGTCGTCGAGCAGTTTCAGCGCCGCCTTGGCCGACACCGTGCGCTTGCGGAGCAAGAGCGACATCACCAGGCGCGAAGATGCGGCGCCGATCGATGACGCGATCAGATGCTCGGCATGCTGCAGCAATTCGAAATCGGCGGGGGCGGCCGGATCGAGCCTGATATGGCGGGTCAAGGCAAAGGCCTCGAACGAGAGCCGTGCGCGCTCCGCCCCGATATATTGGGCGACCGTGCTCTCGATGTCCTGCACGGTGACGGTAGTGCGCCAGCGGCGGAAGCTCGGGGCGATCGGTGCGAGATCGCTCGGGACGAACAAGTCACCCTGCACCCGCTCGATGGAGGAGGGCTGGCGTGCCAGCGACAGCACGACATAGGTCAATACGTTAAGCGATAGCGACCACAAGACGCCGTGCAGCAGCGGCGGCAGGTCGGCGCCGAACAGCGCCTGCGGCCGCAGCGCCTCGAGGCCGAGCGGCCCGTGCTGCAATAACAGGATGCCGGCGGTGTTGCTGTCGAGGAACGACGGCATGAACAGCGTGTAGAACCACATCGCAAAGCCGACCAGCATGCCGCCGATGGCGCCGCGCGCGGTGCCGCGCCGCCACAACAGGCCGCCGAAGAAGGCCGGCGCAAGCTGCGCGATCGCCGCAAACGATAGCAGTCCGATGGCCGCAAGCTGGGTATGGCCGAGCGCGCGATAATAGAAATAGGCCATCACCATGATGGCGAAGATGGCAAAGCGCCGCGTCTTCAGCAGGAAGTCGCCAAAGTCCTTGCCCTCGCGCGATTGCGGCGAGCGTTGCAGCACCAGCGGCACGATGATGTCATTCGACAGCATCACCGAAAGCGCGACGCATTCCACGATCACCATCGCGGTCGCCGCCGACAGACCGCCGATGAAGACGAGGAGGGAAAGCAGCGGTGCGTCGCCTTCGATCGGCAGCGCCAGCACGAACATGTCGCTGTCGACCGCGCCGAACGGAAAGGTGACGAGGCCCGCGATCGCGATCGGGATCACGAACAGGTTGATGGCGACGAGATAGAGCGGGAACATCCAGCGCGCGCGGGCGACCTCGCGATCGCTGGTGTTTTCCACGACGCTGACATGGAACTGGCGCGGCAGCAGCATGATGGCGCAGAACGATAGCACGACCATGCAGAGGAAATTGCCGATGGTCGGCGAGTATTCGATCGCGCGCACCGCCTCCGGCGTCTTCATGGCGCGATGGATCATTTCCTGCGGGTCGAACATCCAGAAGGTGATGAAGGCGCCGACCGCAAGGAAGGCGACCAGCTTGACGATGGATTCGGCGGCCACCGCGAACATCAGCCCGTGCTGGTGCTCGGTGGCGTCGGCCTGGCGCGTACCGAACAGCACGGCGAACACGGCCATCGCCAGCGTCACCATCAGCGCGATATCGCCGATGATCGGAATCCTGGAGAAGGCCTGGTCCTCGCTCAGGATAACTTCGAGCGAGGAGGCCATCGCCTTGAGCTGCAGCGCGATATAGGGCACCGATCCGATGATCGCGATCAGTGCCACGGTTGCGGCAACCGCCTGGCTCTTGCCGTAACGCGCGCCGATGAAGTCGGCGATCGAGGTGATGTTCTGGCTTTTGGCGAGCTGGATCACGCGTCGAAGCAGCGGCGTGCACAGCCCGATCATCAGGATCGGGCCGACATAGATCGCGAGGAAATCGACGCTGGTGCGGGTGGCAAAGCCGACCGAGCCGAAGAAGGTCCAGGAGGTGCAGTAGATCGCCAGCGACAGCGGGTAGATGTACGGACTGGCGCGCCCGCGCTGCGTCGGCGACAGGCGGTCGCCGTAATGCGCAACGAAGAACAATAGCCCGATATAGCTGAAGGCGGTTGCGATCACGCCCCAGTCGTGGAGCATCGCTGCGTAACTCCTGTGCCGGCGCCCTTGGTTCCCTCAGGCGAAATCTAGCGTGTTGCGCCGGGGCAGGCGACAGCGAAATGTCAGATAAATCCGGGATTTGGGATCGTCGTTAAGGTGCTTGTCCCGTAGCCCGGGTGAGCGCAAGCGATACCCGGGAGGCCCCAGGGACGCCGGTCCCGCATGTCGCTTTCGCTCATGCGGCTACAAAGGCTTGCAATCCGCCGCCTACTCCGCCGCCAGCGACTTCCGCCGCAGCGGCAGGCCGAGCCGGTCCCAGACCTGCAGCAGCGCTTCGGCGAGGTGATCGATCAGGCCGTCGTCGTGATAGGGCGAGGGCGTGATGCGCAGCCGCTCGGTGCCCTTGGCGACGGTCGGATAGTTGATCGGCTGGATGTAGATGCCGTGCTCTTCGAGCAGCATGTCGGATGCCTGCTTGCACAGCTCAGGGTCGCCGACGAACAGCGGCACGATATGGGTGTCGCTCGACATCACGGGCAGGCCAGCGGCGGAAAGGATCGCCTTGGTGCGGGCGGCGCGATCCTGATGGCGCTCGCGTTCCCAGTTCGAGGCCTTCAGATGCTTGATCGCGGCGGTCGCGGCCGAGCAGATCGGCGGCGGCAGTGCGGTGGTGAAGATGAAGCCCGGCGCATAGGAGCGCACGGCATCGATGATGTCGGCCTTGGCCGCGATATAGCCGCCGAGGCAGCCAAAGGCCTTGGCGAGCGTGCCTTCGAGAATGTCGATGCGGTGCATGACGCCGTCGCGCTCGGCAATGCCGCCGCCGCGCGGGCCGTACATGCCGACCGCGTGGACTTCGTCCACATAGGTCAACGCACCGTATTTCTCGGCGAGATCGCAGATCTTCGAAAGCGGCGCGACGTCGCCGTCCATGGAGTAGAGGCTTTCGCAAAGGATCAGCTTCGGTCGCTCCGGACCCGCCGCAATCAACAGCTCTTCCAGATGCGCCATGTCGCTGTGGCGGAAGATCTGGCGCTCGCAGCCGGCCTGGCGCACGCCCTCGATCATCGAATTGTGGTTGAGCGCATCGGACAGAATGAGGCAGTTCGGAATCAGCTTGGCGATGGTCGGGATGCCGGTCTGGTTCGAGACGTAGCCTGATGTGAACAGCAGAGAGGCTTCCTTGCCGTGCAGGTCGGCGAGCTCGGCCTCGAGCTGTACCAGCGGATGATTGGTGCCGGCGATGTTGCGGGTGCCGCCGGCGCCGGTGCCGACGCGGGTTGCGGTCTCGACCATGGCGCCGACCACCTTCGGGTGCTGGCCCATGCCGAGATAGTCGTTGGAGCACCAGATCACGACGTTCCTTGCGCCCTTGGGCGAGTGCCACAGCGCATGCGGGAACCGGCCGGCGATTCGCTCGAGGTCGGCGAACACGCGGTAGCGCCGCTCATCATGCAGGCGACCAAGGGCGGCACTGAAAAACTGATTGTAATCCATCGCGATGACCTGGAACCGGATGCTGGAGAGTGTCGGCACCTTTTTAGAGCGTTTCCAGCTTGGCTGTCGAGGTCGAATAGGGCCCACCTGACGCATGGGCGTTCATATTTGAAATGGCAGCAAAACTGATCCCGATCAAAGCCTTGAGCATGGCTTCGGCGGTATGATCCAGTTCACTTTGCTGGGATTTTGCAGCACTTTCGTTCAAGGCGCGGCAAGGAGCCGCGCGCCTTCGGCTCAGGTCGTCCTGAACCGGAGCACGCCGTCGGTCTCCTGCGCGGTCAGGCGCCCCTCGACCAGCATGTAATTGACATGGGCGATCAATTCGCCCGAGGCAAAGCCCATCTGGTGGGCGTCCAGCACGTGCTTGTGGAACACGACCGGCACCAGTTCCTTGGAGGTCTGCGGAACGTCGCGGCAGGCATCCGCGATCAGCCGGCAGCGCTCCTCGTGATGATCGGCGAGCTGCTTGATGCGCGTCTTCAGCCCATAGAAGGGGACGCCGTGGCCGGGCAGCACCAGCACGTCATAGGGCAGCGTGGTGGTGAGGCTCGCCAGTGAAGCCAGATATTCGCCGAGGGAGTTCTGCTCGGGTTCGACCGCCCAGACGCTGACATTGGGCGAAATCTTGCTCAGCACCTGATCGGCAGAGAGGAACAGTTTGTCGGCAGCGCAATAGAGCATCACCTGGTCGAGCGCGTGTCCGCCGCCGGTGATCACCTTGAAGCGACGCGTGCCGATCACGACCTCGTCGCCATGGGTCAGGCGATGATAGGACGCCGGCAGCACCGAGACCCGCTTCAGATAGTCCTGGCCGCGGCCGAGCAGCTTTTCGGTGAGGTCCTCGTCCATGCCATGGCGGCGGAAGAACAGCCGCTGCGCATTGCGCCGTTCCTCGGTGCCGCGGTTCTGGTGATAGACCGATTGCAGATATTCCACCTGCGACATGTGGAGCGCGCAGTTGAAGCGCTCGGTGATCCACCCCGCAAGGCCGACATGATCAGGGTGCGAATGGGTCACGATCAGGCGCGTGATGTTCACGCCCTTGAGCGGCCCTTCCAACAGCGTGGTCCAGGCCGCGATCGACTCCTCATTGCCGAAGCCGGAATCGATCATGGTCCAGCCGTCATGATCGGCGAGCAGATAGATGTTCACATGGTTGAGCCGGAACGGCAGTTTCAGCCGTACCCACAGTACGCCCGGCGTCACCTCGACGGCCTGGTCGATCCCCGGATGATTTTCCCAGGGGTAGCGCAGGGCGTCGGCGGAGGACTGAAGTGAGTCTGTTCGCTTGTCCATGCTACCGGCTTAGCGGTACAGGCGGCGCGGCGCCAGCCCGAAATCTCATGTCAGGTGATCATTCCGGGAAGCGGTAATCCGTCATTCCGGGGCGATGCGCCAGCATCGAACCATGGGGCGCAATTGCGCCCCTGAGAATCTCGCGCCGCAACCTCCAGGTTCCGGGTCCGCGCTCTCGCGCGCCCCGGAATGACGAGTTGAGCTACGCCGCGCGGATATTGCCCAGGAACGCGTCGATTTCGGCGCGCAGTCCCTCGGCTTCGCGGCGAAGCGCGGCGGAGGCGTTCAGCACGTCGGCTGCCGCGGCGCCGGCTTCGGCGGAAGCGGCCGAGACGCCGGCGATGTTGCCGGAGACTTCCGTGGTGCCGCCCGCGGCATGCTGGATGTTGCGGGCGATCTCGCGCGTTGCAGCGCCCTGTTCCTCGACGGCGGCGGCGATTGCGGTGGTCACGTCGTTGATTTCGCCGATGGTCTGGCCGATGTTTCTGATAGCGCTGACGGCCGAGGTCGTCACGTTCTGCATGCTGGCGATCTGGGCGCGGATTTCGTCGGTCGCCTTCGCGGTCTGGCTTGCAAGGCTCTTCACCTCCGAGGCGACCACCGCAAAGCCGCGGCCGGCTTCGCCCGCACGCGCCGCCTCGATGGTGGCGTTGAGCGCGAGCAGATTGGTCTGCGAGGCGATCACCTGGATCAGGTCGACGACGACGGAGATGCGGCTCGCATTGTCGGCGAGGCCCTGCATGGTGGCATCGGTGGCGCCGGCTTCCGCAACCGCTTTCCTGGCGATCTCGGCCGAAGTCACGACCTGACGGCCGATCTCGGCGATCGACGACGACAATTGCTCGGTGCCGGCGGACACCGTCTGCACATTGACCGAGGTCTCTTCCGCGGCGGAGGCGACCGCGCTCACCAGCGCGTTGGATTGATCGGCGGTGGACGACATGCCCTGCGCCGTCATCTGCATCGAATTGGCCGATTGCTGCAGATTATCGAGCGCCGCACGCACCGCAGCCTCGAACTCGCCGATCCGCGCCTCGATGCGCGAGGTGCGATCGGCCTTGGCGAGGCGATCCTGCTCCTGGTCGGCGGAAAGCGCGCGCGCCTTGACCATGCTGTCGCGGAACACCTGCAGCGTGTCCGACATCGCGGCGATCTCGTCGTTCTGACTGGAGCGGAAGATTTCGCTGTCGAGATCGCCGTTGGAGAGAAGCTGCATCGAATGCTGCAGGCCCTTGATGCGCCGCAGGATGTTGCCGCCGACATAACGCCAGACGAAGAGCGCCGAGCCGAGCAGGGTGGCAGCGCCCAGCGCCAGCATCACCATGGTCGCAAAGGAAATCTGCTCGCGCGCCTGGAAGGTCGAGGCGTTGGTCTCCTTCTGCACGCCGTCGACGAGCTGCTGCACGCTGATGTCGAGGCCGATATTGAGCTTGCGGGTTTCCTCCAGCACGGTCTGGCCGTAATCGGCGGCATCGAGCTCCTTCTCGCGCAGGCTGAAGACGCCGGTCTTGCCGGTGCCGAGTGCGAGCAGCTTCTCGGCGGCTTCGCGCAGCTTCTTGTTGGCGGCATTGTCCTGCAACAGATCGAGGTTGGAGCGCAGGCGCCCCTGCGCCGTCTTGAAGTCCTTTTCGATGTCGTCGAGCTTGTCGACCGAATTGGCCGACAGCGCCGCGCTCAGGTCGGCAGCCGCGAGATTGCCGCTGGCGACGACGTTGCCGAGCTGGCCGATGGTCTGTGCGGCATCGTTGGCGTCGCTGGCGGAAAGGTTGGCCGAGGCGAGGATGGCGTTGACCTGGGTCTGCGCATCCAGCATCACGGGGCTTGCGGTCGCGACGAACTCGCCCTGCGCCGCGCGCAGCGCGTCATATTGCTTGTCGTGCAGGGCGGCGACGTCGAGCCGCTCGCGGGCGGCCTTGGCCAGGCTCTCGGCGGCGTCGTTGATGCTCTTGATGGTCTCGTTGAGCGCGCCGACGACGGTCTTGTCGGCGCCGAGCTCGATGATCTCGCCGAGCTTCTGCTGCGTCTGCTCCTGGATCGCCTTCATCTTCTTGATGCGCTCGTTCAGCGCATCCGAGCTCGATGCTGAAAGCAACGCCGGTCCCTGCGCCGCGAGGCTCGCGGCCTGCGCCGACAATTGCAGGCTCGCGGCCAGCCGCGGAATGTCGCGCCCGGAGAGATCGACCATGCGCACGCCGAGCTGCTGCAGCACGTAGCCTGCACCTGCGGAGATCACGATCGCCATGCCGGCGATGACGGCGAAGGCGGCAAACAGGCTGCCCCGCACGCCCCATCGCGGCCGCAACAAGCCGAGCACCTTGCCGAGACCCAATCGCACCGCCATTGCCTGCCCCCGCCGCTACCTATGCAAGAAATACGGGCGGGAGTATCGCGGTAGTGGGTTAATAAAATTGGGAGAAGACCCGATTTTACGCAACAAAAGAAGCCGGAAACGAAAAAGGCCGGCGATGAGCCGGCCTTTCGTTAAGACTTGGTTTCGCTTGCGCGAGGGTCGCGGCTCAGTAGCGCGCGACGACCGGGCTGCCCCAGTTGAAGCGGTAGTTCACGCCGGCCTTGATGACGTGGTCGTCGGTGGTGAAGGTGCCGGTCGGCACCAGAGCGGCGGGCGCCGTGAAGTTGGCGCTGCCGAAATTGTAGTACTGATACTCGACCTTCGCCGACCAGTTCGGCGCGAACATGTATTCGACGCCGGCGCCGACCGTGTAGCCGTTGCGGTGATCGCCGGAAGTCGCGAACGCGACCGGCACGCCGCCGAGCGTCACGTTCTCATTATTGTCGGAATAGGCGTAGCCGCCCTTCACATAGAGCAGGCCCGGACCCCAGGTGTAGCCGACGCGGCCGGTGATCGAGCCGAGGCCGCGCTGGCTGTTGGTATAGGCAAAGCCGCCCGGGAAGGCCGCGCCGACGCTGCCGCCGAGCCAGCTGTACTGGCCTTCGACGCCGACCACCACGTTCGGGTTGAACTGGTAATCCCCACCGACCTGCAGACCGCCGAGGAAGCGGCCGTTGCCGTTGTTGCCGGTGGCGAGGCCGTTGAAGTTGTTGTCGCTGGAGAACACGCCGCCGACATGGCCGCCGACATAGAAGCCGGTCCAGTTGTAGATCGGTGCATAGGCGGGCGCCGCCTTCTGGTAATAGGGCTGGCGGTAGCCGAGGTCAGCGGCGTGAGCGGGCAGCGCCGCGCCGATGGCTGCGATCGCGACCGTGGCGAGCAGAAACTTCTTCATTGGTTTACTCCAGACACAGAACCAAAGTGGCACCGCGTAGCGACGGCGCCATCGATGCCTCACGAAATAAACCGCATTTGAATAAAAAGCTGTCACTCGCCCACCACGGCGATTTCGAAACGCGTGTGTTGGGAGTGAAAGGTTTTCTTGTGCCTAACGGGACCTTAAGGAGCGCCGGAGAAAGGCTCAAGGCAGCATCTCTCGCGTGCCGCCTTGGCACAGGCGGGTTAAGGCACGTTAAGCATCGGCCAAGTTAACGGGAGCGGGGCTTCTGGCGGCTGGCCTTCCATTCGAGGAACTCCTGGTAGAGCGCCTGATCGTCCGGACTGAGCGCGCGCGCATTCGCACCAAGCGTGCCCGGCGGAGCGGCTGAAGTAACGGGTGCCTTGCGATCGATCCAGTCCTGCGCCGCCTTGAAGCGGGTCCAGCCGGCGACCGGCGCCGTCAAGGCGAGCTCCTGCCATTTCGGATGAAATGGCGGTTGCTGTAGCTGCGCCGTGTGGGAGAACAATGACTCGACCAGCAACGCGAGCCGCTGATAACGATCGCTGCCCGATTGCCAGTTGTAGGAGGCAAGGAGGGCTTCGGCCGCAATGGTGCCGACCCGCGTCGAGGGGTCAATCAGGCTGGGATAATCCTCGGCCGAGAGCTCGGCCGGCAGATAGTCCTCGCGCAGTGCCTTGTCATAGTCCACGGCGACGAGATGCAGATTGGGATCTTTGACCTCTTTCAGCCATGGCACCGGCTTGCCTTCGACAGCGATGATCGCGTCGATATCGCCCTTGCGCAGCATCCCGAGCGCGATCCTCGGCTCTATATAGAGAAGATGCGGTTTGATGCCGAGGCTCTCCAGCACGTTGATCGAGGTCACGAACGTGCTGGAATCCGGCAGGTCGACCGCAACCGTCTTGCCGTCGAGATCCTTGATGCTCTGGATCGCCTTCGGCGCCAGCACATGCATTTCCTCGTTGAACATCTTTGTGACGTAGACGAACTGATTGCGGATGTTGTCCGCGAAGCCCTTGCGCTCGAGATAGGCCAGCGTGTCCTTGCGCACGATGCCGGCATCGACGCCACGCAGCAGCAGGATGTCGGCGACAGCCTGGACCGAGCCACGGCCCATCACCGGCAGGATGCGCAGATCAGTCCCCTTATCCAGCACGGAGGCAAGGTCGGCGCCCATCTCCGCGTAAGTCGACCCGAACGCGCCCGTCATCAGTGTGACGGTGTTGGCATTGAGCTGATTGGCAAGGTCGCGCTTGGCGTTGCCGTAGCGGAAGATCGTCTTGAAGGAGTCGCTGACGGCGCCGGCGTCGACGCCGCTGCGCACCGGTCCGAACTTGTTCCACCGTCCGCCGTTGAATTGCATCATCCGCATCTGCTCGAGCGGCGCATGGTCGCTGGCGCTGGTGTTGACCACGATACCCGGAATCAGCATTGGAACCCGCACGCCCTTCAGCGACGCCGCCTGCTTTGCGATGTTGTCGCGCGAAAGATCATCGCCACACTGCCGGAGCACATCGACCATCAGATTGGCGATCACATAGCCGTATACCGTGAGCACATTGGTCTTGGGCGTCTCCGGCAGATAGCGTTCAATGAACGCGGCCCATTCGCGGAATGCCGGATCGGTGGCGGCTTCGGGATCGTCTTCTTCCAGGGTATAGCCTGCCGAAAAAATCCCTTCGGCGTTTTGCAGGCCGGCCGGCTGCAGCACGGCTGCGACCGATTCCGACACCTGCGAGATGAAGTGCTCGGGCTTCCAGCCAAGCTCGGCGACGCGCCGGATCGCCATCGTGGCGAATTTCGGCGTCGTCACGTCAAGCAGGATGTCCGCGCCGGAGGCCCTCAACGTCGCGATCTGCTGGTTGAGGCTGGTGTCGGTGACCTTGTAGCTCGCCTGGGCGACGATCGGAATCTTGCCGCCGAGCCCGTCCGTCAGGCCCTTGATGTAGTCTTTGCCAAAATCGTCGTCCTGATAAAGGATCGCGATCTTGCCGCCGTTTGGATGCTTCTCCCGCATGTATTGCGCGTAAATGTGAGCCTCGGTCTGATAGCTCGGCTGGAATCCGAACGTCCACGGGAACTCGAGCGGCTGGTCCCACATCGACGCGCCGGAAGCGACGAACAGCTGCGGCACCTTGTTGCTGTTGAGATAGGGCCGCGTCGCTGCGCTGGTCGCGGTGCCGAGCCCGGCGAAGATGAAGAGGACCTTGTCCTCCTCCACCAGCTTTTTCGTCTGCTCTACCGCCTTCTGCGGATTATAGCCGTCGTCATATGAGATGAAGTTGATCTTGCGACCATTGATGCCGCCCTCGGCGTTGACCTTGCCGAAATAGGCGGCGATGGTCTTGCCGATGATGCCGTAGGCGGAAGCGGGACCGCTATAAGGCATGGTGTTGCCGATCCGGATTTCATCATCGGCGGCGCGCGACGATGTTACCTGGCTCGACAGCGCAAAGGCCGCGAGCGTGGCGGCGCATGCGGTCGTCATGCGGCCCGGGGCGTGCCGTTTCTTGGTGGTGGTTCGCATCATGTTCCCCTGTGTACATGTGCCCCCAAGTGTTTTGCCCCAAGTGTTTTGCCCCAGGTGTTTCGGTCGGCGCGAACCTCAGCGCAGCGCCTGAAGCCGCTGCCGGGCTTCGAGCGATCCGAGCTCGGCTGCTCGCTCGTACCAGGCGCGTGCTTTTGCCGGGTCGCCCTGCACGCCGATCGCCCGCAGGTTTGCAAGCACGGCAGAATCGAACGTTCCCGCCAGAACGAAGGCAGCCTCCGCACTGCCGCCTTCCGCAACATGCTTCAGCATGAGGCGCGCGCTCGCAATGTCACCGGAGGCAATCAGGTCCCGGCCGCGTTTCAGCAGGGAGGCAATCTCATCCGGCGGAAGGGCAGGGCTAGCGCTCGCGGCCGGAACGGGGCTTGGGATGGGCGTGGCAATTTCTGGCCTGGCCGGTTCGACGATCGCATTTGCGGGCGGGCTTGTCGGTCCGGGAGATTTCGGGGCCGCGATGTCGTTGGGCGGAGCCGCGGCGAGTAATGTTTCGGGCGGCACCGCCGGTTCGTCGGCGCGCGTCATCTTCGCCTGAGCCTCGGAAACCTTGGCGAGATCGCCGAGCGTGGCGGCGGCAAACGAGTTGCCCTTTGGCGCCCGCTCTTCACTCTTGATAATAATATCGGCGTTGGTCGCGGGAGGAGGCACGAGATTCACCACGACCATGGCCGCGATCGCGGACAAGGCCATCGCGCCGAGAAGGCCCGCAACCAGCACCAGGCCGGACAGGCCATCTCGCGGCGGTTGCGGCACGAACCGCGGCTTGAGCTCGGACCAGATTCTCTTCGCCCTGTCCTCTCCGCTCTCATTTGCGCTCTCATTATCATCCTGGCGCCGGCGAGGTTCTGCGCCCCCGCGCAGGCTCGGTTCCGTCAGCCGGAACCCGACCGCGGTTTGCGGATCTGCGGGCGGTTGCGGTGGGAGCCTGGCGGATTCTCGCTCGAGGCGCTTGGCCGCCTCCAGGACGTCTTCCTCGAGACGGCGCGTCTCGTTGTCTCGCTGTTGCCTGTTTTGCGGGTCGCTTACCCAAGGTACCGCTCGCTGCAGCTGCTTGTTGGTATCGTCCTCGTCCAGGGTACTCATCACTAAACCTCCTGTCGGCCGATCTACGGCGCGGGAGCCAAAACAAGCTGTATGATGTGGTAAGGCGCGCGCTACGGCGTTCGTGCGGTCAAAAACGCTCCTCGGCGCGCCCAAAATCCACGCCATCGGCCAGGTCGGGTGAAATCGGGTTCCGTTCGGCATGCGCGAGCCCTCGCCCATTCGCGCCACCGTTCGGCGCCAAATTGTGAAGCGCGGTCACGGCTCTTTGATTTTCAGCTCTTGCGAGCCTCATCGAATTTCTTGTCAGGACCGCAAAGGCGATGAGGCGATTATGTGTTCATTTTCTGGCGGAGATCTTGCGACGCCCTGAAGTTGCCGTGCACGCGGATCAATCGCCGCTCTTGCTGTGCTGTTTTGATACACGCCGATGAAGGGCCTTTAGCCACGTCGTGCGTTCGCCACTGACGGTGCGGCCGCGCAATGCTCCGGTGGCGCCTCGCCTCTGATGGCGCAGAAGCGCGAACGCGCATTGTCGCCGAAATAGAGTGTGCCGGCGTAGAGATTGCCGAGGACCACGCCATCGAACAGGTAGGGCTGGTCGTCCTGTCGCAGCGTCATGTGCGGGCCTTCGCGGCTCCAGCGTCCGGAGAGCGTGGGCTGGATCGGCTTGCCCCTTGCGGCGTCGCGTCCGTCCTCACGATAGCTGCCGTCGCCCCTCATGTGCCAGGTGTAGATGTAATTGGGAAAGGCGTCGGGAATGATCGCGGTCCAGACCGCGCCTGCTTCGCCGTCGTCGGCCTGCTCGGCTCGTCCGCCTTGCGCCGGATCGCACAACAACGCGCAGAGCATCAGGAATGCGAATGGCCGCCGCATCATGCGCTAGCCCAGTCGCCGCTTCACTTCTTCTTTCATCTGCTCGCGGAACTCCGCGCGCCGCGCCGGGCGATCCTGCTCGCGCACGTCGAAGCGGTCGAAGACGTTGAAGCTCTCCAGGATCGGATGCTTGTCGCTCGCCATGGCGAGGATGCGGAGCTGCTTGGCGACGGCATCGCTCGGACCCGAGACTTCCCAGCGGCGGATCGTCTCGGCGCCGCTGGCGGGCAGGCCGCAAAGTTTGGCCATGTCGGCCGGCGAAAGCTGCCGGCCAAGGGCCTCGCCGAGATCGGCGCGCAATTGCTTTAATTCCGGACCCGTCATCTGAAACCGTTTGCCAGCGAATCGGCTGACCAATGCCGCAGCCGCCAAAACGGTTTCATCTGCTATCGATGCGGCCAGAAAATGGTGACGCTCGGCTATTTCGTCACCAACTCCTCGATTGCTACAGGGAAACGGCGCACACGGATGCCGGTCGCATGCCAGACGGCGTTGGCGACCGCGCCGGCCGAGCCGGTGATGGCGATCTCGCCGACGCCCTTGATGCCGAGCGGGTTCACATGGGGGTCGTGCTCCTCGATCAGCAAGGCTTCCATCGAGGGGACGTCGGCATTCACCGGCACATGATATTCAGCGAGATTGGCGTTCATGATGCGACCCGAGCGGTGATCGACGATCGCCTTCTCATGCAGCGCGAACGAGACGCCCCAGATCATGCCGCCGAGATACTGGCTCCGCACCAGATGCGGATTGACGATGCGGCCGGCGGCAAATGCGCCGACCATGCGCGTGACGCGGATCTGGCCCAGATCGGGATCGACTTTGACTTCGGCGAAGACCGCGCCATGCGCGCGCATGGCGTAGTTGGTCTGCGCCGCCGGGTCCATGGCGCCATCGCCGCGCGCCTCGATCTCGGCAACGCCGGCGCGCGCCAGAATCTCGCCAAAGCTTTCGCTGCGGGCCTCGTCGTCGCGCCGGAACAGGCGGCCGTCGCGCGCGACCACGCCGGCATTACCGGCACCGAATAGCGGCGAGCGCTGGTCGCCCATCGCGAGCTCGGCGAGCTTGCCGATGACCGCCGCGCCGGCGTTGTGGATCGCAACGCCCACAGTCGCGGTATGCGCCGAGCCGCCGGCAATGCCCGCGTCGGGCAGGTCGGAGGTGCCGGCCTTGAACTCGATGTGCTCGAGGTCGAGCGCGAGTGAATCGGCGGCGATCTGCGCCAGCGCCGTCCAGGCGCCCTGGCCCATGTCATGCGCGCCGGTCTCCATCACGCCGGAGCCATTGCTGCGGATCACCGCGCGGGCTTGGCCGGCGAACATCAGCGCCGGGAAGGTCGCCGTGCCCATGCCCCAGCCGACCAGGAAGCCGTTCTCGTCGCGCATCCGTCGTGGCTGCTGCGGCCGCTTCGACCAGCCGAATTTTTCTGCGCCTTTGGCGTAGCATTCGCGCAGCGCCTTGGAGGAAAACGGCTTGCCCGTGATCGGCTCGACCTCGGCATAATTCTTCAGGCGGAAGTCGAGCGGATCGATGCCGCAGGCTTCCGCGATCTCGTCGATGGCGCTTTCGAGCGCGATCGATCCCGTCGCTTCGCCGGGCGCGCGCATGAACAGCGGCGTGCCGATGTCGAGCCGCACCGCATCGTGCGAGGTTGCGATTACGGGGCTCGCATAGAGTGAATGCGAGGCGTCGGCCGCGGGCTCATAGAAATCATCGAAGGTCGAGGTCGTGATCTTCGCGTGATGATCGATTGCGGTGAGCTCGCCGTCGGCCGTGGCGCCCATGCGCAGCCGCTGGCGGGTGGCCGAGCGATGGCCGACCGGGCCGTACATCTGGTCACGGCGCAGCACGAGTTTTACGGGACGTCCGACCAGCTTGGCGGCGAGGATGCCGAGAATCTGTGGTCCGGAGATCAGGCCCTTGCAGCCAAAGCCGCCGCCGAGGAACGGGCTGCGGATATGGATCTTCTCCGGTGAGATACCGAACAGGCCGGCGATCCGGCCTTGCGCCATCGCAAGCCCCTGGGTGGGCGTGTCAATCGATAGCGCGTCGCCACTCCAGGAAGCGACGATCGCATGCGGCTCCATCGGATTGTGATATTGCGGCGGCGTTTCGTAAGTCGCCTCGATGCTGTGCGCGGCATGTTTCAGCGCGTCATCAGCGTCGCCATGGGCGACGACGGCGGGATGGCCGATGCCGACCGCAGGCGGCACATAGCTCTCGGCGGCGTCGAGCGTCGAGCGCGCCAGCTCGGCTTCGTAGCGCGGCGACAACAGCGCAGCGCCTTCGGTCGCCGCTTCCAGCGTCTCGGCGATCACGACCGCAATCGCCTGGTTGGCGTAGCGGACGGAATCGTTCTGTAACAGCTCCATGCGGAACATGAAGGGATTGGTTTTGGCGTCGGGGTCTTCCGCCAGCGCAGGACGGTTCTGCGGCGTCATCACCTCGACGACGCCGGGATGGCGTTTCGCCGCGGCGACGTCGAGCGAGACGACGCGGCCGCGCGCGATGTGGCTCACGGCCATCACCGCAAACAGCATTTTCGGCGGATGATTGTCGGCGGCATAGCGGGCCTCGCCCGTCACCTTGAGCACGCCGTCGCGGCGCGTCAGCGGCTGGCCGATGCTCGATCCGTGCCGGATATGGGCGGGGTCGCGGGACAGCGTGATCTCAGACATTCAGGGCTCCGATGGCGGAGGAGAAGGGGGAGGCGGGAAGGGCCGGCACGCGCTCCGGCGTGCCCTGGGCAGCCAGCGTCAGCGCGCGCACGATGACGCGTTGCGCGAGCTCGATCTTGAACGCGTTGTTGCCGGATGGCTTGGCGTCGACGAGCGCTGCCTGTGCCGCGCGGCGGAACGCAGCGTCGCTCGCCGCCGATCCCGCGAGCTGGGCTTCGGCCGAGCGTGCACGCCACGGTTTTGGTGCGACGCCGCCAAGCGCGAGCCGCGCTTCCTTGATCACGCCGCCTTCGATGACAAGCCCGGCCGCAGCCGAGACCACGGCAAAGGCGTAGGAGTTGCGCTCGCGCACTTTCATATAGCGAGCATGCGCGGCGAAGCTCTTTGCGCTGGCGGGCAGGCGAACCGCGACAAGGAGCTCGCCGGGTTCGAGCACGCTCTCGCGCTCCGGCGTCGTGCCGGGCAGGCGATGCAGCGCATCGAGTGCGATCTCGCGCCGTCTATTGCGGCCCTCGATCTCCACGACGGCATCGAACGCCGCCAGCGGCACGCAGAAATCGGATGGATGAGTGGCGATGCAGCCTTCGCTCCAGCCGAGGATGGCGTGCAGGCGGTTGTCGCCGCCGGCGGCGTCGCAGCCCGAGCCGGGGCTGCGCTTGTTGCAGGCGCTCGCGGTGTCATAGAAATAGGCGCAACGTGTCCGCTGCAGGAGATTGCCGCCGACGGTCGCGGCATTACGCAACTGCGCCGAGGCTCCGGACAGCAGCGCTTCGGCGACCGCGGGATAGTGCTTCGCGAATTTTTCGTCATGCGCGAGGTCGGCATTGCGCACCAGCGCGCCGATCCGCAAGGAACCGTCGGCGAGACGCTCGATGCGATCGAGCCCCGGCAGGCGCGTGACATCGACCAGCCGCGACGGTTGGACGATGCCGCCCTTCATCAGGTCGAGCAGGTTGGTCCCGGCGGCGAGATAGGCTGCGCCGGGCGTGCTGGCGGCCTTTACCGCCTCGGCAACGCTGGCCGGGCGCACATAGTCGAACTGGTTCATGCCGCGCGCTCCGTCTTGGTGTCCTTGAGAATCTTTTGTGCTTCGAGCACGGCCTCGGTAATCCCCGCATAGGCGCCGCAGCGGCAGAGATTGCCGCTCATGGCTTCGCGGATGCGCTCGGGATCATCGCCGGCCTGTGCTTCCGCGATCAGGCCGATCGCGCTCATGATCTGGCCCGGCGTGCAGAAGCCGCACTGGAAGCCGTCATGGGCGATGAATGCGGCCTGCAGGGGATGCAGATGCTCGCCCTGCGCCACCCCCTCGATGGTAAGAATGTCGGCGCCGTCATGGCTTGCGGCCAGCGTCAGGCACGAATTGATCCGCCTGCCGTCGACCAACACGGTGCAGGCGCCGCATTGGCCGCGGTCGCAGCCCTTCTTGGTCCCGGTGAGCTGAAGCCGCTCGCGCAAGAGGTCGAGCAAGGTGACGCGGGGGTCGTCGAGCGTCATTTCGCGCCGCTCGCCATTGACGGTGAGCCGAAGAGACAAATTCATGCGATGTTCCGATCGGTGCTATGGTCAAACGAAAGCGCAACGGGCACAGGTCATCAGCCCGTGAATCGCTGCGATCCGCGAGTGGCCGCCGAGGTGACGGCTGGACTGGTTGGCGTAACGGGATTAGTTATACGGAGGGTTCCTCCGTTTATCAAGAGCCGGCCGATCAACTGCCGGTGACGAGACGTTTGGGATGGAGATTGGTTCCGCAAAAAGCTCCCGCAAGCCGCGCGCCGACGCGCTGCGTAACCGCGAGCGCGTGCTGGAAGCCGCAAAAGCCGTGTTCAGCGCCGGCGGGCCGGATGCGAGCCTGGAGGCGGTCGCGCGCGAGGCCGGCGTCGGCATCGGCACGCTCTATCGCCACTTCCCGACGCGCGAAGCGCTCTATGAAGCGGTCTATCGCCGCGAGGTGGAGCAGCTCAGCGAGCTGGCGGAAGAATTGAAGGGTGAGGCCGCGCCGGTCGAGGCGCTGCGCCGCTGGCTGCGTTCCAATGTCGAGTTCGTCGCCACCAAGAAGGGCATGGCCACCGCGCTTGCGCTCGCCGCCGGCCCGCCCTCGGAGCTGACGGCCTTTTCCTTCGAGCGGCTCACCAAGGCCATCAGGATGCTGCTTGAGCGCGCGGTTGCGGCCGGCGAAGTCCGCGCCGATATCACCCCTGAGGATTTGCTGCGCACATTGGTGGGCATGTGCATGCTGCACGACCAGCCTGGCTGGCAGGCGAGCGTGATCCGGATGCTCGATGTGCTGGTGGACGGATTGCGCGCGCAGTCAGACGCCGGCAAGCCCGTACCGCGGCGGTCGCCGAAACCTTGAGCCGCATATCGCCCATCCGGCGCAGCCCTTGAAAGGCGAGCGCGATTCATGCTGACGTTTGGCGAGACAAGGCCGAGCGCAACGCGGCGTCGCGGCTCGCCTTGAAACGAAAATGCGATCGGGGGAAACATGTCGCTTGAGAGTGCAGCGGTTGCGCGCAGTTCCGAAATGACTGGTGAGGAGCGCAAGGTCCTCGTCGCCACGCTCGTGGGCACGACCATCGAATGGTACGACTTCTTCGTCTACGCGCAGGCCACGGGTCTTGTCTTCGCCAGCCTGTTCTTCGCGCCGATGAATCAGAACAATCCGCTGCTGGCACAGATCGTCTCGTTCGCAACGCTCGGCCTGTCGTTCCTGTTCCGGCCGCTCGGGGCCATCGTGTGCGGCTCCCTCGGCGACAGGTTCGGCCGCAAGAATGTGCTGGTGGCGACGCTGGTGTTGATGGGCGCGGCGACCGCGCTGGTCGGCGTGCTGCCGACCTATTCGCAGATCGGCGCGCTCGCCCCGGCGCTGCTGATCTTCCTTCGCATCCTGCAGGGATTTTCCGCCGGCGGCGAATGGGGCGGTGCCGCGCTGATGTCGGTTGAGAATGCGCCCATCGACAAGCGCAGCTTCTTCGGTGCCTTTCCGCAGATCGGCACGCCGCTTGGCATGATCCTCGCCACCGGCGTGCTGTGGATCCTGACCACGACACTCGGCAAGCAGGCGATGATCGAATGGGGCTGGCGCATCCCGTTCCTGTTCTCGATCGTGCTGATCGTGATCGGCATCGTCATCCGCCGCACCGTCGAGGAATCGCCGGTGTTCAAGGCCATGCAGCGCCGCCACCGCGAGTCCTCGGCGCCGATCGCCGAGCTGTTCCGTAGCAACGCAAAAGAAATCCTGCGCACCGCGCTGATCTTCATGGCCAACAACGCGGCGGGCTACATCCTGATCGCCTTCATGATCAGCTATGGCGCCAGCACGTTGAAGATGCCGTCCGACCAGCTTCTGCTCGCCAGCACGCTCGCGGCCGTCAGCTGGTTCATCTTCACGCTGCTTGGCGGCGTGCTCGGCGACAAGCTCGGGCGCGTGAAAACCTTCCAGATCGGCTATGCCCTGATGGTGCTGTGGGCGGTGCCGATGTGGTTTTTGATCGACAGCCGGGACGTGACGCTGTTCTTCGTCGCCGCCGTCGGCCTCACCATCGCGCTCGGGCTGTCCTATGGCCCGCAGGCCGCGCTCTATGCCGAGATGTTCCCTGCCAAGGTCCGCTACTCCGGCGTCTCGATCGGCTACGCGCTCGGCGCCATCCTGGGCGGCGCCTTTGCGCCGATGATCGCGCAATGGATCATCGGCACGACCGGCGAGTCCTGGCGCATCGGCGTCTACATTGCCGCGCTGTCGGTGATCTCGCTGATATCAGTCTCCACGGTAAAGGACCCCCAGGGAGTTGATCTCAACGTTCGTGATAATGCCGCATAGCGCGGTATAAGACGGCACCTCGCTTGATGCTCGGTGCCGTTGGAGTTTTGCAAATGAAGCCGCATGTCGCTTGTATCGTCTCCGCCAGCCTCGATGGCCGGATCTGGCTCAGCCGCTGGAGTCCGGACCCATCGCAATTGCAGGGGCTGTTCGAGCGCGTGCATGACGAACTCGGCTGCGATGCATGGCTGGTCGGCCGCACCACCGGCCGCGAATTTGCCAAGCGGGAATCCTATCCCGCTCAAACCAGAGAGACCTTCCCTCGCGAGCACTGGTTCGCGCGACGTGACGCGAAAACCTATGGTGTCGTGCTCGACGCCCATGGCAAGGTCGCCTTCGGCCGCTCGGACATCGGCGGCGATCCCATCGTCGCTGTCCTTGCGAAAAAGGTGTCCGACGCGCATCTCGCCGGGCTGCGCAGTGAGAACGTCTCCTATATCTTCGCGGGCGAAAGCGAACTGGATCTCGCTCTCGCCCTGGGCATTCTCAACCGCGAGCTCGGCGTCAAACGCCTGCTCGTCGAGGGCGGCGGCACCACCAACGGCAGCTTCCTCCGCGCCGGGCTGATCGACGAAATCCATTTGGTCCTGAACCCCGCCGTCGACGGGACTCGTGGGGCTCCGAGCGCGTTCGACTCGCCCGACGAGGGGCCGAACAAGGCGCCGCTGCAGAAGATGACATTGGAAAGTACCACGCCGCTCGACGGTGGTGCGCTGTGGCTGCGATATCGGGTAGAGAACCAAGTAGGAAGACCCTGATGTGGAAATGCGGCCGCAAGCTGCCGCAAGCGGGACTGACTGGCGTGTTTAACGATGGAACGATCCACCTACTTCACTAGAGGCGTACGTGTTGGCATCGTCTTCACTTTGATCACGACGGCGACGCTCGTTTATCTTGTCTTCTTCGCCCAGAAATTCCATTTCGCCCTGACGATGGGCGCGATCATCGCCTTTCAATTGAGCTTCATCTGGACATGTGCGGAGTTGATCGACGGCCCGGACGAAGAATTGCCGCCTGAAGACGATGAGCCGCCGGATGGGAATTATTCGTATTGAGCGGCAACGCGACCGCTTGCCGATCTCGTCTATTGAATGAGCGATCTGGCCACGGCGATGAAGGCATCCAGCAACGGCGAGGAACGGCCGAAGGCGATCGCGAGCTCATATTCGACCGGCGTGCCCGGTCCGGTGAGATCGCGGAATACGATGCCTGGCCGGTTCGCAGTGGCGATGACGCGGGTGACCAGGCCTACACCCATGCCGCCGGCGACAAGGCTTGCGATCGTGTCCATCTGCAGCGCTTCCTGGCCGACGCGCGGTACGAAACCGGCTTGCGCGCAGGCGATCAGCACCCGCTCATGCAGGCCCGGCCCCTGCCTTGCCGGAAAAATGATCCAGGGCTCCGAGGCCAGATCCGCCAACGCGACCGATTGGCGCTGTGCCAGCGGATGATTCTCCGGCAGGGCTGCGACCATCTGGTTTCTGGTCAGCACTTCGGCATTCAGTCCGTCGGCGTCGCGCAGCGGCGGGATCACGAAGCCCACATCCGCTTCGCCGGATTGAATTTTCGCGATCTGTTGTCCTGTCATCGCTTCCGTGAGCGTCAACTCGACTTCGGGATATCGTTCGCGGAACGCGCGCAGGACGGCTGGCAGGATTTCGCGAGCGGCGCTGGCCACGAACGTCACACGAAGGGTGCCGGACAGTCCCGCGCCGGCTCGCCGCGCCGCGACGATCGCGCGTTCGGCCTGCACGACGGTGCGTCGGCACTCACTGAGAAACACCAGCCCCGCGGGGGTCAATCGCTCGATTCGATTGGTCCGTTCGATCAACAGCGTTCCGACTTCTTCTTCGATCTGCTTGATCGCGACGGTCAGCGGCGGCTGCGCCATATTCAAACGATCGGCGGCGCGTCGAAAGCTCAGTTCCTCGGCAACGGCAATGAACTGTCGCAACTGACGCAGTTCGATCATGGTTGGCCCTGGCGCTCCCGTATCATTGGACGCAGAGCCTAGCAGCTGGAGGCCGGAAACACGAACGCTTTCAGGGCTCGCTACGCCCCTGCGCGCCCCGCGCCATTCCGTTCTCTACGCGGCGTTCGGCCGCAAGCGAGCAACGGTCAATACCAGCACGATCGAGACTACGAGCAACGCCGTGACGTAGAACAGGCCCGCGGAGAAATTGCCGGTCAGGTCGCGGAGGAATCCGATCACGGCCGGGCTCACCGCCGAACCCAGCAAGCCCACTGCGCTGATGAGGCCGATGCCCGCCGGCCGCGCCGCTTCCGACAACAGCGCCTGCGGCAACGTCCAGAACGTCGCCATCGCGCAGAACGCGCCGGAAACGGTGAAGACAAGACCAACGAGCCTCAGCGCGGGCGCGGGAAAGAAGATCACCAGCAGCCATCCAGCCGCCGCCATGCCCAGCGCCGCGATCACGTGCCACACTCGTTCCTGCGTCCGGTCGGAATTGCGGGTCCACAACGGCATCAGGATCAGTGCGCAAATCGCCGGTATCGCGGTTACGAAGCCGATCTGCGACAGCGAATAGGCCTTCAGCACCTCGCGCACGATGGTCGGGATCCAGGTGGCATTGGCATTGATGGTGTTGACCAGGCAAAAATACGCCAGCGCCAGCAGCACGATCTTGGGTTCAAACACCTGCTTCCACACCGGAGCGCTCGTCCGGCCCCCGGACGCCGGCTGATCTTCCGCGAGCAGCGACGTCAGCGTGCGCTTCTCCGGCTCGCTCAGCCAACTGGCGTCTTTGGGTTTGTCGGTGAGATAGGCGTAGGCGATCAGGCCGAAGATCGCCGCCGGCAATCCCTCCAGCAGGAACAGCCAGCGCCACCCCTGCAGGCCCAGCGTTCCATTCAGGTTGTCGAGGATAAGGCCGGACACGCCGGCACCCAGCGCCATCGCCACCGGCTGTGCCATCATCAGATAGCCATTGGCACGGGCACGATGCGAATTGGGAATCCAGTAGGTCAAATAGAGCAGCACGCCGGGCACAAAGCCGGCTTCGAGCACGCCAACCAGAAATCGGATCAGATAGAGGCTGTTGGGACCGACGACCAGCATGGTTGCGGCCGAGGCGAGACCCCATGAGATCAGGATACGGGCGAGCCAGACGCGGGCGCCATAACGCGCCATCAGCAGGTTGCTGGGGATCTCGCAGGCGACATAGCCGATGTAGAAGATCGAATTGGCGAGGCCGAACGTCGTGGCGGTCAGCGCAAGGTCCTTGTTCATGGACAAGGCCGCAAAACCGATATTGATGCGATCAAGATAGTTGAAGATATAAAGGACGAAAAGAAACGGAATGAGGCGCAGCCAGACGCGCCTGATGGCTGCCGTTTGCTCTGTTTTGACAGACGCGCCGCCCGCCACCGAAATCGTGGTCATGTTCGTTTCCCCAGTATTGTTGTTGATTGAGGCTTGCCTGCTTCTGGCGGCAGGCTTCCGCCCTTTTTGCTATGCGATCAGTTTCTTCACCGGCGTTGGATCGAGGTTGAAGATGCGTGCCGCATTCAGGCCCAGGATGTTGCGCTTCGCCTGCTCGCCCAGGAACGGCAGATCGCAGATTTCCTGCGGCAGATCGAAATCGAAGTGCGGCCAGTCGGACGCGAACATCAGCTGGGTTTCAGCTCTGATCATCTCGAGGGTGTTTTCCAGCGCCTTCGGATGTGTCGTCTCCATCGGCTGCGTCGTGTAGAAGCAGTTGTGGTTCATGTACTCGCTCGGCAGGCGCTTGAGCTGTGGCGCTTCCGAGGGACGCATCAGATACTGATCGTCGAGCCGCTGCATGAGGAACGGCACCCAGGCCAGGCCGCTTTCGACCCACAGCGACTTGAGCTTCGGAAAGCGCTCCGGAATTCCGTTGAGCACCCAGTTGGTCATGTGCACCATGTTGCACCAGGCAAAACCCAGCGCATGCATGCCGAGAAAGCGATTGACCGTCGCGAGCGAAGGATCCTGCCAGTGGTAACCGGCGTGAAAGGCCAGCGGCTTGCCGGTTTCCTCGATCATGGAATAGAGGCGCATGTAGTCGTTGTGATGCACCGGCTTGTTGCGGGTGCTTGTCACGCAGAAGCCGATCACGCCCTTCTTGTCGCCCAGCATCTTGACCGTACGCTCCGCTTCCTGCGGCGTATTGAACGGCAGGTAGATCAGCGACTTGATCCTGTCGTCGGCGGACAGGATGCGGTCGATCAGCCAGCGGTTGTAGGCGTTGCCGAGCCATACCTCCATCTCGGCCTGCGGATGCATGCCGAGAAACAGCATAGGTGTCGGGAATACCACCATGTTGTCGACGCCGAGCGAATCCATCGCCCGGCGCGTCAGGGTGACGTCGCGATGGACGTCGGTCTCGGTCACGATTTCCTGCTGGCCGTCCTGATGCGGAATTCGCCCGCCGACCGATTGATAGCGCAGGCCGAGATCTCCGTTCAGCCCGTACGGTGGCGCGCCGATTCGCTCGGCTTGGAATCGCATCGCATTGTCGCGGACGACGGGATCTTCGATAAAGGTGACGATTTCCTTCCACGACACGGTTTCGACGTGATGGGCGTCGATGTCGCAAACGAACCAGTCCTGAAGGCCGCGCCTCAGCGCGCTTCGCCTGGCGTGGGCGAGGACGTCGCGGGTGTCGGTGTGGACGCTGATCTCCTGCACCTTGGCGTATTGCGGTCCGATCTTGCCGTGAACGTTCATGATTGGCGGCCTCCGAACAGGTTTTCTTCGTCCGGGCGCCGGCGATACCACAGCGCCAGCTCCATCGGGCCGAGATGCAGCGCGCGCAACATCTCGGACACGGCCGACAGCAATTCGGTGGGAGTCATCTCGCTGTCGCAGGTGCCTGCGATCGGCGAGAAGGTACGTTCCTCGCCGTCCGATTTCGCGACATAAAGCCGGATGGCGGCGGTCAGGATCTGCGCAACCGCTTCGTCGGAGACGCGCGATGCCTCGCCTTTCTCAACTAGCTCGCGGGAGGTGCGAAGCAGATCCGGCGCGATCGCGTCGATCCAGCCGTATTGATCGTTTCTCGGCGGGCTCTTCGGGTCCGGTTCAGACATTGACATAGATTTCTCCGTCTCGGATCGACAGATCGGCCTTGCGCAGCCGAAGCCGGTCGCTGCCCTGGTTCAAGCCGGTCTTGATGTTGAACTCATAGCCATGCCACGGGCAGACGATGTGGCTTTGGGCTTCGTCATATTCCTGGGTGCGGACGGTCATGTCGTCCGCGACGGGCTCAAGCACGCGTTTCATCAGGCGGCCCTGGCACACCGGGCCGGCGCGGTGGGCGCACCGGTTGTGCCAGGCGTAAAACGCGTCGCCGATGCGGAAAACGCCGACCTCGAATTCGCCGCATACGACCACCTTGCGGTCGCCGTCGGCGTAATCGCCGACATTCCCAGCCATGTATTCGGCCATGGGGTTTCCTCCTTGTTCTTGTTGGCTCGAACGCGAGCGGACGCCTGCTGCTGGCCGCGTCGTTCAGGCTGCAGCGGCCGTCAGTGTTCTGCCGAGCCGAACGTCATCTTCGGCGGCATCATCTGCGGGGACCAATACTTTGTTCGGAAGGAGCAATAGGCCGCACGTATCGCGCCGGCGCGCTACTCCGGGCGCTGGCTTTTGTTTAGCGGCAATCGCGTTGAGTACGGCCGCGCACGAAGCGGGAACGTGCAGACGTCGGCACGACCAGGCTGTTGATTTTTGCGGTACGTCTGGTGCTGCCGGACAGGATTGAACTGTCGACCTCTCCCTTACCAAGGGAGTGCTCTACCACTGAGCTACGGCAGCATGCCGGGGACGAAAAGATCGGACATACGAGAATCGGCCGATACGGCACCCGCGAGCGGCCGGTTCTTGCCACAAGGCCCTCTTGCGCGCAAGCACGCAGGCTTCCGGGATGGCGGATAAAATCTGCCGGAAAATCAAGGCCGGACGGCGGCCGGCAGCCTCCTGCGCGACGGTCGCGCCCGGCCCGGTTCCGGATTTTGCTGTCCGTCCGCCGTTCCCTCGCCGGCTAACCGCGATCCCGAAACACGCTATGCTGCCGAATGCGCAGCAAAAATAGGCAAGACGGGACGGCCATGGCGGACGATAAGGGCAGGGGCGGCGAGCCGGCGCCGCGCGTGAAGGATTCGCGACAGGATCGCCTGAAATCGGCCCTGCGCGAAAATCTCAAGCGGCGGAAAATGCAGGCCCGAGAGCGCGACAAAGAGCGCGCCATAAAAAATGACACGGCAGCGAGCGATGATGACGCCTCCCCAGATGGGGAGCTTGGCAAGCGCGCCGACTAGCTTTATCGCCGCGCGTTGGTTTTTGGTGAGTTGAGAGACGCTGATGGCAGCCGACGGTGAGATCGATCGCGAACGCGAGTTCAGGGTGCGTGTCGAAGAAGGCCGGGCGTTTCCTCGCCTGGAGCAGACCTTTCCCAACCTGACGGACGCCGAAATCGCCCGCATGCGCCGGTTCGGCGAACTCCGGAGCTACAAGGATGGCGAGCGCCTGTTCGAGACCGGCAAGCCCGGACGGGGCATGTTCGTCGTGCTGTCGGGCCATGTCGCGATCAGCCAGCGCGATGGCCTCGGCCACGTCACGCCGATCATCGATCAGGGGCCGGGGCAGTTTCTGGCCGAGGTCGGCCAGCTTTCGGGGCGCGTCGCGCTGGTCGACGGCCACGCCGAAGGCAGTGTCGAGGCGCTGCTGATCCCGCCCGACAAATTGCGTGCGCTGCTGGTGGCCGAGGCCGATCTCGGCGAGCGGATCATGCGCGCCCTGATCCTGCGCCGCGTCGCGCTGATCCAGGGCCATGCCGGCGGCCCTGTGCTGATCGGTCCGTCCAATTCCGCGACGGTCGCGCAACTGCAAAATTTCCTCACCCGCAACAGCTTTCCGCATCATCTGCTCGACCCCGAGCGCGACCACGATGCGGCCGAAATCATTGCCCGCTATTCGCCCTCGCCGTCGGATTGGCCGCTGGTTGTGACCATCGACGGGACCGTGCTGCGCAACCCGACCGAAAACCAGATCGCCCGCGCGCTCGGCATGATCGGCGGCTCGCGCGGCAACAAGATCTACGATGTGGCGATCGTCGGCTGCGGGCCGGCGGGGTTAGCTACCGCGGTCTATGCCGCCTCTGAAGGCCTTTCCGTCGCGGTGCTGGATTCGCGCGCCTATGGCGGGCAGGCGGGCGCCAGTGCGCGCATCGAGAATTATCTGGGATTTCCGACCGGCATCTCCGGCCAGGCACTGGCCGGCCGCGCCTTCAGCCAGGCGCAGAAGTTCGGCGCCGACATCATGATTCCCATGAGCGCGAAATCGCTCAATTGCGAGCGGCGGGACGGCGCCTTTGCGCTGATGCTCGACTGCGGCGACGAGTTGCGGTCGCGCGCCGTCGTGGTGGCAAGCGGCGCGCGTTATCGCCGGCCCGATATCGAGAACCTCGACAAGTTCGAAGGCCGCGGCGTCTGGTACTGGGCCTCGCCGGTCGAGGCGCGGCTCTGTGCCGAGCAGGAGGTGATGTTGGTCGGCGGCGGCAATTCGGCGGGACAAGCCGCGGTGTTCCTGTCCGGCCATGCGCGCAAGATCACCATGGTGATCCGCGGCGGCGGCCTGGGGGCCAGCATGTCGCGTTATCTGATTGAGCGCATCGAGGCGACACCGAACATCGAACTGTTGTTCAACACCGAGATCGCCGCGCTCGAGGCGCGGGAAGATGGCTCGCTCGGACGCGTGCGCTTGAAAAGCCGGCTGGCGACGGAGGAAAGCACCTTCGAGCTGCGCAATCTCTTTTTGTTCGTCGGCGCCGATCCCGCCACGGGCTGGCTCTCTGGCTGCGGCGTCACGCTCGACCGCGGCGGCTTTGTCGCCACCGGCGCGCAGTCCGAGCTCAATCTGGGGCGGCCGATATCGCTATTGGAAACATCGGTGCCCGGCGTGTTCGCCGTCGGCGACGTGCGCTCGGGCTCGGTCAAACGCGTCGGCGGCGCGATCGGTGAGGGAGCACAAGTTGTGGCTGCATTGCACGGCTTTCTCGGCGATGCCGCAAAGCCCGCGCTTTAACCCCTTATCGTGACACGATGGCGAAAGGCCGCGCGCATTTTGAGATGACACATGTCATCTTGCGTGTGGCAATTCCACGGGAGCCGTCATAACATACCGCCGTTTCCAACGGGGGAAGTGTGCTATGTTGTTGGGTCTGAGCCTATCTGCTTTCACCACGCTTCACGTCGTCATCAGCCTGATCGCGATCGTTGCCGGTCTCATCGTGATGTTCGGCATGCTCGGCCCCTATCATTCCGGCGGCCTGGCCGGAATCTTCCTGCTCTTCACCATCCTGACCAGCGTCACCGGTTTCATGTTTCCGTTCAACGGCGTCACGCCGGGGATATTGATCGGAATCCTGTCGTGCATCCTGCTCGCGATCGCCTGCCTCGCGCTTTATGCGATGAAGGCCGCCGGGCCCTGGCGCTGGATCTATCTGCTGACCGCGCTGATCTCGCTTTATCTCAACGTCTTCGTGCTGGTGATCCAGAGCTTCCTGAAGATCCCGCCGCTGCATGAGATCGCGCCCGGCAACCCGCCGGCGGGACCCGCCTTCGCCGTGGTCCAGGGCATCGTGCTGGTGTTCTTTATCGTCATGATCATCCAGGTGTGGCGCCGCTACAGGCCGGTCTAGTTTCGCCGAACACGACGATTATATCGGGCGCGTCGGGGGCCGATCGCGATGCGATCGGCTGTTTAATCAATTTGAAAAGAGAAAGGCTGGCCCATGCCGACGATCAAGACCAAAGACGGCGTCGATATCTTCTACAAGGACTGGGGCTCCGGTCAGCCCATCGTGTTCAGCCATGGCTGGCCGTTGTCGGCGGATGACTGGGACACGCAGATGCTGTTCTTCCTCCAACACGGCTTCCGCGTCATCGCCCATGACCGCCGCGGCCATGGCCGCTCGAGCCAGGTCGCCGACGGTCACGACATGGATCATTATGCCGATGATCTCGCCGCGCTGACGTCGCATCTCGATCTGAAGAACGCCGTCCATGTCGGCCACTCCACCGGCGGTGGCGAGGTGGTGCATTATATCGGCCGTCACGGCGAGAGCCGGGTGGCGAAGGCGGCAATCCTCTCGGCCGTGCCGCCGCTGATGGTGCAGACGCCGGCCAATCCCGGCGGCCTGCCAAAATCGGTGTTCGATGGCCTGCAGGCGCAGCTGGCGGCCAATCGCTCGCAGTTCTATCGCGATCTGCCGGCGGGGCCGTTCTATGGCTACAACCGGCCGGGCGCCAAGCCCTCGGAAGCGGTGATCCAGAACTGGTGGCGGCAGGGCATGATGGGCGGCGCGAAGGCGCATTATGACGGCATCGTCGCCTTCTCGCAGACCGATTTCACCGAGGACCTGAAGAAGATCACAGTGCCGGTGCTGGTCATGCATGGCGACGACGACCAGATCGTTCCTTACGCCGATTCCGGTCCGCTCTCGGCGAAGCTTCTCAAGAACGGCACGCTGAAGACCTATAAGGGTTTTCCGCACGGCATGCCGACCACGGAAGCCGCCACCATCAACGCCGACCTGCTCGCCTTCATCAAGGGCTGAGGCACGGCACGAACTTCTGGGACGAGCCTCCGGGGTGCCCCGCGCCGCGGAGCGCGGGTCGCGAAATCCCATCAATTTGCCGCAAATTTCGAGGCTTTTGCGGGCGCGCCCTTCACTTTATAGTCGAAGCCCAACAAGAAGCAGGAATTTGTATGGACCGTATTCGTATCGTCGGCGGCAACAAGCTCAACGGCACCATTCCGATTTCAGGCGCGAAGAATGCGGCATTGCCGCTGATGATCGCGGGCCTTCTGACCGACGAGACGCTGATCCTCGACAACGTGCCGCGGCTCGCCGACGTCGCGCAACTGCAGCGCATCCTCGGCAATCACGGCGTCGACATCATGTCGGCGGGCAAGCGGCCGGGCGACCGCGAATATCAAGGCCAGACCCTGCACATTTCCGCGGCTGACATCATCGACACCACGGCGCCGTATGAGCTGGTGTCGCGGATGCGCGCCAGCTTCTGGGTGATCGCGCCTTTGATCGCGCGCATGCGGGAGGCGAAAGTGTCGCTGCCCGGCGGTTGCGCGATCGGCACGCGGCCGGTTGACCTCCTGATCATGGCACTGGAGAAGCTCGGCGCGGATATCGCCATCGACGGCGGCTATGTCATCGCCAGGGCGCCGGACGGCCTGCGCGGCGGCACGATCGATTTTCCCAAGGTGACCGTGAGCGGCACCCATGTCGCACTGATGGCGGCGACGCTGGCGCGCGGCACGACTGTTATCACCAACGCCGCCTGCGAGCCCGAAATCAAGGACGTCGCCGACTGCTTGAACAAGATGGGCGCTGATATCACCGGCGCCGGCACGCCGCGCATCGTGGTCGAGGGTGTCGACAAACTCCATGGCGCCCGGCACACCGTTCTGCCCGACCGCATCGAGGCCGGCACCTATGCCATGGCGGTGGCGATGACCGGCGGCGACGTCCAGCTCGCCGGCGCGCGGCCGGAACTGCTGCAATCGGCGCTCGACGTGCTGAAGCTGGCTGGCGCCGAGATCTCGGTCAACAATGAAGGCATCCGCGTCGCCCGCAACGGCGCCGGCATCAAGCCGGTGACGGTGTCGACTGCGCCGTTCCCGGGTTTCCCGACCGACCTGCAGGCACAATTGATGGCGCTGATGGTGCATGCGCAAGGCGCGTCCGAGATCACCGAGACCATCTTCGAGAACCGCTTCATGCATGTGCAGGAGCTGGCGCGGTTCGGCGCCAGGATCAGCCTCGATGGCGAGACCGCACGGATCGAGGGCATTTCGCAATTGCGCGGAGCGCCGGTCATGGCGACCGATCTGCGCGCCTCGGTGTCGCTGGTGATCGCGGGCCTCGCCGCCGAGGGCGAGACCATGGTCAACCGCGTCTATCATCTCGACCGCGGCTTTGAGCGGCTCGAGGAGAAGCTGAAGGCCTGCGGCGCGTCGATCGAGCGCATTAGTGACTAGCGCGTGGCGCCGCAGCTCAAACTGATCGCGCTCGATGCCGACGACCTCGCGGTGATCTCCGCCCATGTGCAGGACGCGCGTGTGGCGCCCGCCGATATCATCTGGCGGCAGGCCGAGAAGCGGCTCGTGGTCGGCATGAACCGGCTCGATTGGGAGCAGGCGCTGTCGGGCGAGACAAAGCCGAGCCGGCTGGTCGCCGCCCTCCGTTTCGACCGGGTGCTGGCGTGCAAGTCGCGCAACATCGATCTTTCGCGCCCCGAAAACACGTTGGAACTGGTCGGGATCGAGTTTCATGAGCATGAGGCGCCCGGCGGCAGCGCGCTTTTGATGTTCGCCGAGGGCGGCGCGATCCGGCTCGACGTCGAATGCCTGGAATGCGAGCTGACCGATCTCGGCCCCGAGGACCTCGCGGGGGACGAGGCGGAGGGCGCCTGATCCTTCGCTTTCGCCAGGACGACGGGGTTTATGGGGCTGCCGAGGGTTGACGCCGCAGGCCCTCCGCGCCATTGCAATAGCTCGCGAATCCCGCATTTTGAAAGCACCCATGCCTGTTCGATTGGACCGCTCCAGCGCCGATTTCGACGAACGATTCGGAAAATTCCTCGCCGCCAAGCGTGAGGTTTCTGCGGACGTCGAGGCGGCTGCACGCGCCATCGTCCAGGACGTCGCCACCCGGGGCGATGCGGCGCTGATCGAGGCGACGAAAAAGTATGACCGGCTCGAGCTTGACGCCTCCGGCCTCCGCGTAACGCCGGCCGAAATCGAAGCCGCGGTGAAGGCGTGCGATGCATCGACCCTCGACGCGCTGAAATTCGCCCGGGACCGCATCGAGACGTTCCACCGCCGGCAAATGCCGAAGGACGAGCACTTCACCGACGCTGCCGGTGTGGAGCTTGGTTGGCGCTGGAGCGCGGTCGAGGCCGTCGGCCTCTATGTGCCCGGCGGCACCGCGGCCTATCCGTCCTCGGTGTTGATGAACGCCGTACCGGCCACGGTCGCCGGCGTCGCGCGGCTGGTCATGGTGGTGCCGTCGCCCGGAGGTCAGCTCAATCCGCTGGTGCTCGCGGCAGCCCAGCTCGGTGGCGTGTCCGAAATCTACCGCGTGGGCGGCGCCCAGGCGGTGGCCGCGCTCGCCTATGGGACCGCGACGATTGCCCCCGTCGCGAAAATCGTCGGCCCCGGCAATGCCTATGTCGCCGCCGCCAAGCGGCTGGTGTTCGGCAAGGTCGGCATCGACATGATCGCCGGTCCCTCCGAAGTGCTGGTCATCGCCGACGACACCGCCAACGCCTCCTGGATCGCCGCCGATCTCTTGGCGCAAGCCGAGCATGACGAAAGCGCGCAGTCGATCCTGATCACGGATTCCAGACGGCTCGCCGACGAGGTCGCGCAGGCCGTGGAGGCCCAACTGAAGACGCTGCCCCGTGCCAAGATCGCAAGCGCCTCGTGGCAGGATTTTGGCGCGATCATCCTGGTGAAGAATCTCAGTGAGGCCGTGCCGCTGGCGGATGCGATCGCGGCCGAGCATCTCGAGATCATGACCGCGGATGCGGAGGCGTTCTCGAAGCAGATCCGCAATGCCGGCGCGATATTCTTAGGCAGCCATACGCCGGAGGCGATCGGCGACTACGTCGGCGGTTCCAATCATGTGCTGCCGACCGCGCGCTCGGCGCGGTTCTCCTCCGGCCTCGGTGTGCTTGACTTCATGAAGCGGACGTCGATCCTCAAATGCGGACCCGAGCAGTTGCGCGCGCTCGGGCCCGCCGCGATGACACTCGGCAAGGCCGAGGGGTTGGAAGCCCATTCGCGATCGGTCGGGATGCGCCTTAACCTGACATGACCAAGCCGCCCGCCCACAGCGATCCCACAAGCGATGATCCCAACAATCGCATCGTTGGTGTGACGCTGGACGAGGAATCGATCGGGCGTTCCGGACCTGATATCGAGCATGAGCGCGCGATCGCGATCTACGACCTGATCGAGCAGAATCTCTTTGCGCCCGACGGCCACGACGGCAACGGCCCGTTCACTTTGCACATCGGCATCACCGGTAACCGCCTGATGTTCGACATCCGCAAAGAGGACGGCGCGCCGCTGGTGGCGCATCTCTTGTCGCTGACGCCGTTCCGCCGCATCGTCAAAGACTATTTCATGATCT
This sequence comes from Bradyrhizobium sp., assembly GCA_035487555.1. Lineage (GTDB taxonomy): Bacteria > Pseudomonadota > Alphaproteobacteria > Rhizobiales > Xanthobacteraceae > Bradyrhizobium. The sequence goes on along the minus strand of DATHMA010000015.1, from coordinate 3,051 downwards.
GCGACAGCTATTACCAGGCGATCCGCACCGCGACTCCCGACAAGATCGAGGCGATCGACATGGGCCGCCGCGGCATCCATGACGAGGGATCGCGCACGCTGCAGGAACGCCTGAAGGGCAAGGTCAAGGTCGACTTCGAGACCGCGCGGCGGCTGTTCACGCTGATCACCGTGCTGCACTGGAAGGGATAACCTGCGCATGATCCCGAAAAGTGGGCACCGGTTTTCGGACGAGATCATGCGCCAAGAGAAGCGGGCGTAAGCCCGATGGCGCCGGGCGCGCGCAATCCGCAATCCGTGCTGTTTGCCTGCGCATATAACAGCGTGCGCTCGCCGATGGCCGAGAGCCTGTTGCAGCAGATGTTCCCGCACTCGCTTTACGTGAAATCGGCCGGCGTCAAGAAGGGCGAGCTCGATCCGTTCGCGGTCGCCGTGATGGCCGAGCTCGGCCAGGACATTTCCAGCCACAAGCCAACGACGTTCGAAGAGCTGGAAGACTGGGAGGGGCTCAATTTCGACCTCATCATCACGCTCTCGCCGGAGGCCCACCACAAGGCGCTGGACCTGACGCGGACGCTCGCCGCCGACGTCGAATACTGGCCGACGCATGATCCGACCAACACCGATGGCAGCCGCGACCAGAAGCTCGACGCCTATCGCGAGGTCTGCGACACCCTCTCGATGCGCATCCGCAAGCGCTTTGCCAAGGTCGGCGCGGCGAGCGGGTAGAAGCTGGCGTTGCGCCGCTGTCATCGAATCGAAATATACCGCCGCAAACAGCCCCAAACTTGCCGCCAAATCAGGGAATCCGCCCTTCATCCGGCCGCCACAATGGGTTGTGGAAGGCCAAGCCTTCCGATAGTTTCCGCGCCAAATTCCCTTCCGAATCTCCCGCCGAACGCCCCTTAAATGCTTGGCCGTCCCAAATTCGTTCTCGCTTCCGGCTCGCCGCGCCGGCTGTCGCTGTTGAACCAGGCCGGCATCGAGCCCGACGCGCTGCGTCCGGCCGATGTCGACGAGACCCCGCGCCGGGGCGAGCTGCCGCGCGCCTGCGCCAATCGCCTGGCGCGCGCCAAGGCCGATGCCGCGCTCAAATCCGTGCAGCTCGACGACGAGCTGCGCGGCTCATTCATTCTCGCGGCCGACACCGTGGTCGCGGTCGGCCGCCGTATCCTGCCGAAGGCGAACCTCGTCGATGAGGCCTCGCAATGCCTGCGGCTGCTGTCTGGCCGCAATCACCGCGTCTACACCGCGATCACCCTGGTGACGCCGCGCGAAGCGTTTCGCCAGCGCTTGGTCGAGACCCGGGTGCGCTTCAAGCGGCTGTCCGAAGACGACATCCAGGCCTATATCGGCTCCGGCGAATGGCGCGGCAAAGCCGGCGGCTATGCGGTGCAGGGCATCGCCGGCTCCTTCGTGGTCAAGATGGTCGGCTCCTACTCCAACGTGGTGGGCTTGCCGCTGTATGAGTCCGTCACGCTGCTCGGCGGCGAGGGATTCCCGATCCGCTTTGGCTGGCTGAATGCTGCCGGCGCCCCCTGAACCGCCCGGCGAGGGCGGAGCCAAGAAAGTCGGGCGCTGCCCGATCTGCCGCAAGCCGGCCTCGGAGGCCACGCGGCCGTTCTGCTCGCCGCGCTGCCGCGACGTCGACCTCAACCGCTGGTTCTCGGGCACCTACGTCGTTCCCGGCGCGGATGACGATACCGAAGACAGCGATTAACTAGCACTTTCGCCGCCTTGATTTCGGCGGCGCGCCTTCGCACACTCGCTCCCAATGATACGGCCCGAGCAAATCGGGCGATGTGATCCGCGGGAGGTCGCTCCATGCCCAGTCGCCGCCGCTTTCTCAAGCTCGCTGCGTCAGCCATTGCTGCGCCGGCCATCCTGCCATCGCGCGCGTTGAGTGCGGCCTGGCCGGACAAGCCCGTGCACATCGTGGTGCCGTTCACGCCGGGCGGCTCGACCGACATCACCGCGCGCCTGATCGGCAACCGCCTGGCGGACATCTGGGGCCAGTCGGTGGTGATCGACAACAAGCCCGGCGCCGGCGGCAATATCGCGGCCGACTACGTCGCCCATTCAGAGCCCGATGGATCCACGATCTTCATCGCCGGGCCCGGCATGTCGAACAACAAGTTCCTCTATTCGCATCTCAGCTACGATCCGGTCGCGGACTTCGCGCCGGTGTCGATGCTGATCACCCAGCCCAATCTGATGTGCGTGCCGAACTCCTTAGCCGTGAAGACGGTGCAGGAGTTCATCGACTACTGCCATGCGAACAAGGGCAAGGTCACCTTCGCCTCATCAGGCACCGGCACGACGCTGCACTTGAGCGGCGAACTGTTCAAGCGGATGGCGAAAGTGGAGATGACGCACGTCCCCTATCGCGGCGGCGCGCCCGCCACCAACGACCTCATCCCCGGCCGGGTCAACGTCATCTTCGACAATCTGCCCTCGATCATCGCCCATGTCCGCAGCGGCAGTGTGCGCGGCGTTGCGGTCACGACCAGGGACCGCGTCCCCGTCCTGCCCGAGGTGCCGACCATCGGCGAGACCGTGCCGGGCTTTGACGTCGTCTCCTGGTTCGCCTTCTGGGTGCCGGCGAAGACGCCGCCCGAGGTGGTCGCCAGGCTCAATGCCGACACCAACGCCGCGCTGGTGTTCCCGGCCGTGAAATCGCGCTTCGAGGATTTGGGGGCCGTGCCAAAGGGTTCGACGAGCGCGGAGCTCGCCGCCTTCCTGCAGTCGGAGACCGCCAAATGGGGCCCGGTGATCGAGGACGCACAGATCAAGGTGGAAAACTGAGGCCACCGGGGCGGGGCCGCCACGGTTCGGGCGATTTCGCCCGATCGGGACGCCGGCAGGGTTCAAAAGGGTGGAAAAACCACCATTTCCGCCGCCTTGGACGGGTGGACAGGTCGGTCCGGCCCCACTATAAACCGCCGGCCCGTTGGCTCCTTGGGAGCCTCGCGGTATGCCCAGGTAGCTCAGTTGGTAGAGCATGCGACTGAAAATCGCAGTGTCGGTGGTTCGATTCCGCCCCTGGGCACCA
>DATHMA010000014.1:0-6935 GCA_035487555.1 Bradyrhizobium sp. | reverse complement strand
AGGCAAAGGCGCAAAGCTACTTTGGCTTTGGTGCGGCGGGTGTCTGCTGCAGGGACGTCGTTGCCCGCGCCGGCGCGGCCGGGGTCGCGACCGAGATGCCGAACAACCGCCATTGGCCGCCGGCATTCTCGAACAGCAGGTCGAACGCGATTTGCAGCGGCGTTGTCGGGAACACCCCGGTGAGGCGCAGCCGGCCTTCGCCGTCGAGCGCCGGCGGCGCCGTGAGCTGTGGCGCGGTCAGCGCGACTGCAAACAGGTCGAAATTTCGTCGGCGAAGATCGGTGAAGCTCAGCGCGAGATCGGCAGCAGTGTTCTTGGCCTGGAATCCGGATGCCGCCAGATCCCGCAGCACCGTATAGTTACCGCTGCGGTTGGCGTCATTGAGCGTGAGCAGCGTCGATCGGATCAGATAGAGCGCCTGCTCGATGCTGACGGGAAGCGATTGGTTTGCGGGTGGCGCCGCGTGCTTCGCCTGCTGCTCCTGCGCTGCGGAGCCTGTCGCCATGAGCGCCAGTAACGACGCACCAATGATGATCGAAAGTCTGCGCATCATGCGTTGAACGGCCACAGCTCAGTTGAGCGTGAGCGAAGCGCCGACCACGCCGCCGTAATCGTTGATGGAAGTGGCGCCTGAAACGGAAGCGTTCACGCGCAGCCGGGCGTTGACCGCATAGCCGAAGCCCACCGCGAAGCCCGAAACGCCCTTGTAGTTGCCGACAGCGGCCGCAAGCGAAGCCTTGCCGGGACGGGGATCATATTGCAAGCCGGTACTTGCGAGAGCCAGCGCGCTGCCGGCGCGGGACTCGATCGTGAGGTTGTCGAGGCGGCCATTGATCGCGCTGATCTGTGAATTGATGGCACTGATCTGCGAGCCAATGCTGGCGACGTCGGTCGCGGAAGCCAATCCCAATCCCGCGATCGTGGATGTCGCGAGGTTGCCCCCGCTATCAGAGGTGACGATCTGCGTTGGACCGCCTTGTGCCGCGCGGCTGGCATTCGAGGCAATGCCGCTCATGGTGTAGGTATTGCTGGCGGTGCCGAACACCTGCTGATTGGCCCGCGTTGTCGTGGCGCCGCTGCCGAACGCCGCGGAGTTGGCAAAGTTCGCGCTAGCTCCCGAGCCGACCACCACCGCGTTGGTCCCTGCTGCTTGTGTGCCCGTGCCGATAGCGACCGCACCGGCGCCGCTCACCGTGCTGCCGTTACCGAGCACGACCGCATTCGCAGCGTTGACGGTGTTGTTGTTGCCGAACACGGACGAGCCCGCGGCGCTCGCAGTGCCGGCAATCGCATTGTTGCTGCCGACGACCTGGACATTGTCGCCGAAGCCCGCGGTTGCGCCACCGTTGACCACATTGCCGTCACCGAGCACGAAGCTCGCATTGCCGTTGATGGTGTTTGGATCGCCAATGCCGAAGCTGCCGATGCCATTGACCGTCTGCCCGATGCCGAACGCACCGCTGTTGTTGCCCGTGACCGTATTGCCGGCACCGGCTGCGATCGCGTTGTTGCCGCTGACGACAGCGTTGAAGCCGAAGGCAGCGCTGCTCGTGCCGTTCGCCTGCGCGCCGCCGCCGAAGGCTGACGAATTGCCCTGCGCGATGGCGCCCGCCCCGATCGCCACATTGCTGGTCCCCGCGCCGCTGGCGTTGGCGCCGGCACCGATCGCCACGTTGGTGCTGTTGTCTCCACCGGAATTGGACTGATAGCCCAGCGCGACATTGGTGCTATTGGTGCCCTTGGCATTCGACAGGCTGCCAACCGCCGTGCCACGGCCCAGGCCGCTGGCACTGGCCTGATAACCGATCGCGGTGTTGAAGGTCGGCCCGCTGCCTGCCGGGCCAGCCGCATTGGCTTGCGCGCCAACCGCCGTGTTGCCGCTCGCGATGCCAGATGCATTCGCGGCATTTCCGACTGCCGTGTTGCTGCTGAAGGTGCCGACCGCGTTGGCGCTGTTTCCGACTGCACTATTGCCGGATGAACCGAAGGATGTGGCATTCGTTCCACATGCAAAATTGCCAGCCGATCCTGCGGCATTTCCGCCGGCACCTGTTTGTGGCGCGGAACCGTCCGTGCTACCGGCGCAAACAAATTGCGCTTGCGCCGGGGGCGGCGGCAACAACACCGTCAACGCCAATACGATGGCAGCGCTGGCCAGGATAGAGTTCACATGAGCAGTCATCTTCATCTTCGCGGTTTCGTATGAACTCGCGGAAGATTGAAATTTTCTGTCGTCTGCGGACAGTTACTGTTTGGCTAATGAGACATTAGCTTTCGCGCAACGCCGGCGACTGCGGGCTCAGGTCGTCGTCCTGGTCTGGCCGGTGCTGCGGTCCGGCCAACAATAGCGCTGCGCGGCTGCGACCGCCGCCGCAACCGGCGGACTGTGCGGCCGGCCGGCAACCGTCGCCAGGCTGATCTGCCGAAACACTTCCGGGTCGACGAGCGGACGCATTTCCAACCCGGGCAACAGCGGCAGGTTCTCGGGCATCACGGCGCAACCGAGGCCGGCCCGCACCAGCGACTGGATCCAGTCTTCACGCTCGCCGACATAGCGAACATTCACGGCCTTGTAAGGCTTGGCGACGCCGAGCCGCGCCAGGTTCGACGGAAATTCGCAATGCAGGCGCTTGACGTAGTCCTCGCCATCAAGCTCGCGCATCGGCACCGCATTCATCTGGCCGAAGCGATGGCCGGGAGCAAACGAGATGTAGAATGCCTCCCGAAACAAGGGCGTCATCCGGATTCGCTCGTCGAGATCAGGCGAACTGGTGAGGGCGATGTCGATCTCGCCGCCAAGTAGCGCGCCTTCCAGCTCCTCGCAATTGGCTTCCCAGATGTGCAGTTCGAGCTCACGCGCCTGATCCCGCAAGGTCGTGAGGTAGCCGGTCAGCACGTCAGCACCGATCGAGGCGAATACACCGAGCTTCAGCCGTGCGCCTACGAGGGAAGCATAGTCCTTGGCGTCGCGTTTGGCTGCGTCGGCCGCACGGCTCATGATGGAAAAATGCTCCAGCATCAGCCGGCCGAGGTCGGTCAGGTGTGTCAGATGCCGCTCACGGCGGAACAGTTGCCCGCCCAACTCTTCCTCCAACTGCCGGATTCCGCGGCTGAGCGAGGGGACACTCACGCCACACTGCTCGGCAGCACGCGTGAAGTTCAGGGTCTCCCCGGCCTTGATGAAGTAGCGGATCTGGTTCATTTCCATGATTGGCGTCTCTGAGCGGCCCCCAAAACGGGTTCGGCTGGATTGTAAGCGCATCCATGGATGTACCACCAGCGCGGTCACCGGCTCCGACACGCTGCGGTGCGCCGAGGGCAGTCCCGTCCCGGAGGCAAGCTGACATCCGGAGGTGGTCCAGCTGCGCGGCGCCTCTCCCGACAGGCGCCTATGGCGCGGTAGCGCCGCGCCCCCAAGCCGCGATCTCGCAACTCTCGCTCGTTTCGCTCATCACGGGGGCGGCGCGAGGCGGAAGTGCTCGCTCAACATTTCGTCTGCCGTTTGCAGCGCGCCTTCAACCCAGCCCTGCTGGTGCGAATAGGCTTCACCACAGATGAAGACCGGGAACGGAGGTTTCGGCTGCTGAATTTCACGTCCGACCTGCTCGCTGTCGACGTGAAGACGCCAAAAATTGGCACCGCCGCCGTAAGGGTCTTCGCTCCAATCGCGGTAGGCCGCCGCATAGGGCGTCGGGATGTCCTTGCGATGCTCCACGCCATGGATCTCGAGGAGTTGACGGTGCACCTCCTGCACCATCAGCGCGGGCGCCTCGTGGCCGTTCCACTGCTCGTCGCCCTTCCCGGCATCGCGAGGTGCGTAGGTTTCATGGCGTTCTCGTAATCCGGCCCAATATTCGAGGTCGCGCCCGTCGTCGTAAATCAGCAGCACCGCATGGCCCGTGTCAGGATCAGTCGCCCAGTAGTAACACTGCCGCAGCGGGAGGTCGGTGATCGAGACGCCCTTGCCGAGCTTGAGCCATTGCACACCCTCCTTGGTCGCGACCGATACCGGATCGATCGTTTCCCACCAGGGAAACGAGTAGCAGAGCGCGAGCTTGAACAAGGGAATTGGCGTCACCGAGCCGATCATGTCCCGTACGCGCTTGTTTTCGGGTGTGCGCTCGAGCACCTTGCCGCTTTCGGCCAGCAGTTCGAGCGACCTGCGGGGCATTGCGAGGATCAGGTGCCGCGCCTTGATCGTGCACCTTGCCTCAGCCGCGAGCCCGAATTGCAACTCAATCAGGTGCTGCTCGCCGTCCTTGTGAACGTCGAAGCTTTTCAGAGTATGGCCGAACCGGATCGGGCCGGCCGCTGCCTCGAAACGCCTGGCAATCTCGGCGGGCAGCGTGGTGAAGCCGGATGGGATACCGAAATATTCGACATTCTTGCCGAAGTCTTCGAGATTCCAGGGAAACCCGTCAGCGGCATTCCAGGTATAGAGAATGCTGTTGTATCCACTGATATCGTCGGCGAAACGAAGTGCTTCGTCGCTTACGTTTCGCTGAAGAAGATAGTGCAAAGGGAGGTCGCGCAGACTGACGCCGTCATACTGCGCCGATTGCGCCACTTGCTTCCAGTTGACCGTTGCGAGATCGACCTCCTGTTTGAGCATCGACCGCAGGACCCGCTCGGCGGCCACGGCGACGAACCCGACATCCAGCGACCGCGGCGTCTGCTCGTCCGGCAAGAGCGTGTAGGGAATGAGCGCCGGATCTTTCAGATCCTGGTGCCGCAGCCTGTGGCCGCGGACATAGCAGATGTTTTGCGGCTCACGAACGGGGAAAGGACGCGTGCCGATCTTGAATTCCTTCAACAGGCGGTCGACGCGCTTGTGGCTCGAGATGTAGCGCATGCCTCCAAGCTCGACATGCGTCTTGATGCCGGGCGGAGTCGCTGAGAGCAGGCGCCCGCCAACCCTTTGGCTGGCTTCGAATATGCGGACCTTGAGGTCCTTCCGCGACGCAGCCAGTCGCCAGCCGCAATAGACGCCGGAAACGCCCGCCCCGACGATGGCAACGTCAAGGATTTCGGCCTCGGTATCTTCCGATGACATCTCTGGCCTCCGTTTTCATGCGCGCCGGTCCATCATGGGCAAGCGTCCTTGCGTGTGGGAGGACGCTCAGACAAGTTTATGGATGGCTCGCGATCCACTGATCGACCGCGGGCACAAGGCGCCCCACCACTTGCAGCCGAAACTTCAGATCGGCGGCGAACCGCCCGACGGATGCGCGGGACAGCGGCCGGACCTTCTCGTCAATGTAATGTTGCAGCTCCTCCAGGACCTTCTCGCTGCGCGAAGTCGCGGTCAGCGCTGGCACGAAACTAATCCGCTGCAACTCGTCGAGCCGCTCATCGATCCTTGCGAGATTCGCCAGCGCGAAATGCCACGCAAGATCGGCGTGGTTCGCGGCGACGCGCTGGATCATCTTCGGTCCGGTCGTCCTGGCCGGATCGTTGCCGAGCGCGATGTCCAGTGATCGTTGCGCCAGCGACGCATCCTCGGCCGAAGCGAGGGCCAGGAAGAGCTGGTCCTTTCCGAACGAATCTGTGGTGCTCTTCGCCAGTGCAAGCATCTGATCGTACAGACCGCTGTTGGCACCGACGGCGGCGGCGACGAGGGCCGGACGCCGGATGACCGCCGGGAGAGCCGCCGGGTTTACCGGGGGCCCGGCATAAGCCTTGAATCGTTGGCCCGCTTCGGCCTTGACCTGCTGGTCATCCAGCTGCGCGAGGCCGCTGATCAGGTATTCGCGCAGGACCGTCTCGTTGCTCGCCTCGGCCGGCTTGCGATCCCAGCCGATCCCAGCGAATACGGTTTGCAATCGCTTACGCGCATAGTTGCGGAACGCATCCCGCCCCGAACCGGGGTCATAGAGGGAGTCGACCGCGAGCAGCGTGTCGATGACCTGGCGCCACACCACGCGATCGGCGGCGGGCGTCAGCTTCAGCGTCAGGTCGAGATAATCGCTGATGGGTTCGCTGCCGGCTTCGCCAAGCGCCCAGGCATCGTCCAGGAGTCCGAGTTGGTCGGCCGGGGCGAGACGGTCGAATGCGTTTGCCAGATCCGGAAAGGCGCCGGCGTATTTGACCCGGTAATAGACCGTCTGGCCGGCATTCAGCTTGATCGGTGGAGATCCAGGAACCGATATCTTCGTCGTCTGGTCGCCCTTCACGATTGTCGGTGCCTGAGCAGCCGTTCCGGCAGCGGACGCGTACACCGGGACGCTCCACTCGGTCGGGTCGTTCGCGCTTTCGTCGACGGCGAACCGTTTCTGCCGGACATTGACCTCGACGCCGTCAACGTTGGCCGTCTCGCTTTCGACCACGATCAACGGAATTCCCGGCTTGGTCGTGAAGTCGGCGGCGATCCCCTTGATCTCCTTGCCGGAGGCCTTCTCCAGCTCATTCCAAAGATTGTCCGTGATCGTGTTCTTGTAGCCGTATCGTTTCATGTAGGCCTGCACGCCGCTCTGAAATGCCGCGGGCCCCACAAAGTTCTCGAGCATGCGGATGACCGCGCGGCCCTTGCGATAGGTGATGTCGTCGAACGCAGCCTGCTCGACGCTCACGATCTCCTGCACCACCGGGTGGGTCGTGTGCTTGGCGTCCTGCCGCATCGCCCGCTGCAGGTCGAATTCCGATTGCAGCCAGTTCATCCAGTCGGGGTTGAAATGATCCGTGGCCTTGCTTTCCATCCAGGAAGCGAAACCTTCGTTGAGCCACAAATTGTCCCACCACGCCATCGTCACCAGATTGCCGAACCACTGGTGAGCCATCTCATGGGCAATGACGACGAAGACGCGCTGACGGCTCGACTCCGTGGACCACTCCGGGTTCAGCAGCAGTTGATCCTCGAAATAAAGGATCGCACCCCAGTTCTCCATCGCGGAAAAGCCGCCCGCACCGGGAGCCGCGATCATGTCGAGCTTCGGAAG
>DATHMA010000013.1:0-5698 GCA_035487555.1 Bradyrhizobium sp. | reverse complement strand
GGCCGGCGTGATGCCTTCGGTGCGGCAATCATCGAGAATGGTGTGATCGAAGGTGCCGGGCTGCACGGCTGCGTTGAAATCGGCCACGGTCTTCTCCAGCGCTGCGGGATCGAGCTCAAGCTTGCCTGCGAGTTCGGCGACGGTCGCGCCCGCGATCGGCGGAAACAGCGTCGGCATGAAGCTTGTCACCACGCTGGAGTCGAAGATGATGTAGGCGATCTGGTCGGGCTGCGCGGCAACCAGCCGGCCCCAGATCGCATAGCGCTTCGGCCAGATGTCCTCGCCCTCGTCGTAGAATCGCTCAGCGTGCTTGTTGACGACAATGCCGAACACGACGGAGTCATGTCGCGTGATGATGCCGCCGTCGAATTTCGGCGCGCGCGCGTCGATCGCGACCGCATGGCACTGGGTGGGATCGCCGATCTCCTGCACGCCCTTGGCGAGCAGCAGTTTCAGGATCGTGCCGCGGTTATAGGGCGTGCCGCGGATCAGGAAATTGTCGGCGGGCTCGCCCCAATATTCCTTCAACCATTCGATGTTGGCTTCGAAGCCGCCGGCGGCGGCCACCAGCGTCGACGCGGAGACCGTGCGAGGCTTGCCGTCATATTTCAGCGAGGCCGAGAGGAACATGCCGTCCGCAATCTCGAGATCATTCACCTCGGCATCATAGAGAATATCGATGCCGAGCTCCTCCGCCGTGCGGTAGAGCGCGTTCAGCATGGCGCGGCCGCCGCCGAGGAAGAAGGAGTTGGTGCGTCCCAGGCTCAGCGTGCCGCCCAGCGACGGCTGCCAGCGCACGCCCTGCTCGACGACCCAGTTCAGGATGTCCTTGGACTCGTGGATCATCATGCGCGCCAGCTCTTCGTCGGTCTGGCCGCCGGTGACGCGCAGCAGATCTTCCCACATCTCCTCTTCGGTGTAGGGACCGGTCAGGATATCGGTCGCCGCGTCATGGGCGCAGCGCATGTTGCGGGTATGGCGCGTGTTGCCGCCGCGATAGAATTTCGGCGCGCCTTCAAGCACCAGCACAGAGGCGGCGCCCTGGCGCCGCGCGCTGATGGCAGCGCAAAGGGCGGCGTTGCCGCCACCGATGACCAGCACATCGTATTTGCGATTAAAATCGACCATGCGTTCTTGTTAATCTTGTTGGCATGGAAAGCAAAGCGACCGGCCGGGCATGCCCGGCCGGCACTTTTGAGGAGCTCAGGCGGTGACGGCCTCGCGCGTCTCGATGGTGCGTCCGCCGCGATAGACGACGAGCGCCCCGACGATGCCGAGTGCCGCGCCGAACATCAGCCAGTATGCAGGCGAGGCCTTGTCCCCATGGGTCATTTCGATCAGCTTGGTCGCCACGAAGGGGGTCGACGTACCGAATATGCCTGCAGCCAATGCGAAAGCGATCGAGAAGCAGGTGGTGCGGACATGGGCCGGGACGATCTCGACCAGGCATCCCAGCATCGTGCCGCTGTAGACGCCGAAGTAGAACGAGAACATCATCTGGACCGCGAGCAGCTTTCCGAGCGTCGGCTCTGCCGCGAGCCAGGAAAGCGCGGGGTAAGCCGTCACCAACGACAAGCCTGCAATTGCCAGCAGCACGGGCTTGCGGCCGATCCGGTCGGAAACCGCGCCACCCACCGGATTCCAGATGAAGTTCGTGACAGCAACGAGAAGGGTTACGAGCAGTGTCCCCGTTGGCGAGAGGTTGAGCTGCTTGCCGAAACCGGGTGCGTACACCGTGATGAAGTAGAAGGTCGTCGTGGTCAGCACGGCGATCATCATGCCGAGAACGACGATACGCCAATTGGCGATCGCCGAGGCAAACACCTCGCTCGCGGTCGGATGCTTCTTCATCTTCAGGAATTCGGGCGTTTCCTCCAGCGAGCGGCGGAGGAAGAAGATAACCGGGATGATGAGGCAGCCGATAAAGAACGGGATGCGCCATTTGGCGATCCCGCCGATGGCATCCAGGAAGGTGTCGGCGGGCATGGCTTCTCTCAGGATAAAGCCGATGATTGCCGCGACAAAAATCGCGACCTGCTGACTGGAGGACTGGAACGAGGTGTAGAAGCCGCGATTGCCAGGCGTCGCGATCTCGGAAAGATAAACAGAGACGCCGCCGAGTTCGACTCCGGCGGAGAACCCCTGGATCAACCGGCCAATCAGCACGATGACCGTAGCGGCGATGCCAATGGATGCGTAGGTGGGGCAGAAGGCGATCACCACGGTACCAAGCGCCATCAGCGCAAGCGTCACGATCAATCCCTGGCGGCGGCCGATGCGGTCGATATAGGCGCCAAGCACGATGGCGCCGACCGGGCGCATCAGCGCACCGAGCCAGAACACGCCATAGGCGTTGAGCAGGGCCGCGGTCTCGTTCTGGGCGGGAAAGAACGCCTTTGCGATATCTTGCGCGTAAAAACCGAACAGGAAGAAGTCGAACTGTTCGAGGAAATTGCCGCTGGTGGCGCGCAGGATGGCGCCGATGCGCGATTTGATCTCGGGCGGTGGTGTGGTGGTGGTTTGCGACATGGACGTTACTCTCCCCCCGTCTCGCGTGTGGCCGGTGCGGAAAAGTCTCTCGCCCGCCGACTGTTTGTGTGGCCCGGCAATCTGCCATGCCAGCGTCCTGCGACCAACCGGAAATCGCCTGACAATTGGGATAATGCCTTGCCGGGCAGGCGGTATTTCAGGTTTTGTTCCTTGGGCCCTGGAGCGTCAAGTCTTGCCGCTTCACGCCTTCCCCTTGGCGGAGGCGATCAGCCATTGCCGGAATGCCTTCAGCTTCGGCGGCTCGGCGGCGCCCTCGGGCGAGACCAGGTAGAAGCCGGCATCCGCGGGAAGCGCGATGTTGAAGGGGACGACGAGGCGACCCTTGGCGATGTCGTCCTGGACATACGACGTCCGCCCCATCGCGACGCCAATGCCGTCGATGGCCGCCTGCACCGTCATCAGGATCAGGTCGAAGGTGATGCCGGGCTGCTTGGAAACGTCCGAGGGCAGGCCGGCTGCGGTCAGCCATTGCCGCCAGTCGTCGCTGTTGGTGGTGGTGTGCAGCAGCACATGGTCGCGCAGGTCTTCCGGTGTGTGCAGCGGCCGCTTGCCGTCGAGCAGAGCCGGGCTGCACACCGGAAATGCTTCGTCCGCCATCAGCCATTCGGCGCGGACGCCGGGCCAGTTGCCGCGGCCGTAGCGGATCGCGGCATCGACGTCGCCATTCTTGAAATCGACCAAAGCGGTCGAGGTGGTGATGCGCACGTCGATGCCGGGATGCGCTTCCTGGAACGCGGTCAGCCGCGGCAGCAGCCATTTGGCGGCGAGCGAGGCCAGCGTGGAGACCGTCAGGACGTTGTCGTCGTCCTTGCGGAGCAACCGGTCGGTTGCGAGCCGCAGGTCGTTGAAGGCGGCGCGGACGCCGGGCAGGTAGTCGCGCGCCTGCGGGGTCAGGGCGAGCGCCCGGTTCTTGCGGATGAACAGGCGAATGCCCAGTTCCTCCTCCAGCCGCCGGATCTGATGGCTGATCGCGGTTTGCGTGACGTTCAGCTCGCTGGCTGCGAGCGTGAAACTGAGGTGCCGCGCCGCGGCCTCGAATGCCCGCAAACCATTGAGAGAAGGCAGCCTGGCGGTCATTTAAAAATTCCCAAATACATGACGTTATTTCATCCGAAACGGTACAAAGTGTCGTTTGCGGAAAGCCCCCGAAGCGAAGATATTAGCGTTCGAAGATAGCTTTAGGAGCTAAAAATGTCCACTTTGAACCATGAATCGATGACAAATCATCATGTTGCGGGCGTTTTGGGCCAGTTGAGCGAGACCCTCCACGCCTGGCGGCAGCGTTACCAGACCCGCCAGGAACTCAGCCATTGGACCGAGCGCGACCTGCACGATGTCGGCCTGTCCTGGAGCGACATCGCGAACGAAGCCGATAAACCCTTCTGGCGGGCTTGACGGCAGCCAGGCCGGCGCCGCCTCGTTTGAGGGGCGCCGGCCAGTTCTTTTCCGGCGGGAGCCGACCATGACGAAGCTTCGGTTCGATGACCTCCAGCAATATTCGGACGTGCTGCGCTCGCGCGACGGCGAGGCGGTCACCGTGCGCTTCGTTGAGCCGCGCGATGGCGAGGAATTGCAGAACTACTTCCGTTCGCTCACGACCCGCTCCCGCTACAACCGCTTCCTCGGCGCCATGAGCGAGCTGCCGAAGCCGGTGCTTGACCGCTTTACCCATGTCAGCGCGGCCGCCGGCTTCACCGTGGTCGCAACCAGGATGATCGACGGCTTCGAGACCATCGTCGGCGAGGCGCGCTACGTGTTTCACCCGCAAAACGAGGGTTTTGAGTTCGGCATCTCGATCGACGACCGCTGGCAGGGCCACGGCATCGGCTCGGCGCTCTTGAAGAACCTCGAATGCCGCGCCGCCGCCTTTGGCGCCGTCAGCATCTTTGGCGACACGCTTCGCTCCAACCAGAACATGATCTCGCTGGCGCGCAAATCCGGCTACGCCTTCGCCAATCACCCCGACGACTGGAAGCTGGTGCGCTTCGAGAAGCAGATCAACGTCGCACAGAAGGACATTCCCTGCGCGAGCTGGCGGATCGCTGCGGCAGCCAAGCAAGCCGCAGCGCCGGCTCTGGCCAATTAATCGGCGGTGAAATCGGTGGACGTTGCCACGGTCCGCCACTCCGCCAATTCCTTTGCCACAAACGTGTTCTTGGCCTCGATGCGCTCGACTGTATCGCTGCCAAGCGGCAGCCGCAGCGGCGGGGTTTCTGCATTTGTCAGCGCGATGAACGCCTGCGCCAGCTTGCGCGGATCGCCGCGCTGGCCGTGATTGGCATCGGCGGCATGCGCGCGCGTCCGGCCGACGCTGTCGCGATAGTCCTCGATCTCGCGTGCCGTGCGCGACAACGAGGTTTCGTCGAGGAAATCGGTGCGGAAGAAGCCGGGCTCGACCACCGTCACCTTGATGCCGAGCGGCGCTACTTCGCCGGCCAGCGCCTCACTGATGCCTTCAACGGCGAATTTGGTCGCGCCGTAGACGCCCCAGCCGGGATAGCCGGTGTAGCCGCCCACCGAGGAGAGATTGATGACGTGGCCCGAGCGCTGCCGGCGCATGTGCGGCAGCACGGCGCGGGTGACAGCGAGCAGGCCGAATACGTTGGTCCCGAACAGCCTCTCGGTCTCGGCCGCGCTCGCTTCCTCGATGGCGCCGAGCAGGCCGTAGCCGGCATTGTTCACGAGAATGTCGATGCGGCCGAATTTCTTCACCGCCTGCCCCGCCGCCTCATACGCCTCCGCCTCGCTGGTGACGTCGAGCCGGGTCGCGAGCAGCCGCTCATGCGGGCCGAGCCGTTTGGTGACCGTTGAGGGGTCGCGCGCGGTCGCGACCACCGCATCGCCCGCCTTGAGTGCCGCTTCTGCGATCAGGGCGCCAAAGCCGCGGGAAGCTCCAGTGATGAACCAGACACGCATGTTCTTGCTCCTTCGGTCGATGCCCGGGCGGGTTGTCCGGGCTGATGCGCAAGAATTAGCGGCTCGCCATAAATGAGATAATCCGCTATATTTTCCTCAAGCTACTGAGCAAAATTCATCAATGCGGATTGACCCTTCCGACCTCGCGACCTTCCTGGCAATCGCCCGGCACCGCAGTTTTCGCGCGGCCGCTACCGAGCTCGGCGTATCGGCCTCGGCGCTGAGCCACGCC
>DATHMA010000012.1:0-12288 GCA_035487555.1 Bradyrhizobium sp. | reverse complement strand
GATGGCGTTGCCGGTGGTGTTGTCGGCGATGTAGGCGAGGCTCGCCGGGTTGCTGAAGTTCGTCGGCAGCGTCAGCGTCCGCAACGTGTTGCCGGTGTCGTTGGTGGCATAGACATTGATGGTGTCGGCGATGAAGAATTTGTGCTCGGTCAGGGGATCGAACAACACCCCGACAGGGTCGCCGGGGTTGCCGCCATTGGCGTTGGCGAAGGACGACAGCAATTTTCCAGGACCGACGGTCTTGTTGCCGGCATTGAACTCCTCCTGCGTGAGCAGGTAGACACCGGTGCTTCCGCCTGGAATCGGTCCACCGGCAAGGATCGCGTCCGGCGCGTCCTGTGTGCCGTAGGCGATCTTTTCGGCCCAGGCCGTGTTGTAAACAGCGCCCGTATTGTTGCCGAACAGGTTCGTGCCGTTCGAGATGTCGGTGAGCTGGATGCTGCCGCTCAATGCCGTGCCCGGGTCGGTCCAGGTGTAGAGCCGCGCCGAGCGGAACAGCAGCTTGGTCGGATCGACCGCGTTGACCGCGACGACGGCACCGTCGGCGAAGCCGTTCTCGTAAGCGAGATAGTTTTGCGCGCCGACGTCCATCTCGAGCAGGTTCACCGGCGAGGAGGGCGACAGATTCTGGTTGGCGAATGTGCGCGCGAGATTGATGTCATCGCTCGTTGCATAGAAAATCGAGGGGCCGCTGGTCCTGGAATTGACGGCGACGCTGAAACCATCGCCGCCGAGCGTGTTTTGCCAGGCGCTGCCCGGCTTGATCTGGGTTAGCGTCGCGTTCGGCGCCGAGAGCGAGGCACCGTTATCCTGGGTTGCCACCGCAAGCCGTCCGGTCTTCGGATCCATGACGGCAGAGAACGCCTCGATGGAGCGGATCGGACTGCCGCCCGAGGCAACGCCGCCAAGGGCGGTCCACGTTCCCGAATTGGAGGAAGGATTGGTCAGCGAATAGACGCCGCCATCGTCGGTGACGAGCAGGCTGCCTGCTGAATTAAACACCAGGGAGCGCGTGTCGGGATGCGGCGCGGAGCTCAAATTTGGCAGCACGATCGGCGTAAAGATCGCATCGGTGGTGGCGGCGTTGAAGTTGACGCGAACGATGGAGGCGACCTCGTCATTGGCCACGCCGAAGACGCCGCTGCCGGCGACATAGGCGACTCCCTGCTGCAGGGGATCGGCGACCAAGGCGAAATGCAAATAGCCCTGTCGGTTGCCCTCAAGCGTGCAAGCTTTTGGATCGGTCGTACAGTTTGTGCCAGGGGTTTTGAACTTCACTTCGCCGAGATTGTACCAGGTCGGCGTGGTTCCCGGCGTGAAGTTCGGCGTATAGACCAGGTTGGTCGGCTGATATGTGGGGGTTTGGAATTTGACCGTCGCGACGAACAGCTCGCCTCCGGGGCCGGTGGCGACCTTGATATTGAGGTTGTTGTCGGTGCCGTTAAAGACGAGTCCATCCGGGTTATTAGTGGGATTGCTGGCCGTGGTCGCGAGCGTCGTGGCGCCGGATCCTGGTCCAAGGATGGGGGTCCAGGTGGCGCCTGCGTCGGTGCTGTAGAGGATTCCGGTCTGGGCATGATCCTGGCCGCCATTGCGGGCCGCGATCAACACCGTTTGATTGTTGACGGTCGTGCTGATCAGGCTCGAAACTTCGGTGTTGAAGTTTGGCACGAGGCTGAAGGTGACGCCGCCATCGGTGCTGCGGTAGAGGCCGCCCGAATAAAATGTGAGGCCTGTGCCCTGGGAGCCACCCGCCGCGATGAGGATCACATTTCCCATCGCAATGATGTTCTTGATCGCCGATTGCGTCGGATCGACCGATTGCACGCCCGAGGACGACAGAAAGTAGCTGCAAATGCCGGTGGCTGATCCGCCCGAAATGACGCAAGGCGCGACTGACACGGTCTGCCAGCTGTTGCCGCCATCGATCGATTTCAGGATCGTCGCCGGCGCGGTGTAGTGAAGGTAGAGGCCGGCGCTATAGTCGCCGCTCGCCGCATAGAGCGTCTTGCCGGTGGGATCGGCGGTATCGACGGTGATCGCGCCGATCTGAAGCGTCGACTGATGATCCGTGGTCGGCGTCCAGGTCGTCCCGCCATTACTGGTCTTCCAGATGCCGCCGGAGACAGTTGCGACCCAGTAGGTGCTGGGATCGACCGGGCTCTGTACGATGGCGTTGGCCGCGCCATAGACCGGGTTGCCCTGCGCGGGCATGCCGTAGACGAGCGTATTGCTGTTGGGGAAACCGCCGGACGTGGCCGGGACGGTGCTGGTGGAGGTATACGGGCCGGCCTCGAGCCAGTCCGCCCTGACATCTGTTGCCAGCGACACGAAGAGCGCGAGCAGCGCGACACCAAGCGCGCGCACCCACGAGCCATCCGACGCGACAATACTGCCACGCTTACGCACAACGCACCCCCCAGCCCACGCCCGTTCAAGCCGTTGCCGAAATCCTAGCCAGTGTTCTCGACGGTCGGATGAACGTTGCCCGCTCGCAAAACGCCGGCGGGCGAGGCGAAAGCTAGTTGCTGGAGGTGTCCCGGTCCAGTTGTGCTGGCGCAAGCACGCCACATTGCGTTCCGTCGTGGCGCCGCTGCAACAGGCGCCACCGGCAACTGGCGCAAGATCGGGCATATCACATGCCCGTGTGAGATTTTTTCCGACTCAATAACCGGCGACCGCCATCGCCGTCACCGCACCCAGCACCATCCAGCCGAAATGCCTGCCGCGCGTGCCCACGGCATTGCCGATCGCGCTGAAGGCAAAGATGCAGGCGAGCGTGATGACGATCCAGTGCCGCGCCGGCTCGGAGGCCATCGAGGGCGCGGCGATCAACAGCACGCCGCCCGCGATCCAGGCGACGGTCGGGATCTGCCAGACGAAGCGAGACAGCGTGCGCAGGCTCTGCGGCTCGATGGTCATGCGCGGGAAGATTTTGGTTTCCGTCAGCACGCCATGGATCAGCGCCGCGGCAATCGCCAGGACACCGGAGATTTGCAACAGGATATCGCGCATCGAGGCCTCCATACAGTGCTCCATACAGTACTGTATGGTATTAGGCTGGCGGCTGGCGCCTGTCAATACAGTACTGTATGGTGGATGGCGATGACCGACCAACTCTCCGCGCAGGACTGGCTCGACCAGGGCCTCAAGACACTCGCCACGCAGGGATTCGCGGCCTTGAAGGCCGAGCCGTTGGCAAAGGCAATGGGCGTCTCGCGCGGCAGCTTTTATTGGCATTTCGCCGATATCGGCGCGTTCCATGCGGCGATCCTGGAATATTGGCGCGAGGTCGCGGCGGAAGCGATCATCGCCCATGTCGAGGCCGCCTCCTCCGGCGCCGATCCGCTGATCGTGCTGCTGCAGCGGGTGTATTCCGAAAAGCTTGCGCTGGAGCGCGCGGTGCGGAGCTGGGCGACGTTCGATGCGGCGGCGAAAGCTGCCGTTCAAGCGATCGACCGTCGTCGGCTCGATTATATCGAAAGCCTGATCCGCGCGAGGAGCGTCGCGACCGACGTCGCGCAGGCGCGGGCGCAAATCCTCTATTGGGCGTTTCTGGGCTATGCGCTGTCGGACAAGATGCTGTCGAAGGCGCAGCGCGAGGCCTTTATCGCGGAACTTACGCGGATCGCCACCTTATGATCGTGCGCTTGCCTGAGGATATGCTAAGGCGGTGAGATCAAGTGCCGGAGACCAGCAGATGAACGCCTTGCCGGAACGCGCCGAAAACACCGTCGATCCCAAATTGCTGGAAATCCTGGTCTGCCCGCTGACCAAGGGGCCGCTGGAGTTCGATTCAACCAGCCAGGAGCTGATCTCGCGCTCGGCGAAACTTGCTTATCCGATCCGCGACGGCATTCCGATCATGCTGCCGGAGGAGGCGCGCAAGATCGATTGAGGTGAGCGCGATGCGGGCGATCCTTGCCGCGCTCCTGATGCTCGTCGGTTTCGGCCACGCGGCTGCCGAAGAGAGCAAGATCCGCGTCGGCCCGATCGACGCCTATCTTACCGTTCCACCCAACGTCGAGAAGCCGCCGATTGCGCTGTTGATCGCGGGCTCGGGCTCGACTGACCACGATGGCAACGGGCCAAAACTCAAACCCGCCACGCTGAAGAAGCTCTCCGACGCGCTGGTCGCGCGCAACATCGCCACGCTTCGCTATGACAAGCGCGGCGCCGGCGGGTGGAAGAAGGAGTTCGGCAATCCTGCGGATTTCCGCTTCAAGGACTTTGTCGACGATGCAGCGTCACTCGTGGATTATTTGCGCGGCAGCGGCCAATTTTCGAAAATTGCCGTCGTCGGCCATAGCGAGGGCGGGCTGGTCGCAGTTCTCACCGCAGGGCGCGTTCCGCTCGATCGGCTGGTGCTGCTCGCAACATCGGCGCGAAAGCAGGGCGAGCTGTTGAAGGCGCAGCTCGAAAAGCAGCTGCCACCGGAACAGGTCGAGCCCATCGCGAAGGCCATCGATGCCATCATGGCCGGCCAGACCGTCGATCCGCCGCCGGCGGGACTTGCGATCGCACCAGCGATGCAGCCCAGCATCGCCTCCGCCTTCACCGAGGACCCGATCGACCCCATGAAGAAGGTCAACATCCCGACGCTGGTCATCGCCGGTGGCCGCGACCGCCAATTGGCGCGCGTCGATTTCCTCGCGCTGACCGCAGCCGATTTCGCGGCGAAGTCATTGTGGCTGCCGGACATGAACCACGTGCTGGTCGATGTGTCAGACGAGGCCGACGACGTCGCAAGCTACAACGAGGCAGAGCGGCCGCTCGATCCGGCGCTGGTCGATGCGGTGGCGAGTTTCATCGACGAGAAAGAGCGGTTTGACGCGAGGTAATTCCGCTGTCTTCCTGGCGGAAGCCAGGACCCATACCGCGTGATTTATGAAAGAGGCAGGCTGGTCGTAACTCTGTTCTTAGCCAAACTCTTCCCTGGGGTAATGGGTCCTGGCTTTCGCTAGGACGACACCGGGGTTATTGCGACAGCGGGCTACAACGCCTCGCCCTTCAACAGCCGCGGCACTTCGCCCGACAACCCCGCGGCCTGGCGGATGAACATCTCCTTCAGCGGCGGGGCGCGGTCGACGAGGCCGAGGCCGATGTCGCGCACGGTGCGGAGCAATGTCGATTTGTTCGAGAACAACAGATTGAGCGAGTTGGTCGCAAGCCCCATCGCCATGGTGTCGAAGCGCCGCCAGCGCTGGTAGCTTTCGAGCACGTCGCTCTGGCCGAGATCGATGCCGAGCCGCGCCGCATCGACCACGACTTCGGCGAGCGCGGCGACGTCCTTCAGGCCCATGTTCAGGCCCTGGCCCGCAATCGGGTGGATGACATGCGCGGCGTCGCCGACCAGTGCCAGCCGCTCGGCGATGAAGGAGCGCGCGACGAAATAGCCCAGCGGAAACGAGCGCGGCTTGTCGAGCACCTTGATCTCTCCGAGATGCAGGCCGAAACGCTGCTCGAGCTCGGCCAGAAACTCGGCTTCGCCGAGCGCCGTGATGCGCGCGGCCTCTGCGCGTTTCTCGGTCCACACCAGCGAGGATCGATTTCCCGTGAGCGGCAGGATCGCGAACGGCCCCGCGGGCAGAAAGTGCTCCTCGGCGCGGCCCTGATGATCGCGCTCATGGCCGACCGTGACGACGATACCGGATTGATCATATTCCCAGCCATGGGTCGCGATGCCCGCGCGCTCGCGCAGCTTGGAGCGCGCGCCATCGGCGGCGACGAGAAGGCTTGCATTGATCACGCTGCCGTCGGCGAGACGCACGTCGACGCCGTCGGCATTGGCATCGTAAGACGTGACTGCGGTCGCGCGCAGGTCGATGCCGTGCGCTTCCGCCCGCGCCACCAGCGCATCGATCAGGTAACGGTTCTCGACCATGTGGGCGAACGGCTCGCCCGGCTCGACATGGCCGGCGAAGGTAAGGAAGACCGGACGCATCGCGTCTTCCAGGGCGGAATCGGTGACGACCATATCGAGGATCGGCTGCGCGGTGGAGGCGATATCGCCCCAGACGCCGAGCGCCCCGAACAGCCGCCGGCACGCCGCGACAATGGCGGTGGCACGGCCGTCGCGGCTCGGACGAACCGCAAGCGCCGGATCGGCCACGATGACGGCCACCTCGGCACCAAGCCCCTGGCGCAGCGCCAGCGCGAGTGCCAGCCCGGCAAACGCGCCGCCGCCGATGACAATGCTTCGCTGTCCTGACATCGGTCCTTACTCGCTTACGTCATCAGAGGACACTTGCTACCTGATATCAGCTGGGTGAAACAGGGGCGAGAAACAAGAGCGTTAATCCATCCGCCCGTCATTCCGGGATGCGCCGTAAGGCGCAGGCCCGGAATCCATAACCACAGCCGGGGGATATGGATTCCGGGCTCGCGACTTCGTCGCGCCCCGGAATGACGACGGAGAGAGATCGGAAGCTGTGCCATGTCCAAAAGCCTGATCGACCTCATCTCCATCCTCGATCTCGAGCCGCTCGAGGTGAATTTGTTCCGCGGCAACAGCCCGAAGACGGGCTGGCAGCGGGTGTTCGGCGGCCAGGTGATCGGGCAGGCGATGGTCGCGGCCTGCCGCACGGTCGAAGGCCGCCTGCCGCACTCGATCCATTGCTATTTCATCCTGCCCGGCGATCCGCAGGTCCCGATCATCTACCAGGTCGAGCGGCTGCGCGACGGCAAGAGCTATTCGACGCGGCGCGTCACCGCGATCCAGCATGGCAACGCCATCTTCTCAATCATGGTGTCGTTCCATGCCGAGGAGCCGGGCGCCTTCGACCATCAGGACAAGATGCCTGACGTACCGCCGCCGGAAAAGCTCACCGCCGAGGAAGTGTCAAAGCAGCCGATGTTTCGCGAGATGCCCGAATTCATCCGACGCTATTACGAATCCGACCGGCCGATCGAGCTTAGGCCCGTCGAGCTCGGACGCTATTTCGGCCAAAAGATCGAAGACGGCCGCATCCATGTCTGGATCCGCACCGCGGCCAAGCTGCCCGACGATCCGGCGCTGCATCTGTGCGCACTCGCCTACGCTTCCGACTTCTCGCTGCTCGATGCCGTCATGGCGCGCTATGGCCGCACCCTGTTTGACAAGCGGATGATGCCGGCGAGCCTCGATCACGCGATGTGGTTTCATCGCCCGTTCCGCGCCGACGAATGGCTACTTTACGCCCAGGATTCGCCGAGCGCGCAAGGCGGCCGCGGGCTGACCCGAGGCCTGATCTTCAAGCCCGACGGCACGCTGGTGGCTTCCGTCGCGCAGGAAGGCTCGGTACGCGAACGGCGCTAGCGCATGATCCGGAAAAGTGTGCAGCGGTTTTCCGAAAAGATCATGCGCCAACAATAACGACTACGCCTGGGCGTAGCCGCCGCGATCGACCAGCTCCGTCTGCGAAAATTGCCAGCGCAACATCCAGCGGAACACCCACGGAATCGGAATCAGGAGCGAACTCAGAAGTCCCACGACGATGAGGCGCCAGAGATATTGCAGGCCGGTGCCCTTGAACACGACCGCTCGCCGCGTGCCCTGGATGTTGCGGCAAATCCAGCGCATCTGCGCAGAATAGACCCAGGCCCAACCGATGATGGTGATGAGGGAGAGCACCAGCAGGATGTTCCAGCCGATAAAGGCCCAGATCGGGCCGGAGAACGAGAGGCCTAGCAGGCGCCCGTTCGACGCGAGGCTGGCGAAGAGATAGATGAGCAGGAGCCAATACAGGACGATCTGAAGCAAGTTGCCGACCGTACTGATCGCCTGGCTGCCGCTGACGGCTCCGATGATGGCAAGTACGATGATGACCGCGATCGTCCCGAAATACCATTTGGCGACCGTGCCGACCGTGCCTTCGAACGAGAGATTCGGCCGGCCCGGCACGTTCACGCAGGGCACGGCCCATTTCAGATACCAGACGATGAGCCAGGGCGCGGGGATGACGAAGACCGAGCCAAGCACAAGCAGGATGGTGCGCCAGGTGAAGTCCCAGATCCCGAAATCGACTGAAAGTGCGCCATTGCCGGCATAGCCGGCGGGGCTAACGCCATAACCACCGGCGCCCATCACCGCACCGCCGCCCGGCGGCATCGCCGGCGGAGCCATGCCGCCTCCCATCAATCCCGGCACTTCGCCGGCCTTCTGCCAGCCGGCCATGCCTTCGCTCCAGACCAGCGTCTGCGCATTGAGCGCGCCGCGCGCAATCAGGTCGCGAAACTGCGCGTCGGGATAAGGCCCTTGCTGCTGGCCGTTGGCTGCAAAAAACCAGGATCGGTCTGCCATTCGTCTCCCCCAAAATCAAAAAACATAGTCGGCGTGCCAGGATCGCCTAAAATCGTATCCGTATTCTGACGGAGGACGCGGCGCCCTGTACAGGGCCTCCGGGTCACAGGCGAAAGGATTCCGCTTAACGCTGCAAGTTTTTTGTGCCATTTGCCCGAAAAGATGCCAGATTTGCGTAAGGCGCCGCGCCAAGCGGCCCGTAAGCTTGGGGAACCGAAGGGCTGACCATGAAACTCGTCGTCGCGATCATCAAACCCTTCAAGTTGGACGAGGTGCGCCAGGCGCTGACCGGCATCGGCGTGCACGGCATGACCGTCACCGAGGTCAAAGGGTATGGCCGCCAGAAGGGCCACACCGAGATTTATCGTGGCGCCGAATACGTCGTGAACTTCCTGCCAAAACTGCGGATCGAGATCGCGGTCGCTTCCGATCTCGCCGACAAGGCGGTCGAGGTCATCACCGGCAGCGCGCGCACCGGCCAGATCGGCGACGGCAAGATTTTCGTGACGCCGATCGACCACGCGCTGCGCATCCGCACCGGCGAGACCGACAGCGACGCGCTCTAGCGCAAAACGCAAACCTCACTTCCATAACGCCGCCGTCAACGATGCCGAGCGGCGATCAAAAATCGACGAACCTGCCGGGGAAAGTCATGGGGGCACATTCATTTCGTGCAGCGCTACGCGTTGCGCCGATCACAACTCTTGCAGCTGTTCTTGCCATTGTCGCGTTCGCGACGCCGGCCTTTGCCGCGACCAGCGAAATCAACGCCGCCGACATCGCCTGGATGGTGGTGGCGACCGCGCTGGTCTTGATGATGACGATCCCTGGGCTCGCGCTGTTCTACTCGGGCATGGTGCGCAAGAAGAACGTGCTGGCGACCATGGCGCAGAGCCTCGCGGCGGTTGCGATCATCTCCGTGCTGTGGGTGGCGTTCGGCTATTCGCTGTCGTTTGTCGGCGACGGCCCGTGGCTCGGCAATCTCGATCGCGCCTTCCTTGCCGGCATGAGCATGGACAGCGTCAATCCCGCGGCGAAGACGATTCCGGAAGCTCTCTTCATGCTCTACCAGATGACGTTTGCGATCATCACGGTGGCGCTGGTGGCGGGCTCGGTCGCCGACCGCATGCGCTTTTCTGCTTATCTGGTGTTCTCCATTACCTGGTTCATCTTCGTCTATGTACCCCTGACGCATTGGGTCTGGGGCGGCGGCTTCCTTGGCAGCCTGGGCGTACTGGATTTCGCCGGCGGCCTGGTCGTGCATCTCTCCGCCGGTATCGGCGGGCTGGTCGCGGCCAAGGTGCTCGGCAGACGGCAGGGCTATGGCGTCGAAAACCTGTCGCCCTTTGACCTGTCGCTCGCGGTGGTCGGCACCGGCCTGCTCTGGGTCGGCTGGTTCGGCTTCAACGGCGGCTCGGCGCTGACGGCGAGCCCGCGCGCATCGGCGGCCTGACCGGCACCTTGCTCTGCGGCGTGTTTGCCACCGCCTCGATCGGCGGAACGGCCGGCCTGCTCGAGGGTCATCCGCAGCAGGTTCCGATCCAGCTCTACGGCATCGCCGTCACCCTGGTCTGGTCGGCCGGCGTGACCTACGCCCTGCTCAGGCTGGTCGGCATCTTCTGCCGCTCCGGGTTTCCAGGCAGCAGGAGATGGAAGGCCTCGATATCACGCAGCACGGCGAGGCCCTGCAGTAGCGGGCCCACCAAATTACCTTTTTGCTGCGTTTGCCGTGGGCAAAATTATGTCCGAACCTTGGCCTGACTTCCGTTTAGGCACATATGCCCACGTTTTAGGCGCGACGGAATGGCGCAGTCCGACTGATTTCGCGCCAACGGCGAAAATTTGCGCTTTCATAAACCGTTAGGCAGTGCCGCCGATCTGGCACGGCATTTGATTCTATGGGTCCTGGCTGTGGCCGCGTTGTGAACTTTCTCCGCGTGGTGAACCTCAGTCGAGAACGCTCGGTCATGTCCGTGACCGGGCAATAGCGGGGATAGGACCCATGAAAATTGTTATGGCGATCATCAAGCCATTCAAGCTCGAAGAAGTCCGTGATGCCCTGACCGCCATTGGCGTTCACGGTCTCACGGTGACGGAAGTCAAGGGGTATGGCCGGCAAAAGGGCCATACGGAAATTTACCGCGGTGCTGAATACGCGGTGAGCTTCCTGCCCAAGATCAAGATCGAAGTCGCCGTTGCTTCCGAAGCCGTCGACAAGACCATCGATGCCATCACCTCTGCCGCGAAGACCGGCCAGATCGGCGACGGCAAGATCTTCGTCATCAACCTCGACCATGCGATCCGTATTCGCACCGGCGAGGCCGATGCCGCGGCCCTCTGATTTCGCGCTCACACCCTTACCACTCAGGAGTATAAGAAATGACGTTTAAGCGTCCCAACAGCGCGGGACTGACTGCCCTCGCAATTCTCGCAGGGCTTTGCGTACTCGGCTATGCCGGTCTGGCGATGGCCGAAGATGCACCTGCGGCGGCGCCTGCCGCAGCCGCAGCGCCCGTTGCGAACAAGGGCGACGTGGCCTGGATGCTCACCTCCAGCGCACTCGTTCTGATGATGTCGATCCCCGGCCTGGCGCTGTTCTATGGCGGTCTCGTCCGCACCAAGAACATGGCCTCCGTGCTGACCCAGGTGTTTGCGATCGTCTCGATGATCGGCGTGACCTGGACCCTGTACGGCTACTCGATGGCGTTCTCCGACGGCGGCAGCATGACGGCGTGGGTCGGCGGCTTCTCGAAGGCCTTCCTGCACGGCGTCGACGCCAACTCGACGGCGGCGACCTTCTCCAATGGCGTGGTGATCCCGGAACTCGCTTACTTCGTGTTCCAGATGACCTTCGCCATGATCACCCCGGCCCTGATCGTTGGCGCGTTCGCCGAGCGCATCAAGTTCTCGGCGGTGATGCTGTTCATCCTGCTATGGTCGACCTTCATCTACTACCCGATCGCGCACTGGGTCTGGTACGTGGCCGCTCCCGATGACGTCGCCAATGCCGCCAAGGCGCTGGCTGCCGCCACCGACGCTGCCGCCAAGACCGCGGCGCAGGCCAAGCTCGATGAAGTCACGGGTGCTGTCGGCTGGCTCGCCGGCGCTGGCGCTCTCGACTTCGCGGGCGGCACGGTCGTGCACATCAACGCCGGTATCGCGGGCCTGGTCGGCGCGCTGATCATCGGCAAGCGCACCGGCTACGGCAAGGACCTGATGGCTCCGCACTCGCTGACCATGACCATGATCGGCGCTTCGCTGCTCTGGGTCGGCTGGTTCGGCTTCAACGCCGGTTCCAACCTCGAGGCCAACGGCACCACCTCGCTCGCCTTCGTCAACACGATGGTTGCGACCGCGGGCGCTGCGCTGTCCTGGATGATCTTCGAATGGATCTTCAAGGGCCATCCCTCGCTGCTCGGCATCTGCTCGGGAGCGGTTGCGGGTCTGGTCGCCGTCACTCCGGCTTCCGGCTTCGCTGGCCCGATCGGCGCGCTGGTCCTCGGCCTCGTGGTCTCGCCGGTCTGCCTGTTCTTCGTCTCCACCGTGAAGAACACCTTCGGCTATGACGACGCGCTCGACGTGTTCGGCGTGCACTGCATCGGCGGCATCATCGGCGCCCTCGGCACCGGCATCCTGGTCAACCCCGCGCTGGGTGGCGTCGGCATCACCGACTACACCAACATCACGGGCAACAACGCCGGTACCTACGATCTCGTCACCCAGATGATCGCACAGGGCAAGGCCGTGCTGGCCACGCTGGTGTGGTCGGGTGTCGGTTCGGCGATCCTCTACAAGGTCGTCGACGTGATCGTGGGCCTGCGTCCTTCGGTGGAAGCCGAGCGCGAAGGCCTCGACATCACCGATCACGGCGAACGCGCCTACAATTACTGAGTTCCTCCCGGGGCCAGGACGCACGCGACCTGGCCCACAACTTCGGTTCGGGCACATACCCGGCAATGCCCCGACCGTCGAGGGGCTCCAGCGCAAGCTGGGGCCCCTTTCTTTTT
>DATHMA010000011.1:0-2965 GCA_035487555.1 Bradyrhizobium sp. | reverse complement strand
CGTCGTCGAACTCGATGGCGACGAGATGACCCGGATCATCTGGCAGTACATCAAGGACAAGCTGATCCACCCGTTCCTTGATATCGACCTGCAATATTTCGACCTCGGGATGGAATACCGCGACAAGACCAACGACCAGGTCACGGTCGATGCCGCCAACGCCATCAAGAAAGTTGGCGTCGGCGTCAAATGCGCCACCATCACCCCGGACGAAGCGCGGGTGAAGGAGTTCGGCCTGAAGGAGATGTGGAAGTCGCCGAACGGCACCATCCGCAACATCCTCGGCGGCGTCGTGTTCCGTGAGCCGATCATCTGCAAGAACGTGCCGCGCCTGGTGCCGGGCTGGACCAAGCCGATCATCATCGGCCGTCACGCCTATGGCGACCAGTATCGCGCCACCGATATCCGTTTCCCCGGCAAGGGCACGCTGACGATGAAATTCGTCGGCGAGGACGGCACCGTGATCGAGAAGGAAGTGTTCAAGGCGCCCGGCCCCGGCATCGCCATGGAGATGTACAATCTCGACGACTCTATCGCCGATTTCGCCCGCGCTTCGCTCAACATGGGCTTGGCGAGGAACTATCCGGTCTACCTTTCGACCAAGAACACCATCCTCAAGGTCTATGACGGCCGCTTCAAGGACATCTTCCAGGACATCTACGACCGCGAGTTCAAGAAGGACTTCGAGGCCAAGAAGCTCACCTACGAGCATCGCCTGATCGACGACATGGTCGCAGCCGCGTTGAAGTGGTCGGGCGGTTATGTCTGGGCCTGCAAGAACTACGACGGCGACGTGCAGTCCGACACCGTGGCGCAGGGCTATGGCTCGCTCGGCCTGATGACCTCGGTCTTGATGACCCCGGACGGCAAGACCATGGAAGCCGAGGCTGCCCACGGCACCGTGACCCGTCACTTCCGTGAGCACCAGAAGGGCAAGGAGACCTCGACCAACTCTATCGCGTCGATCTTCGCCTGGACGCGCGGCCTCGGCCATCGCGCCAAGCTCGACAACAACGAGGCTCTGGCGAAGTTCGCAAGCACGCTGGAGAAGGTCTGCGTCGCCACCGTCGAAGACGGCAACATGACCAAGGACCTCGCGCTCCTGGTCGGTGCCGACCAGCGCTGGCTGTCGACCACGGGCTTCCTCGACAAGGTCGCGGAGAACCTCCACAAGGCGATGGCGGCGTAAGGCCGCTTCGAAAATCGTATTGCAAGCGTAGCAAAGCAATCCATTTCACGAAAAAATGGATTGCTTCGTCGCTTCGCTCCTCGCAATGACGAAGTCTCTAATCGAGGACACCCCATGCGGTTGATCGCGAAAGCCACACCTTTCCTGCTCCTGCCGCTTCTCACCGGCGGCGCCTTCGCAGAGGACAAGCCCCTGCCCGCGGCCGTCGCCGCTCCCGGCGAAACCACCGTCCTCGCGACCCATGCGGTCGGCATGCAGAATTACGACTGCAAGCCCGGCGCGGACGGCAAGCTCGTCTGGACCTTCAACTCGCCGCAGGCGACGCTGACCAATGGCGACAAGGTCGTCGGCTATCACAGCGCCGGCCCGGCCTGGGAGCTTACCGACGGCAGCGGCATCACGGGCAAGGCCATCGGCAATGCGCCGGGTGCAGGCGATGGCGACATCCCCTGGCTGAAGCTGGAAGTAGCCTCCCACAAGGGCACGGGCCAGCTTTCCGATGTCACCACGGTGCAGCGGATCAACACCGTCGGCGGCGTCCTGAAAGGCGCCTGTGACCGCGAGAATGCGGGCCGCGGCATGCCCTATTCCGCGGACTACATCTTCCTGAAGAAGTCCTGAACGCAGCAGGCCTGCGAATTCTGGGGGATGTATCCGCTGCGGCTTCCCGCTAAAGCCCTGTCCGGACATCGATTTACGGCCGGGCGCTGAGACCCGGCTTGAGCTGCCAGAGGAAACCATGCCGACCTATCGTTCTCGCACGACCACCCACGGCCGCAACATGGCCGGCGCCCGCGGCCTGTGGCGCGCCACCGGCATGAAGAACGAGGATTTTGGCAAGCCGATCATCGCGGTGGTCAATTCGTTCACGCAGTTCGTCCCCGGCCATGTGCACCTGAAGGATCTCGGCCAACTGGTGGCGCGCGAGATCGAGCAGGCCGGCGGCGTTGCGAAGGAGTTCAATACCATCGCGGTCGATGACGGCATCGCGATGGGCCATGACGGCATGCTCTACAGCCTGCCCTCGCGCGAACTGATCGCCGACAGCGTCGAATACATGGTCAACGCCCATTGCGCCGACGCCATGGTCTGCATCTCCAATTGCGACAAGATCACGCCCGGCATGCTGATGGCGGCGATGCGGCTCAACATCCCCGCGGTGTTCGTCTCGGGCGGCCCGATGGAGTCGGGCAAGATCGACCTCAAGGGCAAGAAGCGCGCGGTCGATCTGATCGACGCCATGGTGGCCGCCGCCGACGACAAGGTCAGCGACGGCGAGGTCGAGGTGATCGAGCGCTCGGCCTGTCCGACCTGCGGCTCCTGCTCAGGCATGTTCACGGCCAATTCGATGAACTGCTTGACCGAAGCGCTCGGCCTGTCGCTGCCGGGCAACGGCTCGGTGCTTGCCACCCATGCCGACCGCAGGGGGCTTTTCGTCGAAGCCGGGCATCTCGTCGTCGATCTCGCGCGGCGCTATTACGAGCAGGACGATGCCAGTGTGCTGCCGCGCAATGTCGCGAGCTTCAAGGCGTTCGAGAATGCCATGAGCCTCGACATCGCCATGGGCGGCTCGACCAACACCGTGCTGCATCTCCTCGCTGCGGCGTACGAGGGCGAGATCCCCTTCACCATGAAGGATATCGACCGCCTGTCGCGCAAGGTGCCGGTGCTCTGCAAGGTCGCGCCTTCGGTCGCCGACGTGCATCTGGAAGACGTGCACCGCGCCGGCGGCGTGATGGCGATCATGGGCGAGCTCGATCGCGCCGGCCTCATCCA
>DATHMA010000010.1:0-35847 GCA_035487555.1 Bradyrhizobium sp. | reverse complement strand
GGCGCTGGCAAATAGGAGATCGCAGCCGGGATCGTGTCGAGCCGCGTTCCGAAGGCGAGCGGCAGGTTGCACATCGGGCAGTGCAGGTCGAACGCCGGCAGCGCCTCGTCCCTCGAAACGCACAGCGAGACGCCTGGCAATCCCGTCAGCAGCGCCTGCAACGGCTCCTGCACGGCCAGGATGACGCGCGCGCCGCGTCTGGCCAGCAGCGGCGCATAGCGGGCGAACTGGATGCTGTCGCCCATGCCTTCATCCGCATAGATCAGGATCGTCTTGCCTTCGATGCCGTCCTCGCCGCGCCACATGGCTTGCGCGAAATGCGGATAGCGGGCAGGGCGCATATGGGCTCGCCAGCGCACCTCGCGCCCGGCCCAGCCGGCCTCGAAATCGCCCTTGAGCAGGGCGAGGAGCGCAAGGTTCCAGGCGGCGTCGGCGTTGTCGGGATCGATCGCCTGCACCTGACGATAAACGTCGATCGCCTGGTCGATCCGCCGGATCTGCGTCAGTGCGGACGCCTTGTTGAGCAGGGCAGGGATCGAGTCCGGCCGCAAGGCGAGCGCCTTGTCGAACCACGGCAATGCCTCCTCATCGCGGCGGAGCCAGTGCAGCGCGGCGCCGATATTGTTGCAGACATCGAAGCCCGTCGGATCGAGCGCATGCGAGCGCCGGTTTTCGGCGAGGGACTCCTCGTACCGTCTCAGATTGTGCAGGGCGAGGCCCCGCTGCTCCAGCACCGCGGCGTTGTCCGGCAGCAACTCGTCGCAGAGATCGAGATAGACCAGCGCCGTTTCCGGCCGCTTGAGCGCGATCAGAAGCATCCCGCAGCGCAGTGCGGCGCCGGCGTCACGTGGATTGAGCTTGAGCACGCGATCATAGCTCGATAGCGCTTCTTCCGGCCGCGCCAGGTTCGCCAGCGCGTCGCTGCGACGGGCCCACAACTCGGCGTCATCGGGCTTGAGCTCAACGCCGCGGTCGAAGGCCTTGAAGGCCAGTTCGTGCAGCCCTTGCTGCTCCAGTGCGATGCCGAGGCTATACAGACGGTCCGTCCCGATGTCCCGCTGGTTGGCGCACGCGATCCATTCGATGGCATGGTCAAATTGCCGGGCTTGCAGGGCGAGCAGGCCCATGAGCTGCAGCGCATCGACGTGATCGGGATCGGCCTCGAGCGCCCGCCGGCAGCAAAGCTGGGCCTCGAGGTGCCGGCCGGCCTGCATGTGCTGATGGCCGGCCGCGCAGAGCGCAGCGGCAACGCCGGAACTCTCCGACCCCCTTCCGGGCTCTTCGTCGGCGATCCGGCTTTCGCTGCGGTTCATGGGCGGATTTCTTCAGGAGACCGCCAATCTCCTAGGTGATTCGATCGTTTTTGGGCAATCGAATGCGCCGCAACGGCGCGCGCAGGGCGGCGCGGCGCAGACGGGAGCGGGCCGCTTACGCCACGAGATCCGTCGGGATCACGCGATGCGGATCGTCCTTGCTCATCTCGAGCGCGTTGAAATAGGCGCGCCGCCGCAGCACCGCGTCGTCGGGATACTGATCCACGACCTGGTCGGTCTTCTCGTCGACTTCCTGATAGACCATCGCGCCCGCCGAGCGATCGTAATAGGCCTGGTGCGAGACGTCGTAGCTCAGCGCCTGCGGATCGTTGCGCGCAAGCGTGCTTGCATCCGGAGCGGTGACGCTCTGGCTGGCCGGCAGATCGGTCGTGACGCCATTGTTCGCCGCCTGGCTGACGGGTTGAACAACTGGCGATGGGGCCGGTGCGCCCACCGGCCTGATGCTGTAATCCGTACTCATGGCAGCCTCCTAAAGCCGCTCCCAGAGTCAAATCCCAACCCGTCCCGACCGCAACCATACTCTCAGGCTTTCAACGTTGTGTTAGAGAACGCGCTTAATCGCGCGCTGAGGTGCGCGCGCGATTTTGCGTAAAATTGTCGGCATTCTTTCCGGCCCTGGGCCCTTAATTCTTGAGCTAGAGCGAGCGGCTCACCGAGATCGGCGTGATGTGGCGCGGGCTTGGCGTGGCGCGGCGTCCGGCGGCGGTATAGGTGTTGGGGATAGTGCGGCGCTGCATCTCGGCATTGACGCCGCGCACGATGTTTTCGGAGACCGCATGCGCGGTCGCGAGCACCGTGAGATTCACCTGCAGCATCGAGCGGAACACGTCGTGATGGCGGTGCAGCGTCTTCAACAGGTCGGGCGCCTGCTGCGACAGATATTTCTGGCTCGCCTTCATCTGGCCTACGACGACGACATAGCGGCGCGACAATTCCGCTTTCGGCTTCTCGAATTGCATGGCCTCGCGCAGCTTGCCGGCGCGCACGAGTTCGGTCTCGCTCTCGATCAGCGAGAGCAGCCCGTTCATGACGTCCATCAGGTTCTCGGCAAGCTTGCGCGCCTCGGCCGCGTTCTGCGCGCCCGGATAGGGGGAGGGAGGTTGTGGCCGTTGCGCCGGTGCGTTCATGTCAAAATCCCCTCGAAAGTCAGCTCTGGGTGTTGGCCTGTGGTGTCGCCTGCGCCGCGGCCTGCGTTTTGGCCTGCTTCAGGATCATCGAGCGATAGACTTCGCTGGCGATGCCGACGCCGCCGGCGCGCGCGAAAGACTTCGAATATTGCTCGGTCAGCATCGAGCGCCACACCCCGGTGCCCGGCGTGTTGCCAAACGGGCCTTCGCCCTGGAGACCGGCGGTCATCTGCGAAAACATCGAATTGAGGAACATCCCCTCGAAGTCGGTCGCGGTCGCCTTGGCCTTGGCCTGCTGCTGCGGCGTAACCTTCTGCAGGGCGGCGGCGAATTCGAGATCGGGGCGGCCGTTGATGACATGCGTGTTGAAGTCGACCTTGGAGGCGACGCGGGTGGAAGCGCCGATGGCTGCCGTCTGCATCACATCACCTCGATATCGGCCTGGATCGCGCCGGCAGCCTTGATCGCCTGCAGGATGCCGATCAGGTCGCGCGGACCGATGCCGAGCCCGTTGAGGCCGTCGACAAGCTGCTGCAGCGATACGCCGTCCTTGACGACCGCGAATTTCTTGCCGTCCTCGGAGACGCCGACGCTGGTGCGCGGCGTCACCACGGTCCGCCCGCGTGAGAATGGATTGGGCTGACTCACCTGC
Source organism: Bradyrhizobium sp. (assembly GCA_035487555.1). Taxonomy (GTDB): domain Bacteria; phylum Pseudomonadota; class Alphaproteobacteria; order Rhizobiales; family Xanthobacteraceae; genus Bradyrhizobium. The sequence continues at coordinate 32,734 of DATHMA010000010.1, read as the reverse complement.
GGGCTCTCTGAGATGGTGACGGTGAGGTTGCCTTGCGCGACCGCGACTGTGCTGACCCGCACGTCGCGCCCCATCACGATGATTCCGCTTCGCTCATCGATGATGATCTTGGCGGCAAGGTCCGGATCGACCTGCAATTGCTCGATCTCGGTGAGAAAGGCGACGACATTGCCCTTGAACTCCGGCGGGATCGTAAGCTGCACGGTAGAGGGGTCGATCGGTTCGGCGGTCTTGACGCCGAGATAGTCGTTGATGGCAGCCGCGATGCGCTTGGCCGTGGTAAAGTCGGCGTTGCGCAGCGCGAGCCGCACATTGGGCAGGCGGTTCAGCGCGAACTCGATCTCGCGCTCGATGATGGCGCCGTTGGCGATGCGGCCGACCGTCGGCACGCCGCGTGTGATGCTGGCGGCGGCGCCTTCCGCCTGGAAACCCGAGATCGCTAGCGAGCCCTGTGCCACCGCATAGACGTTGCCGTCGGCGCCGAGCAGGGGGGTGACGAGCAGCGTGCCGCCCATCAGGTTCTTGGCATCGCCGAGCGCGGAGACGGTGACGTCCATCCGCGTGCCCTGGGTGGCAAACGCCGGCAGATTGCCTGTGACCATGACGGCGGCGACGTTGCCGGTACGGATGGTGGCGCCGCGGATGTTGACGCCCATGCGTTCCAGCATCGCTTGCAGCGACTGCTTGGTGAAGGGGATGTTGTTGAGCGTGTCGCCGGTGCCGTTGAGGCCGACCACGAGGCCGTAGCCGATCAACTGGTTCTGCCGCACGCCCTCGATATTGGCGAGGTCCTTGATACGTGACGTCGCTTGTGCGGACGCGAGCGAGAGCACCAGCGCGGTCAACGCGGCGCAGGCCACCCCCAAAACTCTCAAAGCCCGGATGCTGGGCATCCTCTGCTCCCCTCGAAACTCACTTTGCCTGGACGCATCGCCACTCCCATAGCTTTGCGTCCACTCCCTTCTATGCGAGCGCCATGCCACGCCGTGCGGAGCGGGCAATTTGCTGATTTCGTTGAGTAAAATTTGCGGGGCACGGTGAGGCGGGCAGTCACCAGACGAGTCGAAACTGCCGCCTCTCGGCAGATTTTGCCGGGCCGTTTACGCCCCGTTAACCATAAAAGGGCGAAGCTCGCGCCAGCACCTCGCGGAATCAGACCATGCGCATCTACGGACCGAACGGCACCACGTTGGGGACGCCGGCTTCGAGCACCAAGCGGACCTCCTCGTCCGGCTTCTCGCTGCCGGAAGATGTCGGCACGACCTCCGAGACCCGCGCCACTATCGCGCCGAAGGCCACTGCCAATCTCGACGCGCTGATCGCGCTGCAGGGCATCGAGGAAGACCCGACCGAGCGGCGCAAGCGGTCGTTCGTGCGCGGCAAGAGTGCGCTGGACGTGCTCGACGACCTCAAACTCAAGCTGCTGTCGGGTAATCTCGACAAGGCCACCGTGCTGCGGCTCCGGGATGCTGCCGCCAATCTGAAATCCTCCTCCGGCGATCCCGGGCTCGACGCCGTGCTGTCCGAGATTGAACTGCGGGTCGAAGTCGAGCTCGCCAAGGCCGGGCAGTTCTAGTTTCCTTTCAATTCACGCCGCCAGCGGTTTCCGCTGGGCATCGTAGCGGCGTTGCGCGGCGAGCACTTCCTTCAGATTGCGTTCGGCCCAATCGCGGAGCGGATCCACGGCGGCCGCCAGTGTCGAGCCGAGTGGCAGGATCGAATATTCCACCGTCACAGGAACGGTCGCGATGACGCGCCGCTTGATCAGGCCGTCGCGCTCCAGGCTGCGCAACACCTGCGCCAGCATCTTCTGAGAGATGCCTTCAATCGCACGGCGTAACGCGTTGAAACGCATCGGCTCGTCGCGCAGCAGCAGCAGGATCAGCACGGCCCATTTGTCGCCGACCCGGTCGAGGATCTGGCGCGTCGGGCAGTTGGCCGCATAGGCGTTGGGTTTCATGTTGGCCCTCCTCTGGTGGTCACCCCGGGGTAATCAGGTGAGTTCAAAGTGCGTTCTTCACACTTAGCCTCTTTTGGATATCTAGTCACTTGTAGATACCGCACCAAAAACCAAAAAGAGGAGAATTCCATGAAGATCGCCATCGCCGGCGCCTCGGGCCGGGCCGGCTCGCGCATCACCGCCGAGCTCGCCCGCCGCGGCCACCACGTTACCGCCATTGCCCGCAATCCCGACCAGATCGAACGCCTCGCGGGCGTCACGGCGGTCAAGGGCGACGTGCTCGACCAGGTGGGGCTCGCCCGGCTCTGGTCCGGCCATGACGCGGCGGTCTCCTCCGTCCACTTCACGGCCAGCGATCCCGACAAGCTGATCGGCGCTGCCCGTGATTCGAAGGTTGGCTGCTACCTCGTGGTCGGCGGGGCCGGCAGCCTCGAAGTCGCCCCCGGCGTCCGCCTGGTGACGACCCCCGGTTTCCCCGCGCAATACAAGGCGGAAGCGGAGAAGGGGGCTGCCTTCCTCGACCTTTTGCGGCTGCAAAAGGACCTCAACTGGACCTTCCTGTCGCCTTCGGCCCTGTTCATCGAGGGCGAGCGGACCGGCAAGTTCCGGCTCGGTACCGACCAGCTTTTGACCGCTTCCGACGGGAAAAGCTCGATTTCCTTCGAGGATTTCGCAGTTGCACTCGCCGACGAGATCGAGCGGCCGGCACACCCCAGGGCCCGGTTCACGGTCGGCTATTGAGGGGATGGAACCGCCCCCGCTAAGAATGGATAAACCTGCCTGTGTAAGGCTTTGAGGAGGGTCGCCTTTTAGGGGGGACCGATATTGTCTGTCACAAGGCGCCGCTATATAAGGCGCGCGCGCGGGGGACCTGTTCCGGCCGCTCGCCGCCGCAAAGGCGCGGCGCCAGTGCGTACAAATGGGTTGACCTTGGAAAAACTGAAGAACTACCGACCTTCCGAAAAAGAGCCGTTCATGAACGAGCGTCAGCGCGAATATTTTCGCGTCAAGCTCCTGAACTGGAAGGACGAGATCCTCAAGGAGTCGAAGCTCACCCTGCAGACCCTGCAGGAGGAGAACGTGAACCACCCCGATCTCGCCGATCGGGCTTCTTCCGAGACCGACCGCGCCATCGAGCTTCGCGCCCGCGACCGCCAGCGCAAGCTGATCTCCAAGATCGACGCCGCGCTGCAGCGCATCGAGGACAACACCTACGGCTATTGCGAGGAGACCGGCGAGCCGATCTCGCTGAAGCGCCTCGAGGCCCGCCCGATCGCGACCCTGTCGGTCGAGGCGCAGGAGCGCCATGAGAAGCGCGAGAAGGTCTACCGCGACGAATAGTCCTTCGGGGGAATCGTTCTCCGCTTGAAGTGCGGTCCGATTTCCGTTTGAAATCAACTTGCTCGCGGCACCTTTTGAATCAATGATTCCGCATGAGCTGATGTTGTGGGCGAAGATGAGTAGCCCAGGCGACGGCCTTCGCAGATGGACCAAATTCTTCAAGCCGCCCAGATCATCGCAACCTCGCGCCGCAATCGCGCCGCGCTGAAGGCGTTGCCGCCTGAGGTCGCGCCGCAGGACGAGGCGGAGGGCTATCGCGTCCAGCACGCCCTGCATGACCTGCTTCTGCCGAACACGGGTGCCCTGGTTGGCTACAAGATCGGCTGCACCAGCAAGGTGATGCAGGAATATCTCGACATCCCACATCCATGCGGTGGCGGCGTGTTTGCGCGCGGCGTCTATGACAGCGGCGTCCGGCTGCGCGCAGCCGATTTCGTGCGCGTCGGCGTCGAATGCGAGATTGCGGTCCGGCTCGCGCGCGATCTCGCGCCTTCGGAGGAGCCGTTCACCGCCGAATGGGTGATGGAGGCGATCGAGGCCTATCTGCCGGCGATCGAGATCGTCGACGACCGTTATGAGCAATGGGAGACGCTCGGTGCGCCGACCTTGGTGGCCGATGATTTCTTCGCCGCTGCTTGCGTGCTCGGCGCGCCTCGCGCACGCAACACCGTGCCCGATCTGCTCTCGGTCAATGGCCGAGCGCTGATCAATGGCGAGGAGGCCGGTCGCGGCACCGGTGCCGACGTGCTCGGCCATCCCCATAACGCGCTCGCCTGGCTCGCCAATCATCTGGCGGAAGAGGGCCGGGGCCTGCACAAGGGCCAGATCGTGCTGACGGGAAGCCTGGTCAAGACGGTGTGGCTGAAGCCGGGCGACCATGTCGTGATGGAGCTGGATGGGCTCGGCAAGGTGGAGGCGAGCTTCGACTAGCCGCCGCGGCACTTGGCGACCGACTGGTCGAAGAAGCCGGTGATGGCCGCCAAGGGAATCACCAGCCGCTCCCGCCGTCCCTTGAACCAGAGGTCGACCGCGATGCGGTCGTCCCGCACCACCATCCGCTCGAACTGGTATTGCAGGATGATGTCCATCTCCTCCGGATATTGCGCGAGGAGATAAGCGGGGAGTTTGACGCCCTCGGCGCTGGTCCTGAAGGTGACATCGATCGGGTGCTCATCTCCCGGCCAGTGGCAGCGTCTTGATGATGACATCCCGCGCCTCCGCGCTGTCGCAAGACATGGGGTCGGCGCTGGCCGGCGAGGCGAGGGCGGCGGTTGCCACGATGAGGCAGGCGCTCGCGGTCGTCTTCAAAAAGATTCGCATGGGCATTGGATCCCCTGATGGCCTTCTGTGGCCGGCGGGCGCGCTCAGGTTCAAGCGGGCATAGCCCGTCGTTCCCGCGGCAGGTGGTCCGGGTTGCTCGATCACCCCCCTTATAAGAGGGCGCAGGGAATGCCGGGCGCTCGACCGCACCCGCAGCCTTGCGTGCAATGGAAGAAAAGCACGCAAGCAAGTCACCACAGGTAGGCCGAGATCATCCGGCATTCCCTGCACGACGGTTTACGGTTTATAGCGCGCTCTCCCCGGGGTACCGGGCTTGATAGCCCCCGTCGCCCGCCGATCACCGGCAAGCTTGATTCCAGCGTCGGGGAATCAGGACCACACGCCTTCACCGTCCGCTTCCACGCCGCTCGCCTCGCGGCCCGAAAACGTCCATCGCATCCCAAACCCAACGTCCGTGGCGATCGCGCGAGCGCCCCTTGGCGGGTTAAGGACGAGGTATCAATGGCACTGAATCGGGTTTCTGGAAAAGCGAAATATTTTTAGCGAGAGGGCTGGACAGGCGGATTTTGGGGTAGGGAGGTGATTTGCCCGTCGGGCAAATCACTCGCATGCGCACGATAGCCAACAGCGCCGGCGAATCTTAATTCGTTCATCGGGTGAATAAAGGTGCTTTCCTGAATTTCACTACTTCATAAATTGGAACAATTGCCTTGGACGACCTGCAGGCGGTGAAGCGGAGCTACCCCATGCTTTTCATTCTTCGGTTGATTACGTTTGCGATGTTATTCGCAAGCATGTCGCGGGCGTCGGGTGCGCCAGCCTTCGAGGTCGAGGCGATTTGCCGAACGGCAATAGCGTCGATTATGGGGCGCGATCCGAAGACGATCCAGGTAACTCTGACCGACGGGGACGTGTTGTTCCTGACTTACGTCCGGCCCATCGACAATTTTGTCTGGACCTATAGATGCCGGATAGACGGCAATCGCGTCCTGTGGGCCAGTGAGCCCGGACGCTGGCGCGATAATCCGAAAGACGAAAAAGTCTTCTTCGAGATTGTCGACGGTGGCAAGCAACTCCGCATTATTGAGGATCATGGCGACGGATCGAGCACAAACCAGTTGTTCGATCGCGATACGATTCTATGAAAGCCGTGAGCCTATCCTTCTGAACCCTGATGCTGTGATTGGCTGCCCCACGCCTCGACGCCGGTCGGAAAGAGGGTCGGTCCGCGTTCATGGCACGTCTGTGCGAGAAATCGATCTTTTCCAACGTAAAGCGATCTTTTCCGATATATCGACTATATCGACGGCACGCACCTCGGAGAGGTTGATATTGGCTGCCGCAGTATCCACATACAAAACTAGCGTAAGCTGTTCTTTGCAATAAGGCGTGTCCCGGAACGCGACGCCTTAGCCTCATCAATCCTATGAACCACATCGACTGGCGGCACGTCGCTTGGACGTGCGCGTCTGGCGCGCCCTTGTGCGTTTCTTGGGTCAGGAGAAATATGCCTGTCGAACACGCCTCCGTACGAGCCGTTCGCAAGCCGTGGGGGGTTGGCGATCTGCAGCCCTGGAGCGGCATCGACGGTACGGTTGATGCCGTGGGAGAGCTGTGGTTCGAGCGGGCCGACGACAACGCTCCAATTCCTGCCTTGCTGCTCAAGTTGCTGTTCACCAGCAAGCCATTGTCGATCCAGGTCCATCCGGATGATACTTACGCGCGGGCGATGGGAATGCCGAACGGCAAGAGCGAGGCCTGGTACATCATCTCGGCAGAACCGGGCTCACGGATCGGCGTTGGATTGGAGCGCCGGGTAACGCCGCAGGAATTGCGCGCGTCGATCCATAACGGCTCGATCGTCGAACTGGTTCGATGGCGTCTGGTCGAGAAAGGCGATGTCATCTTCATCCCGGCCGGCACGATCCACGCTCTCGGTGCCGGCATCGTGCTGGCCGAAATTCAACAGCGCAGCGACACCACATTCCGCCTGTTCGATTATGGCAGTCAGCGCGAATTGCACGAAGACGATGGCGTGGCGGTGGCCAACGCGTGGCCGCTTCGACCTGCGCAAAAGCCGACCCGCCTGACGGGTGAGCGGACGGTTCTTGTCGCCAGCCGATATTTCGTTCTCGAGCGACTTGACCTGCCCGAGGGCTCAAGCTGGGCGTTGCTCGCCGAAGCGGAGACCTGGGTTCTTGTTCTCGACGGCCACGCCGCGATCGGACTGGCTGCGGCATCGATAGGACAAGCGGTCTTCGTCGCCGGCGGCCGCACCAGCATCGAAGTCGGCGTCAATGGGTTGACCGCGCTCGTCGCCTATCCGGCAACCGCGCCGATCGGTTCGCTGTTGCAGCGGCTCGGCGAGGCATCGGCCAATGCTGTTCCACAACGCGCCGCCGCCACTGCCGCTCCGGCACTGACGGACCTTGCTGAGGCGCGAACGTGACGCCGCTCCGCAGGATCGCGGTGATCGGCAACTCGCTGCCGCGCCGCTGTGGAATCGCAACATTTACGACCGACCTGCAACGCGCGATCTCGAGGTCACGGCCGAATCTCGAAACCTGTATCGTGGCGATGACCGACCACGGTCAGGCCTATAGCTATCCCGCTTCCGTCGCCTTCGATGTCAAGGATGATGCGATCGAGGACTATGTTCGTGCGGCGGACTTTCTGAACGCCGGCCGTTTCGATATCGCTTGTCTGCAGCACGAGTTCGGAATTTTTGGCGGAGAGGCGGGCGCCAGCATCCTCGAGCTGCTATCGCGCCTCACCATGCCCGTCGTGACGACGCTGCACACGGTGCTCGCCAAGCCGACCGTGGGTCAACGCGCGGTGATGGAACGCATCGTCGAAGGGTCCTCGAGGATCATCGTGATGGCCAACAAGGGACGCGAGCTGCTGCGCGGCGTCTATCACGTGCCGGACGAAAAAATCGAAGTCATCGCCCATGGCATTCCCGACTTTCCGTTTGTTGAGCCGGACGTGGCAAAGGCCAAGCTCGGATTCAGCGGCCGTTCCGTCATTCTGACATTCGGCCTGCTGTCCCCCGGCAAGGGCATCGAGGTCATGATCGACGCCATGCCCTCGATCCTGAAACGACGCCCCGACGCGGTCTATGTGGTGCTCGGTGCGACCCATCCCAATCTGGTTCGGGATCAGGGTGAAGCCTATCGGCAGAGCCTGCTGACGCGCGTGCAGCAACTCGGCATCGAGAAGCACGTCGTATTCCTCGACAAGTTCGTCGACCAGTCCACGCTGCTCGAATTCATTTCGATGTGCGACGTGTATGTCACGCCCTATCTCAACGAAGCGCAGATGACGTCCGGCACGCTGGCCTACAGCTTCGGCCTGGGAAAACCAGTGGTGTCGACGCCCTATTGGCACGCGCGCGAATTGCTGGCCGACGGACGCGGCGTTCTGGTTCCCTTTGGCGATGTGGCAGCGATCGGCACCGAAATTGCGCAATTGCTGACCGACGATCCTCGCCGGCAAGCGATGCGCGAGCGGGCCTACGCGGCCAGCCGATCGATGACATGGGAGCGCACCGCGGAACGCTATTTGGCTGTCTTTGAGAATGCGCGGCAAGGACATTGGCTGAAGGTCATCGCTCGCACCGAGCCGGACACGATCGTGCCGCACGGCCCCGCGGTGCCGGCCATGCAAACCGGTCATTTTCTGTCGATGTGCGATGACACCGGTCTGTTCCAGCACGCCGTGTATTCGGTGCCGGATCGCTCGCATGGCTATTGCGTGGACGACAACGCCCGCGCGCTGTTATTGGCCTGCGCCCTCAACGGACCGGGCGAGCAGCCCTTTGCGGATGCGCTGACCGCGCGATTTGCCGCCTTTGTGCAGCATGCGTGGAACCCGGACACCGGGCGATTCCGCAACTTCATGGGCTTCAATCGGACCTGGCTTGAAGACAAAGGCTCCGAAGACAGCCACGGACGGACGCTGTGGGCGTTAGGCGAATGCGCGCGCAAGGATGCCAGTCCGTCACGGCGTCGATGGGCGGCCGCCTTGTTCGCTTCTGCACTGCCGATCGTGAAAACCTTTCATTCGCCCCGCGCGTCGGCGTTTACGCTGCTGGGTCTCGATGCTTATTGCGCTGCGGCCCCCGATGATCGTCAAGCCCGCGACATTCGTCGTGCGCTCGCCGACAGATTGATGTTGAGCCTCGCCTCGGTCGAGACGCCGGACTGGAAGTGGTTCGAGGAAGGCCTCGCCTATGACAACGCGCGACTGCCGCAGGCCTTGATCGTGACAGGCATGGCAACGCAAACACCGGGCTATGTCGATGCCGGCCTGAGATCGCTGCGTTGGCTGATGACGCAGCAAACGGCATCGACGGGTCATTTCCGGCCGGTCGGCACGGCCAGTTTCGGCGAACTCCGGAAATCTCCTCGCACTTTCGATCAGCAGCCGGTGGAAGCGACGGCGACGATTGCCGCCTGCCTGACGGCATGGCGCGCGGACGGCGATGCCGAATGGAAGTCCATCGCAGCCAACGTCTTCGCCTGGTTTCTCGGCAGCAACGACCTTTCGCTCGCGCTCGTCGATGTCACGACCGGCAGTTGCCGGGACGGACTGCATCCCGATCGCGCCAACGAAAATCGGGGAGGCGAGTCTGTTGTGTGCTATCTGTTGGGTCTTGCCGAGATTCGTCAGCAAGCTCGCATCAATGTCAGCCTGACAAGTCCCGTGGCGATTCACGCCGTTGGCGCTTGATTTAATGCCCGTTCCGACCAACCGAGGGCACGCCGTTGCACGCCACATTTCTGCATAGACAGGCGCTTTATTTGCGACCCGACCCCGCACGCGTCATTGTACGCCCGTTCAAGCCGGCGACGGAGCCGCGTGATCTCAACCCGACCGACAGGGCACGCGCCAACCATATCGTCGAACGCGTTCTCGCGCTTGATACGAAGGCTGCGGCCAGCCAGCTCGAGGATGTGCTGCAAAACTTCCAGGGCCGGCATCGCAACCTGCTGGAGACGTTCGAGCTTCGGGCCGACGAGATGGAGGAGGCTTTCGCGGCGCACGGCAGTTTTTCCGAAACCCAGCGCCAGCTCATCGGTGCCTATTTCTTGAACGAGTATTCGTTCGAAGCGTCGGCCCTGTTCAATCCGAGCATCGTACCGCACCCCGACCAGTCGGGGATTCCGGCCGGAAGCCTGCGCTTTGTCCTCAGTTTGCGGGCCGTTGGCGAAGGGCACGTGTCGTCGCTGACGTTTCGCGCCGGCACCGTCGCGGCCGATGGCAGCATTGCCGTCGATCCGACGGCCAGGCTCGCTTCAAGCCCCCGGGTCGGGTATTCGATACCGGGACCGATCGGCGACGAGGTCGAGGTCGCCTTCAAGGCGGAGCAGGACATCAGCGAACGCGTCATCTTTCCGGTGACGGAGTCCCAATCGCATGGCATCGAAGATGCCCGCTTCGTCGAGTTCAGCGATGGTGGCCGGACGACCTATTACGCGACCTATACCGCCTACAGGGGCACGGCGATCCGGTCTGAATTGATGGAGACCAGCGATTTCCTGTCTTTCCGGATGTCGCCCCTCCACGGCGCCGCCGCGCGCAACAAGGGCATGGCACTGTTCCCGCGCAGGATCGACGGCAAGTACGCGATGATCGCGCGACAGGACAATGAGAATCTCTATCTCGTCTATTCGGACGACCTGTACAGGTGGGAAGGCGGTCAGGCGATCCTGAAGCCGCGATTTCCGTGGGAGTTCGTACAGATTGGCAACTGCGGATCGCCGATCGAACTGGACGAAGGCTGGCTGCTGCTCACGCACGGTGTCGGGCCGGTCCGGAAGTATTCGATCGGCGCGGCGCTGCTCGACAAGCGCGATCCCTCCAAAGTGCTGGCGCGCTCAAGCGAACCGTTGTTGCGGCCCGAACCGTCCGAGCGCGAGGGATACGTCCCCAATGTCGTCTATACGTGCGGCGCCATGAGGCACAACGACCAGATCATTTTGCCATACGCGGTGTCAGATACTTACTCCAATTTTGCGGCCGTCAATATCTCGGCGCTGATGCAAGCGATGCGGGCCTGATTGCGATCTCCGCGAAGGCACGGCGCGATATGCAAGTGCATGCGACCAATGATGCAAGGAGAGATGATGGCCCGCGAAACAATCTATTTCGTCCAGTCATTCAACGCCGGCCGAGGCAGCAATCTCAAGGCCGATGCTCCCATACCCTGTAAATCGGCAACAGCGGCCGTCCGAACGGCGGAGCGACTGGCGCCGAGCAAGCTCGGCGTCGTTGCCTTCTCATCCACCGGGGATCCGGAAATGGGCGACTATGATGACGAGCCTACGGTCATCTTCCGCATCGGCAAGTTTCCTTCCGCCTTTGAGTGAGATTCCGGTGGTGATGCGCCACGAATAGAGGCACTTAAATGAGTGAACGACTCGAAACCCTGAAAAGGGCCCGCGAGCGCATGATCGAGGATAGGGACGCGCACGCGAAGGTACTGGCGGCTCCCTTTGATCGCGACAAGGCCGAGCGAGCACGCAGCAAGTTCACCGAGATTCAAGCGCTGATCGATGCGCTGGACCGTGCCATAAGAGGCGAGGAAGTGATCTCACCCGCAAGCGAAATTAGATGAGAATGACTTTCGGGGTATTGATGATTGCTGGTGCACCTGCCGATCATGGTTCTGGCTGCATCGATCTTTAGCGAGTGTGATACTGGTGACCGTGAAGGAACAAGAATGAAAAAACCCGTTCTCTTAATCGACGGGCCAGAGCCGAAGAAGGCAATACGAGCCGACCGGCCTCCGACCGAAGGGTTCGCAACGATCGTCGACGGCCACTTCAAGGCAGAGTTCGACACAGTCGAGGCCGCTGAAGCATCGGGTCGGGAGCTGAAGTCGGCTTATCCGAGGCTCCAGATCGAAATCTATGATGCCGCCAGTAAGGTCCGTACTTCGTTGAGCTAGTGAGCTTGGCTATCGCGTTGCAGGGGGGCGCACTTGCTCGCCGGGATTTCACGCACATTTCTTGATGGTCCAGTCCGCATTGTCGCGCCATCCTTGAAAATCGGCGTGTTCACATTTTAGCTTGCTCCCTGAGACCTTGTCATCGCCACGCCGTTGTCGTCATCGACGATAGAAAGGCCCGGCATCCCTGCCGGGCCTTTCTTTTTCTTTTAAGCACTGAATGGGTTGGAGTTAGAAATCCATGCCGCCCATGCCGCCGCCCGGGGGCATACCGCCGCCGGCGCCTGCGTTCTTCTTCGGTACTTCGGCCACCATGGCTTCGGTGGTAATCAACAGCGCCGCGACGGAAGCCGCGTTCTGGATCGCGATGCGAACCACCTTGGTCGGGTCGATGATGCCCTTGGTGACGAGATTGCCGTACTCACCGGTCTGAGAGTCGAAGCCGTAGGAGTACTGGTCCTTCTCCAGGATCTTGCCGACGATCACGGAGCCGTCCTCACCGGCGTTGATCGCGATCTGGCGGGCCGGCGCCGACAGCGCCTTGCGCACGATCTCGACGCCGGTCTTCTGGTCGTCGTTCTTGGTGCGCAGACCCTTGAGATGTTCGGAGGCCCGGAGCAGGGCGACGCCGCCGCCCGGCACGATGCCTTCCTCGACCGCCGCACGGGTCGCATGCATCGCGTCATCAACGCGATCCTTGCGCTCCCTCACCTCGACCTCAGTCGCGCCACCGACGCGGATCACCGCGACGCCGCCCGCGAGCTTGGCCAGACGTTCCTGTAGCTTCTCGCGGTCGTAGTCCGAGGTGGTCTCCTCGATCTGCGCCTTGATCTGCTGCACGCGCGCCTCGATGTCAGCCTTCTTGCCGGCGCCGCTGATGATGGTGGTGTTCTCCTTGTCGATCATCACCCTCTTGGCGCGACCGAGCATGGCGAGCGTGACGTTCTCCATCTTGATGCCGAGGTCTTCCGAGATGGCCTGGCCACCGGTCAGGATCGCGATGTCCTGCAGCATGGCCTTGCGGCGATCGCCGAAGCCCGGCGCCTTGACGGCGGCGACCTTCAGACCGCCACGCAGACGGTTAACGACGAGGGTGGCGAGAGCTTCGCCTTCGACGTCTTCCGCGATAATTACAAGTGGCTTGCCGCTTTGCACTACGGCTTCCAGCAGCGGAAGCAATTCATTCAACTGAGATAGCTTCTTCTCGTTAATGAGGACGTAGGCATCTTCCATTTCAACGCGCATCTTGTCGGCGTTGGTGACGAAGTATGGCGAGATGTAGCCGCGGTCAAACTGCATGCCTTCGACGACCTCGAGTTCGGTCTCGAGCGACTTGGCTTCCTCGACCGTGATCACGCCCTCATTGCCGACCTTCTTCATGGCGTCGGCGAGGAACTTTCCGATTTCCACGTCGCCGTTGGAGGAAATGGTGCCGACCTGGGCGATCTCCTCGTTCGAGGTGACTTTCTTGGAGTTTTTGACGAGGTCGGCGACCACGGCGTCTACCGCCAGGTCGATACCGCGCTTCAGATCCATCGGATTCATGCCGGCGGCAACCGACTTGGCGCCTTCACGGACGATCGCAGCCGCCAGCACGGTCGCGGTGGTGGTGCCGTCGCCGGCCGCGTCCGCCGCCTTAGAGGCGACCTCGCGCACCATCTGGGCGCCCATGTTCTCGAACTTGTCGTCGAGCTCGATCTCCTTGGCGACGGTAACGCCGTCCTTGGTGATGCGGGGAGCGCCGAACGATTTGTCGAGCACCACATTGCGGCCCTTCGGGCCGAGGGTGACCTTTACGGCGTTGTTGAGGATGTCGACACCGCGCAGCATGCGATCGCGGGCGTCGACGCCGAATTTGACTTCCTTGGCTGACATAATGATCTCCGTTTTCCACTGTCCCAGTCCCAAGCGCCGCGCAACCGCGCGAGTTCTTGAGGGATGAGATTTTAGCTTGCGGCCGCATCCTTCGAGGCGCCGGCTGCGCCGGTTCCTCAGGATGAGGAAGACTTGCCGCCGCCTAAGCGGCCTTCTTCTTGGAGGCGGGAACGTCGGTGAGAACGCCCATGATGTCGCTCTCTTTCATGATCAGCAGCTCCTGGCCGTCGATCTTGACCTCGGTGCCCGACCACTTGCCGAACAGCACGCGGTCGCCCACCTGGATGTCGATCGGGATCAGCTTGCCGGCCTCGTCGCGGCCACCGGGGCCGACGGCGATGACTTCGCCCTGGGAGGGCTTTTCCTTGGCAGTGTCGGGAATGATGATGCCGCCAGCGGTCTTCTCTTCGGCGTCGATGCGCTTGACCACGACGCGGTCGTGGAGCGGACGGAATTGCATGCGATCCTCCTTGGCTTTTTTGATTATTTCTGGATTGGCAGTCGCAATGGACGAGTGCTAGCCACTCTGAACATAAGACCGTGCCACTGGGACACAAGGGCTTCCGCCCGCGATATTGACGATAACTGGAGTTTCTCAAGTAGAGTGAGCGCTGGCCTGCGGGTCCATTACGTCACGCGTCGCCGTCGCGTTCTCCCGTCGTGGACGCATCAATCTCACGTCCTATAATCCATAATTTTGATACGGCGCTCATATCAGGATTACCTCCGTAGCCGTCATCGCACTTGCGATGACGTTCAACGAGCTGTGCGCCAATACTACCAAATTTGGAGCTCTGTCCGTCCCCACAGGCCGCGTAGAAATCGCATGGACGATAGACGAGCTGAAGCAGAGGCTCCGCCTTGTTTGGACGGAAAGGGGAGGTCCGGCGGTCGAGCCTCCAACAAGGCGAAGCTTCGGCACGCGAATGATGGGCTCTCTCGGCCAACAATTGACCGGTCAGGTGCAACTCGCCTACGAACCGGGTGGATTCATCGACTCGTTGGATGTGCCGCTTGGCTCAGTCGCGGCGGTCGCGTGAATACTGTGATTTTCCGGCTATTGGCACCTTTGAGACATGCCGACGAAGCCTAAGAATGTCCGTTTGCCGGGATAGACCGGAGGTCGTTTGCTCAGATCGTGTTCTTCCGGCTTTGACCCCATTACCGGACATTGGGCGAGAGCGATGGCCTCGATGACCGTCGTCATAAAACGCACAGCCATGAGTTGTTGAATCACGTCAGACCCTTCTCTCGCAACACTTTCTCGTGGGGAAGCAATTCCACCGATAGTGGTGCGGCGATCCAGCAGGAGCGTCCTTTTCGGGCACGATTCGAAAGAGAAGACGACTTATGACAGCAGCGCTGTCTTGAACTTGCCTCGCGACCAGCCATGTCAGCTTAGTCGATAGGATGCGTAGGACTTATCGACATCACGGTAGGCAACGCGGCGCGCCTCGGCGCATCGCAACGTTCCACCACGCGACGCTGCGCGTCGCACCACATCGCTACGCAACGCGCGAGCCGTTCGGGACATCCCGGCGGCTCTCGTGCGTTTAGCGCGGACCGTCTCCAAGTTGCCGATCTGTTTTAGATGAGGCCACTTCAGTTGGCGGCCTCTTTCCTGCTGAGCGAAACCTTGGAAAGGGACGCATATGGATAGAGCGCTCTCGTTGTTGATTTCAGCAGGAATAGCTGCCTTTGGCGTTTGGATCGTAGGCTACACCATGGCGTCGGGATCGCCCTTAGGTTGGACGCTCATGGGAATTCCGCCGATCATACTGGGCTCGATCAGCCTTTATCAGGCAATCGGTGAGTCTAGGCCTACGTAGAATTGCTTACCGGCGCGCCAACGCCGCTCCGACACGCCGACGACTTGGTAGCGGCGTGTCTCCTTGAGGTCTGCTATTGTGGCATAGCCGACGAGATTTGCTCCCAATGAGTTCTTGGCATTTTGACCTATTGCGGAAGTTAGCCTCTGCGCTAACCGTTTTTCGCGCAAAGATGACAGGACAAATTACGTCAGAGCGACAGTGGCAGACGATCGAATCAATTGCAGTTTGTGCGAGAGCCCTCGATTGGCTTCTTGTCGCGCTCTGACGAGACGCAGACGCCACTCAAGTCGCCGTCAGGAGGCGGCACTTGATCTGCCAATACGAAGCTTCCCGATACGCCGGCTGGCATTCTGAGCTTTTTGGTAATCTTGAATTTATCCGGGTCCGTGAACGGTTGATAGTCGCCAAAATTGATCCTGATTCCCCGCGACGTGCCGGTAATTATCAGTGCCCCCGCGTCGACCAATTCTGCGAGTCCGGCGTTCCCAGGTAAGATTGAATAGCTCTTCACCGGTAGAGGCGAGACGACCGATCCAACGTCGATTTGTGCAACCCCCTCCGGGTAATCCCCCAGAACATTGCGCCACAGCAATTCGCCGAGCCCTTCCTTCGGCAGTGGGATCGCATTGCGAACCGGCCGATCCGGGAGATGCTGTATTGCCGGCACGGTGAATGTCCCCACGCTAACTTTGCCGTCGATCTCATCCGCGGGGCGTCCGAGCAGCAGCGCGGCGGCTTCCTGCGCGCTGCCGTCCTCCAAAGTGTGCTTCGTCGGCGGCACCAGACAGCCTGTGTACGCGGTAAAATGAATCTTGTCGCGCGGCACCCCCATCACGCCAACGAGCGGCTGGCCGCGGCGTTCGTCGAAGCCACGACTGTCACCTGATCTTTCGGCAGCTGTGTTGGCATGCGCGACGAGGCCGACAATTCGGTCGCACCTCTGACATCCCAGATCGTCGCTCCCTCGCTAGCCAAGGCCAAGTAGAGCGGTTCCGGCCCGGGATTGACTTCGACGGTCACAACATGGGTTACCCGGTCCTCGCTCCCGATCCACGCATTCGACAGCGCTCGACCTTCCCCACCCCCGACAAATACGAAACGAACGTCGCGCGGCGCGCTGGGTACATTGCAGTCGGCCACCGCTGCTTCGAGCCGCTGCCTACGGACTTCGGCTTCCCTCGCGCGCTGTATCGCTTGCGGAGCGTCGTTGGAACGCTTGTTGGCGTCTTTGGCCTCACTTGCCGAAATGCGACCGTCGCGATTTTGATCGATCGCATCGAAATATCTCCGAACAGCTGCCTCGTATTCTGCTAGGGAAACCACGCCGTCTCCATTCGCATCGAGCGCCAAGGGGACAAATCGCGCGGGACCTCGCTGCCAGGCGATATTCATCTGCTCCGCCTGTCTTGTTCCCTCTTGCTGGATCTCGGCGGCGCTGATGACGCCGTCATGGTCGGCATCTAGTTTGAGCAAATCGTTGACAAGCTTATCGAGCTGTATGCGAACCTGCTCAGGCGTCGGCTCGAGCTGTACACCGTGAGCCTGGATCATTTGACGCGCGCGGGGCTGCATTACCGCGATGATCTCCTCTTTCGTGACCTTGCCGTCGCCATCGAGGTCGTAGTTCAGGATCTGCGCGATAGCTTGCGATCGCCGCTGCGCTATTGCGATTTTGCGAAGGTCATCAATCCCTTGAGCGCTAACGCCGCGTTCGTCAGGATTACTCTGATAGAACGCGGTTAGCATTTGCGACTTGACTTGTTCCCAAGTCACCTCCGGCCGGATGGCGCCGTCCATCCGGGTGACGATCCAGTTGTCATCGGCGCAGGCCGGCGTCACAAACGCCCCCAGATACGTCGCGAGGAGACCGAGTAAACAAACTCTCTTTGTTAACAGCGACCCGCCAATAGCGGCCTTACAAGCAGCGACAACAACGTTCGCGAGGTTCACGTTCGGTCATCCATGAAAAATGGAAATGCCTTCACTGAATACACGCTAAACGCGAGGCGTTAGCCAAGCAACGCGCAATTCAATAAAGTTTGACCGAAGGGGGCCGACTTCGTCGTCGCCTTCGCGAATGATATCGTTGGGGAGCGAAATATTCGACGCTAAGACTCGGTGCAAAGAATGTCCGCACCTGGCCCTGGCTACACGGCCAAGGCCCTTAGCGGACATCGATCCAACTGGGGAGAACGTCAGCTATTGGCTGCTAAGCCGACTAAGGCTGAGAGGCCAAACGGGCGCGCTGGTCCTTGGATACTAGGCCGTCTTTGCCGCAAATACCGAAAATGCTAGCGATTTGCCGGGGGGACTTTGATGGAAGCGGATCCCCGCTACCAAGGCCCCGAAGATGAGATGAGGAAAATTCTCGCAGTATTGGCGCTCTGCACATTCGCGCAAAGCGCTCTTGCGGCCGGACCGGATTGCAGCGCGATCGAGCGCACGAGCGAGCGGCTCGCTTGTTACGACGCGGCATCTCCCCCGAAAACGAAGAAGCCCGCGGCGGTCGAAGGCGACGCGTCGCGCGCGGCGTACCAGGACCCGTTCATCGCTGAAGAGGCCAGAACAGCGGCCAAGCTGAAGGGCATCTGCCGCGGTTGTTGAAACGGACGCCGCGCGTCGAAAACACGACGGCCTCCGGCAGGGGAGCTACCGGAGGCCGCGTTGGTACACTTCATTGCGCCTAGGTTCGCAATGCAGTGTGGGAGCTCATGAGGGAGAGAGCGAAATGCCTGGCTAGACCCCTCCCTGACCCTCCCCTTTCAGGGGAGGGAATGTTCTTGTTCCTTTAGCTCGATCTGTTTCCCGTTTTCATCAGCTCAAGCTCATCCTCAGAACGGCAGCAGCACGTCCATCACCTGCTGGCCGTAGCGCGGCTGCTGAATGTCCGTGATCTGGCCGCGGCCGCCGTAGGAGATACGGCCTTGCGCGATCTTGGAGGAATCGATGGTGTTGTCACTCTGGATGTCCTCCGGGCGCACGATGCCGGCGACGATCAGTTCGCGCATCTCGGCGTTGACCCGGATTTCCTGCTTGCCCTCGACCACGAGATTGCCGTTCGGCAGCACCTGGGTCACGACCGCGGCGATGTTGGTCGTCAGGCTTTCCTGGCGCTGGATCGTGCCCTTGCCGTCATATTGCGATGACCCGTTCGCCGTCAGGAGGCTGCCTGGCAGGAACTTCTGCGCCTGAGGGCTCAGCGCCTTAGCGCCGAGGAAGTCGGTGATGGCGGAGTTTTCCGAGCCGGTGAGGTTGCGCTGGGTCTCGTTGGCGAAGTTGGCCTGGTCGGTGATGTTCACGGTCACGGTCAGCAGGTCGCCGATCTGGTGCGCGCGCTGGTCCTTGAAGAAGGAGCGCGAGCCGTTCCGCCACAGCGAATTGGGATTGTAGGACACGGTCTCCGGCTTCGGCATCGGCATCGACACCGGCTTGTAGCCGGGCTGCGTCGTCGGATTGTCGATCGAGGTCAGCTTCGGGGTCTCGCCGATCTGCGAGAGCCGGTTTATCGCGGAGCAGCCGCTGGCGACGCAGGCCAGCGCGAGCAACGAACCACCAAGCGCGACACGCTTGCAACCATGACTGAACTTGACACTGGACATTTACATTACTCTGAGCTGGAGCTGGTGACTTGATTGGACGTGGCTTGCGGGTTGTTGTCGGCGATAGAAGTGGCGGCGGGCGTCTGCGCGACGCCGGGATCGGTGATGACGACGGGCTGGGGCGTGGCGATCTGGATCGTGACCTGGCCGCGACCGGTGACGACCCCGGTCACCGTGCGCTTGGATTGCAGGTTCATGACGTTGACGACATCACCCTCGGTGCCGTTGTCGATCGCCTTGCCGCGCGTGGTGAGATAGAGGCCGGCAGTCTGGTAGATCAGGGTCACGCCCTGGTCTTTCTGCACGAGATCGGGCTTGGTGAGATCGGCGACCCGCAGCGCCTGTCCGGCGCGCATCGGGTGGCGCATCTGCATGCCGAGCGCGCCGGCGCGCCCCGCGGCGTCGCCGCCGATTTCCAGCTTCGGCCGCCGCTCGACGATGATGTCGGAGGATTTCAGCATATCCGTGCGCTCGACATTGCGCGTCAGGACCGCGGCCTCGACCGTCTCGATCGCGCTGCCGGTGAAGCGCAGCCGGGTCGGCGCGGCGTTGACGTCGTTGCCGATCTCGAAGGTGACGTCGAAGCGCGTGCTACGCGAGTCGTAGCGTGCGGAGACCGGCTGCATCGCGCCGGTATTGGTGGCGTCGAGATGCATGTCCTGCACGTCGCGGTCGAAGGTGAGCGAAAGATTCGCCGCGTCGCCGAGGCCGCCGCGGTGTTCGATCGCGCGCGCTACTGCGTCCTGGATGTCCTTGGCATCGACGTTGCGCGCAAGCCGCGTCACCGTGACTTCCTTAATGTCCTTGGTGTCGACGCCGATCACCTGGTGCGCGCGAAGGGCTGATATGACCTGGCCCGTCGGCAGCGTGCCCGTCGTGCCGAGATCGGGCGCGCGATAGATCGCGATCTGGCTGAACGTGCCGGCATTGTCGATGACGTCGCCGATCCGCACCACGTCGCTGGTGACGGTGACGCTGGCGCGCAGCGCCGGCAGCGCGATCGTGGCCGCATCCGGTTTCCAGTCCGGCAAATCGTCCGGGCCGGCCAGCGCCGGGGCCGGGATCGCCGCGATCAGCGCGGCGGCAAGCAGGAGAGGGCGGAACAGCATCATCAGCTCCGTCAGCGGAACAGCGCGGTGGTGGTCTGCATCATCTGGTCGGCGGCCGAGATCACCTTGGAGTTCATCTCATAGGCGCGCTGCGCGGTGATGAGGTTGCTCATCTCCGAGACGACGTCGACATTGGACTGCTCGAGGCTGCCCTGCGTGATGCTGCCGTAACCTTCGGCGTTCGCCGTGCCGTCCTGCGGCGGACCGGACGAAGGCGTGTCGGTGTACTGGTTGCTGCCGACGGGGTTCAGGCCGCCCTTGTTGATGAAGCGCGTGAGCCCGATCTGGCCGATGATGCTCGAAGCGGTCGAGCCCGGCAGGGTTACCGAGACCTGGCCCTGCGCGTTGACGGTGAGGCCCGAGGCGTTGTTCGGGATGGTGATGGTCGGCTGCACCGGGTTGCCCTGCGCGGTGACGATGCGGCCCTGGTTGTCCATCTGGAAGGTGCCGTCGCGGGTGTACTGGAAGGTGCCGTCGGGCATCTGGATCTTGAAGAAGCCCTCGCCGGTGACGGCGACGTCGAGATCGTTGCCGGTCATCGACAGCGTACCTTGCGTCATCGTGCGCGGCGTGCCGACGGTCTTGACGCCGCCGCCGAGATCGATGCCGACCGGCAGGATGGTGCCCTGGTCGGAAGCCTGGGCGCCGACGCGGCGCACATGCTCGTAGATCAGGTCCTGGAACGCGGCGGTCTGCTTCTTGTAGCTCGTGGTGTTGATGTTCGCGATGTTGTTGGAGATGACCTGGACGTTGAGTTCCTGGGCCGCCATTCCGGTCGCTGCAGTACGAAGCGCTTGCATGTCATTTACTCCTTGGGCTCAGGCTCAGGACGGCACGTCGGCGAGCTTCTCGATCGCCGATTTGTGCAAGTCCGCTTCCTGCGACAGCATGTTCGCGACGTTGGCGTAGGTGCGGTTGATCTCGATCATGCGGCTCATCTCGACGACCGAGCTCACGTTGGATTTCTCGACATAGCCCTGGCGGACCGTCGACTTGATGTCCTGCGCGGGCGCGCCGCCTTCGCCGGCGGCATAGAGGTTGTCGCCCTGCTTCAGGAGCTTCTGCGCATCGGCGAAGCTGACGAGGCGGAGCTTGCCGCGGATCGAATCGGTGCGGGCCGTGCCTTCCAGCACCGTGATGGTGCCGTCGGCCGAAATGGTGATGTCGTGGTCGGTCGGCTGGAACACGATCGGGCCCGAGGTGCCCATGACCGGATCGCCCTTGGCGGTGACCAGCTGGCCGGTCGGGCTGACCTGCATATTGCCGTCGCGGGTGTAGCGCTCGCCGCCGGCCGACTGCACCGTGAAGAAGGCGTCGCCGCTGATGGCGACATCGAGCGGATTGTTGGTCTGCTCCAGCGCGCCTTCCGAGAAATCGCGGAAGGTGCCGCGGTCCTGCACATAGGAAATGCGACGGTCCGAGACCTTGAAATTGTCCTCATGCGCTTTCGAGTTCAGATATTCCTCGAACAGCATGTGGTCGGCCTTGAAGCCGTTGGTGTTGATGTTCGCGATGTTGTTGGCCACGACATCAAACTGCCGGTCCAGAGTCATCTGCCGCGAAAGTCCGACGAGAAGTGCGTTCTCCACCGTCCTATCTCCCCTTGCATCCGCCCGGCTTCACCGCTCTCCCAAGCAGCTCGACGAGGCTCAAACCGAACCGTTTGGCTCTCCCAAGCCGTGCGGTTCGCATTCCTCTCAGCGAAAGCCGTGCCAACGCGGAAAATTGCGTTATTTCAGGGATTTAAGTGTTTGGAGGGAGCTGAAGGGGGCGGCAGAAAGGTCTTGTTGACCATGTTTGCCCGGCAACTTTTTCCTAGTCGGGGGCCGATCGAAAGGAACCATTAACCATTGTTACCTAGCGTTCACGGGAAGGAGCGCGTGTTGCGCTGGGGGCATTTGTATCGCGTGATTTTGGCTGCCTGGCCGGCAACGGGCTCATCATGAGCAACCGGATCGAGGGCTATGGCAGAGAACGAGAACGAAGGCGGCGGTGGTGAGACCACCGAAGTCGCCGCCCAGCCCAAGAGCAAATTCAAGCTGATGGTAATGGTCGTCGGCGTCCTCGCCCTGCTCGGCGGTGGTGCTGCGACCTATTTCCTGTTCTTTCGCCATCACGATGAAGGCGAGCAGCACGCGGAAGCCGTCAAGGTCAAGCCGCCGGTATTCATCGACGTGCCGGACATGCTGGTCAACCTGACCGGCAATCCCGGCGAGCGGGTGCAATATCTGAAGGTGAAGGTCGTCCTTGAGCTCAAGGAAGAGAAGCAGATCGAAGAGATCAAGCCGACCATGCCGCGCGTCACCGACATCTTCCAGACTTATATGCGCGAGCTGCGCCCCGCCGACCTCACCGGTTCGGCCGGCCTGTTCCGCCTGAAGGAGGAGCTGACGCGGCGGGTGAACAATGCGGTCGCGCCGGTCAAGGTCAGCGCCGTGTTGTTCAAGGAAATCGTGGTTCAGTAAGGGCGCGGATCAGAACAATGGCGGGCAACGATCCAGTCGACCAAGATGCCATAGCCGCGCAATGGGAAGCTTCGCTCGATAGCGAGGATCCCGCGGCAGCGGAACAGGAAGCTGCCGCCAATGAACTGACGGAATCGATGGCCCTGCAATGGGCCGCGATGGTCGAGGACGGCAGCCGTGACTTCGGCAGCGGCAAGAATTCCGGCGAACGCGTGCTGTCGCAGGAGGAAATCGACAATCTGCTCGGTTTCACCGTCGGCGACGTCAGCCTCGACGAAAACAGCGGCATTCGCGCCATCATCGATTCGGCGATGGTCTCCTACGAGCGTCTGCCGATGCTCGAAATCGTGTTCGACCGCCTGGTGCGGTTGATGACGACGAGCTTGCGCAATTTCACCAGCGACAACGTCGAAGTCTCGCTCGACCGCATTACCTCGGTACGCTTCGGCGACTACATGAACTCGATCGCGCTGCCGGCGGTTATCAGCGTGTTCAAGGCCGAGGAGTGGGACAATTTCGGCCTCGCCACCGTCGACTCCAACCTGATCTATTCGATCATCGACGTGCTGCTCGGCGGCCGCCGCGGCAGCTCGGTGCAGCGCATCGAGGGCCGGCCCTATACGACCATCGAGACCAGCCTCGTGAAGAAGCTGGTCGAAGTCGTGCTCACCGATGCCGAGCAGGCGTTCCGGCCGTTGTCGCCCGTGAGATTCACCATCGACCGGCTCGAGACCAACCCGCGCTTTGCCGCGATCTCGCGGCCGGCGAACGCCGCGATCCTGGTGCGCTTGCGCATCGACATGGAAGACCGCGGCGGCGTCGTCGAATTGCTTCTGCCTTACGCCACCATCGAGCCGATCCGCAGCGTGCTGCTGCAGATGTTCATGGGCGAAAAATTCGGCCGCGATCCGATCTGGGAAGGCCATCTCGCCACCGAGATCGCCCAGGCCGAGATCGGCGTCGATGCCGTACTCTATGAAGCCAACATTCCGTTGAAGCAGCTGATGACGCTGAAGGTCGGCGATACCTTGCCGCTCGACATGCGCGCCGACGCGCTGGTGTCGGTGCGCTGTGGCACCGTGACGCTCACGGAAGGGCGAATGGGCCGGGTCGGCGACCGCGTCGCCATCCGCGTGACCAAGCCGTTGCGCAAACCGAAGACGACGCTTGCGATGTTCGAGAAGGCGGACGAGCAGAACAAGTTGATGGAGGCCCAATGAACCACTCACTAGGCATGGCGATCGAAGCCCTGGTCGCGGTTTTGCTTCTGATCACCATCGGTTACTGCATGCTCCTCAACAACCGCCTGAAGCGGCTGCGCTCGGACGAGCATTCGCTGAAGGCTGTCATCGCCGAGCTGATCACGGCCACCGAAATCGCCGAGCGGGCCATTGGCGGGCTGAAGCACGCGGTGCGCGACGTCAACGAGAATCTGGGCGACAAGCTCGCTACCGCCGCCCAGATGTCCGATCATCTCAAGCGCCAGCTCTCCGAATGCGACCACGTGGTGCGCCGCCTCTCCAAGATCGCGATCGCGGCACGGCCGCAAAATCAGGCGCAAAATCAGGCGATGATCATCGAGCCCGAGCCCGCGCGGCTGCCGCCGCCCAAACCTACCAGCGCAAAGGCGGTCGCGGCTGCGGCCCAGGCATTCTCTGAACGGCGAAGGACTGGTGGCCTTGCGGCATGAAATCGTTCCGTAACATACGCGTCATTCCGGTCGTCGTTATCGCCGTCTTTTGCCTCGCCGTGCTGAAGGTCGCGGGCCTCCTGCTCGATGGCGGCTATGTGTTCGACTACGATCCCGGCCGGTCCACGCCGTCCTGGGCGCAGCAGAACCTGAATTTCCCTGGTGGCGCCAAGCAGGCCGTCGCGGCACCGAAGGATGATGGCGACATCACCGGCTCCGTCGAGGGCAAGAAGGAGGCGCCGAAAGAGGAGAAGCCGAAGCCGGAGGCGCCCGACACCAAGCCCGACGGCGTGGTGCTGCATCCCGAAGAGAACCAGCAGCCGGTCTCGGCCTCCGAGCGCGCGATCCTGGAGCGGCTGCAGTCGCGGCGGCAGGAGCTCGAAGCACGCTCCCGCGAGATCGATATCCGCGAGAGCCTGCTGAAAGAGGCGGAGAAGCGCATCCAGACCAAGGTCGACGAAATGAAGTCGGTCGAAGCCAAGACCGCGGCGGAGAACGCGCAGAAGGCCGACGCCGAGAACGCGAAGTTCAAGGGCATCGTCACCATGTACGAGAGCATGAAGCCGAAGGATGCCGCCAAGGTGTTCGACCGGCTGGAGATGCCCGTGCTGATCCAGATCGCTTCGCAGATCGCGCCACGCAAAATGTCTGACATCCTGGGGCTGATGCAGACCGATGCCGCCGAGCGGTTGACGGTCGAACTCGCGCGCCGGGCCACCGGCGACAACGGCGCAGCTTCCGCCGAACTGCCCAAGATCGAAGGCAAGATCCTGCCGCAAAAATAGAATTTGGCCGGATATTTAACAGACCCTTAATTCGCCAATCCTAGAGTTTGCGGATCGCCGAACCGGAAGACGTCTCGAAGATGGCGCGTAACGCAGCCAGGGCATTTTGGTCGCAAGTCTGCGCGCTCGCGCAGGCCGCGCGCGGCTGCCTCCGGCTGCCGCCGCTTCTGGCGGCCCTCATGCTGGCGATGCTGCCGCAGCTTGCGCTTGCCGAAGGCGCGCAACAACTCGAGCCGGTGAAGGGCGAAGCGAGCTTTTCCTCCGGCGGCGGCTTTGCCCGGCTGGTGTTCAAATTTGCCCAGGATGTGGCCACCGACGCCACCACCGCGGGCTCGATCGTCGTCCTTCATTTCGAGCGCCCGGTCGCCATCACCGCCGATCGTCTGGCCGAATCCGTGCCGGACTATGTTTCCGGCGTGCGCGTCGATCCCGACGGCACCGCGATCCGGATGTCGCTGGCGCAGCGGGTGCGGATCAACACCATGCAGGCGGGCGAACGCACCTTCGTCGACCTGTTGCCGGACAGCTGGACCGGTCCGCCGCCGCCGCTGCCGATCGAGGTGGTGCGCGAGCTTGCCGAGCGGGCGCGGGCGGCCGAGCGCGCGCTTCGCCAGCAGCGCGCCGAGGCGGCGGCGAAAAAGAAGCCGCCGATCCGCGTGCGCGCGCTGGTGCAGCCGACCTTCGTCCGTTTCGTGTTCGAAATGCCCGACGGCGTCGGCGCTTCCTCGATCTTCAACGACCAGAAACTGACGCTGTCGTTCAACTCGCTGCTTACGTTTGACCTCGCGGATGCCAAGATCGCCGCGCCGCCGAACATCGCCTCGATCAACCAGAAGATCGAGGGCGACAACACGCTGGTCGAGATCAACATGATCGGCGATGTCGACGTGCATTCCTTCCGCGAGGACAAGAGCTATAATATCGACGTCGCCTTCCAGCAGGCGGACAAATCCAAGCAGCAGCTATTGCCGACGGCCGAGGCCGCGCCGGCGTCATCGGCCGAGAAGCCGAAGAAGCAGGCCGCGCCGGAACAGCATAGCGAGGAAATCAAGCCGCCGACGTCGGAGACGATCGCGCGAGAGATGAAGTCGGAAGCCAAACCGTCCGAATCCAAGACGTCTGAAGCCAAACCTTCTGAGTCCAAGCCCGTGCCCGCAGCGCCGATGACGATGACGGAGGTGCCGAAATCGGAGCCGGCTCCAGCGTCGAGCGAAGCGCCGAAGCCGCAGGACCCGGCTCCGGCGGCGCCGCATGCGGAGGAGGTGGCCAAGCCCGCCGCCAAGCCTACCGACATGGCCGCGCCACCGCCGCCCAAAGTGGAAGCGGCGAAGCAGGAGAGTGCGACTGAAGCGCCGAAAATGACTGAGGCTGCGAAGGAAGGTGAGGCGCCGAAGGCCATGACATCGGCTGCGCCGCCCCCTGCGGCCAAGCCCGAAAGCAAGCCGGAAGCCACCGCCGAAGCCCAACCCGAGGCGAAACCCAGCGAACAACCCGTGAAGGTCGACGCCTGGCGCGACAGCGACGGCCTGCGCCTGACATTCGCCTTTCCTGCCGCGACGCCCGCGGCCTCGTTCCGCCGCGGCGATACCGTGTGGCTGATCTTCGATTCGAAGCGTCCGCTCGATCTCGAGCCGATCCGCGCCAAGGGTGGGGCTATCATCGGCGAAGTCAGCCGCATGGTGCTCGACAAGGGACAGGCGATCCGCATCCGCCTCAACCGTCCGCAGATGCACTCGCTCACGACAGAGGAACGTTCGGCCGGCGCGAGCTGGACGCTGATCTTTGCCGACAAGGTCCAGGCGCCGCCGCTACCGCTCACGGTGGTCCGCAACATCACCGATCCCGCGCTCGCCAATGTCGCGATCCCGCTCAACAATCCCGGCCTGTTGCACCGCCTCGTCGATCCCGATGCCGGCGACACGCTACTCGTCGTCACCGCGGCGCCGCCGGTCCGTGGCTTCATCAAGCGGCAGGATTTCGTCGACTTCTCGCTGCTGGATTCCGCGCATGGCATCGCCATCCGCCCGAACTCCGACGAGGTCGGCGTCGAGATTGCCGGCACCAAGGTCATCGTCGGCAAGCCCGGCGGGCTCACGCTGTCCTCGGTCGATGCCGCCGCCGAACGCGCTCCGCTCGCGGTGCGTCCGCTGTTCGACATCGCCGAATGGCAAAAGAACCAGGCCGAGACCTTCGTTCCGCGCCGGGACGGGCTGATCCGCGCGCTGGCACAGGCCGAGCCGGACCAGCGGCCGCAGGCGCGGCTTGATCTCGCCCGCTTCTACATGGCGCGCGCCATGTATTACGAAGCCAAGGGCGTCACCGAGGCGGCGCTTGCGGATCCCAATCCGAAAAAGGACGAGACCATCACGCTGATGGTGCACGCGGTGGCGAGCATCCTGATCAACCGGCCGGAGCAGGGGCTGAAGGACCTCGCCAATCCCGCGATCGGCAGCAATTACGACTCGCAGATGTGGCAGGCGCTGGCGCTGGAACGGCAGCAGAAATGGGCCGAGGCGCGCGAGAAATTCAAGAATGTCGAGTTCGCGATCGCCTCATTGCCGCTCGACCTGCAGCGCGTCGTCACCATGGACGCGATGCGCGCTTCGCTCGAGGTCAAGGACTATGCCGGCGCCGCCAAGCGCCGCGCCGAGCTCGACGTGATCGGCGTGCCTGAGGAGATGCAGGCGGCGGTTTCCGTGTTGCGCGGCCGTGTCGACGAGGCGCTCGGCCATGACCGCGACGCGCTCGACGAATACAAGCTCGCAGCCGTCTCCGACGACCGCAGGGCGGCGGCCGAGGCCAAGCTGCTCGAGATCGCGCTGGAGCAGAAGCGCGACGAGATCAAGCAGGACGACATGCTGCGCGAGCTCGAGCTGCTGTCGATGATCTGGCGCGGCGACAAGACCGAAGTAAAGACGCTGCAGATGCTGTCGCAGATCTATAACGACAGCGGCCGCTATTTCGAATCGCTGCAGGCGGCGCGCACCGCGACCAGGCTCGAGCCCAACTCCGAATCCTCGCGCGCGGCGCAGGACCGCGCGCAAGCCCTGTTCGCGCAGATCTTCCTGAGCCAGAAGGGCGATGACCTGCCGCCGATCGATGCGCTCGCGATGTTCTACGAATTCCGCGAGCTAACGCCGATCGGCCGCCGCGGTGACGAGATGATCCGGCGGCTGGCGGACCGCCTGGTCGCCGTCGATCTGTTGGATCAGGCCGCCGAGCTCTTGCAATACCAGGTCGACCACCGCCTCGAAGGCTCGGCGCGCGCCCAGGTCGCCGCGAAACTCGCCATGGTCTATCTCGCCAACCACAAGCCGGATCTTGCGATCACGGCGCTGCGTTCCACCCGCATTGCCGACCTCTCCGGCGAATTGCGCCAGCAGCGGCTGCTGCTCGAAGGTCGCGCGCAGAGCGACGTCGGCCGTCACGATCTCGCAATCGATATCGTCTCCAACCTCTCGGGCCGCGAGGCGATCCGGCTGCGCTCTGACATCTACTGGGCGGCGCGCCGCTGGCGTGAAGCCTCCGAGCAGATCGAGCTCTATTACGGCGATCGCTTCCGCGATTTCAAACCGCTCAATCCCGCCGAGAAGAGCGACGTCATCCGCGCGGTGATCGGCTATGCGCTGGCGGACGATGCGATCGGCATGGCGCGGTTCCGTGAGAAATACGCGCCGCTGATGAGCGGGGAGTCCGACAAGCTCGCCTTCGACGCCGCGAGCAAGCCGAACGCGGCCAACAGCGGCGATTTCGCCGCGATCGCCAAGATGGCGGCGAGCGTCGATACGCTCGACGGCTTCCTGCGCGAGATGAAGGCGCGTTTCCCCGACGCCGCCGCCCGGCCCATCGCCTCCGACCCGGAGCCGACGGGCTCGCTACCGCAGATCACCGCGAGCATGCGGCGCGCGGGCGGTTAAAAGCGGATCATTCGCCGGGCTGTGTACTCATAGATCAGCGTGCTGGCATCAGGCACGTCTGACGTCCGCTTGCCCGCCAATAGCTGCGCATTAGCGGACATCGACTGAGGTCGCAGACAAGCCAACAGAAGACACGCAAAAGCGCGCTTGCTGCGCTCCTTGGGATTGGCGCGGAGGGCTGCTTCGCGCAATTCCCATTCCGCGCATCAAGTCTGCGCGAAATGGGTACGCATTGCTCTAGCGCGCCGGCCCGCGCATGGACGCTGGCTGGCCTGGCAGCTTCAGCCTGGGACCTGCTTCGGTGAGCGTCCCGTTAGCGAGGTGAAACACCTGCAAGTCCTTGTCGAAATAGTTGCCCACATAAAGGTACTCGCTGTTCGGGCTGTACGCGATGCCCTCCGGCAGTCCGCCGAGCGGTGCGCGCCCAGTCACCGTCAACTTGCCGTCGGTGCCGATCGACATCACGACGAGTTCGCCGGACTTGGTCTTGAACCAGTCGCCGTCCTTGGCACTGGTGCCGAGCAGCAACGGGGTGGCTGCGATCTTTCCATTGGGTGCGATCGCGAAACCTTCCGGTCCGGTGCCAGGGGCCATCACGTCGACCACGTGGGGATGCGGGCCGGTCGCTTCGATGATCACCTCGGCATCGGCGTTGTTCTTCTGGGCGCCGGTATTCGAGGCGATGACGTATTTGCCGTCTGGCGTGATGTCGATGTTGTAGGGATTGAATGCCGATGGAATGTCCATCGACTTGTCGTAGGTCACGTTCTGTCCGTCGATCGCGAGCACGCCGATCTTGTTCACGAGGTTCAGGCAGACGAAGGCGCGCTTGCCGTCGGGAGCGACGACAACGGCCGCAGCCTGCTGCTCTAGCGGGACCTCGCCGACGGCCTTGACCGTCATTCCCTGGATCGAGACGACAGAGACACTCTTGCCGTCCCGGTTGGCGATCAACGCGAGGTCGCCCTTTGCCGAGATCGACAGACCGGACGGCTGCCGCCCCACGGCAACCGTGTCGATCAGCTTCGGCGGGTCGGCGGTGAGGTCGATCACGTACAGTTTGTCATCCGGGACCGATTTCCAGGAGTTGCCCTCCTGGACGTGAACCACGGAATTGGCGACGAGGCCCAACTTGCCGTCGGGTGTGATCTGCAGATTGGTGGGCGGGCCCAGAAGCGAATTCATCAGCGGCAAGCTGCCGCGGATCCTGGGTTTGGCCGGGTCGGAGATGTCCATGACCAGCACCGCGTCGCTGCCCGGAGCGCCATTGATCTGGCCTTCGGGTCCATAGGTGATCTTGTTGTCGATGCCGATCAGGATATCGTTGGTTCCGGCCTGGGCCACGCCGCCACCGACGAGGCCGGCCAGACACATGGCGCCAAGATACTTGGCGCAAAGAGCGCTGCGTACAATCATGATGCGTTTCTCCCCGTGCTTGCTCATTTTCTTACGAGCTAATTCCGTCACCGTACTTCGCAGCCTTCATGGCTGGCAACCATCTACGGCGCTTGGGCGCCGGGACTTTTTGTCCGGGCGACGCGGAACGTTGATCTTGGAGCAGTGTGCGGGCAGCCGCTTCGGGTCCATCAGACGGCTGCATCCCAATGAACGATAGCAGCAAAGAACAATACGACCTAAGCTACTGACTTCCTCACGCTAGCGCGCGGCAGACGGCGCTCGATTGACGATTTGCTGAGGGCTCAGAAGAGTTGGTGGCGGCTCCGTTTTCGGAAGCAGTTCGAAGTTTGAAAAGAGCTCCCTGAGCGGGCGTCTGATGGCGGGCTCGATCTTTGCTGAGATGAACCAGCAGACCAGCGCAAGCATGCCCAAGCCTGCTCCTACAGCCAGATATGCATCCAGGCCAGCATCGATCAGCACACGAATAATCGCTGAACCAATAACGTTGTGGGTGAGATAGAGCGGATAGGTTATTAGCCCAATCGTTCTCAAGTAATGCGTTCTCGAATCACCCGCCGCGTCAGCAGAAGCGCCGCCGCCGGAGACCCTGCTCCGGTTCGCAGCCAAGGCAATGAGGAGCACCGCCGCAGCCCAAACGATGATCGGCACAAGGGGTGATTGACCCGAGATGGCGGGTATATTCAACGACAGGTAAGAGGAAAAATAGAATATTTCGGCGCACCCGGAAAGACATGTCACGGCTACAGCGAGTTGTTCGACGTCCGTCAATTTTCTGTTTGCCGAAATAAACAGCCAAATCCCCAGCGCAAAGAAACAGCCATGACTCAACAGCCATGTTGCGCACGGCACCCGGAACATCAGAACAACAAAATAGAGTGTTTCGGACCGGATCACACCTGACAGCACCAGCAGGGAAAAGGCGTTGAACGCTCCGCTGTAGATGGTGAGACCAAAGGCGAGGTGTCGCAGAGTGATTTTCTTCGTGAGCAGCGTGCAAAACACCAGCCCGTAAAAGGCCATTTCCGCGGCCAGCGTCCAATAGATGCAGTCGATCCATTGACCGTTGATTCCCTTGGGAATGAGCAGCATTGCCCTGACATAGGGGAGAATGAATTCGGACGATGATCCACCCGCGAAGAGCAGCAGAACGATGAAGGTCAAGGTGGCGCAAACCCAGACCGCCGGATAAAGCCTGAGTGCGCGATTATAAAGAAACTCGGCCGCCGAACATTTGTCCGCGGAACTCGCTATGACGAAACCGGAAATAACAAAGAATATTTCGACTCCCACCCAGCCGAACCACGTGAAAGGCGCGGCGGACTGGAATTGTACATCGGCGGCAACGTAATGCTCAAAACCTGGAGTAACGCCGGTCGAAGGCCAGGCCCAGGACCAGAACGTCAGGTGAAAAACAGCGACGCTGAGAGCAGCCCCGAAACGCAGCGGGTCCAGCAATGAGAAGTAGTTCTTCACGGGAATGTCGCTCTCTTGCCTTGAGGGAGGGACCATCCCCTCGTACAGGAGAGTCGCAGCGCGATGAAAAGACGTTCATAAAGCGCGTGATCTGGATCACACGTGTGGCGTAATGCGACATACCTCGACATCTGCCTAGCAAACGGGCAACCTCCGGCGAAACCTGCCGGAGGAAACGCATGAACAAGCCCGCCAAGACCGAAGCCGAGCTGATCGAGATGGCGCGGGCGGAGCTGAAGGTTCATGCCGATCCGCCGGACGGCATGGTCATCTCGATCATCCGCGACGGCGACAGCTGGGAGTTTCGCGCCAGCGCCGACAAGGCGACCCAGGACAGGCCCGGCTATCCCGAAGCCGTCGCGATGCTGGTACAGATCGGCGACCATCTCGCCAAGCAATATGATGTGAAGGGGTAGGGCGGCCTACGCCGCGGCGAGGAGCAGGTAGCCCACCGTCGCCGCGAGCCCCAGCACAGTGCGCACGGCATGCAGCTTTCCCCATTTGACGATGAGCGCGCGTGACTCGGCGCCGGCCTCATCGACCAGCCATGCCGCGATCCGCTTGTTGGTGGGCATCATCACGAAGAGGGTGTAGGGCCAATTCGCAAGGATCAGCGCGGCGGCGACCGCCCAGCGCCAGTCATGCAACTGAAAGCCTGCGAGGAAGCCGAAGGCCGCGGAGATCATCGCGAGCGAGGCCTGCATCGTAAAGCCGCGCGCATAGCTCGGCTTCCATTCGGTAAGCAAAGCGCGCTCGTCGAGAAGCAGGCGGGCAGGCTGTTCGGCGAAACCGACATAGAACGCGGCGCCCGCGAACGCTGCCGCGGTGGCAAGCGCAATCAATCCGGCAACCATGGTCGTCTCCATCTGTGATCGTCATTGCGAGCGAAGCGAAGCAATCCACGCCTCAGCCCCGCGGAAAGATGGATTGCTTCGTCGCTCCGCTCCTCGCAATGACGATGAGATTTGTATATTGACAATATATTGTCAATACGACCTAATATTGTCATGAATGCAAAGGCTGATTCGGATGGCTT
>DATHMA010000009.1:0-5459 GCA_035487555.1 Bradyrhizobium sp. | reverse complement strand
CGCGTAGATGACGTCGGGCTTGGTCAGCTTGATCTTGTTGATGACCGAGTTGAACTGGGTGTGGCCGAGCGGGAAGTATTCTTCACCGACCACCTTGCAGCCCTGCAGATGCGCCTCGATGTGCTTGCGCGCGATCTTGTTGGAGGTGCGCGGCCAGATGTAGTCGGAGCCGAGCAGATAGAAGCTCTTCGCGCCCTTGGTCTTGTTGACCCAGTCGAGGCCGGCGATGATCTGCTGCGTGGCTTCCTGGCCGGTGTAGATGACGTTCTTGGACTGCTCGAGGCCTTCGTAGAAGGTCGGGTAATAGAGCATGCCGTTATATTGCTCGAACACCGGCAGCACCGCCTTGCGCGAGGCCGAGGTCCAGCAGCCCATCACGGCCGCGCATTTGTCGTTGACCAGAAGCTTCTTCGCCTTCTCGGCGAAGGTCGGCCAATCCGACGCGCCGTCCTCCTGGATGAACTTGATCTTGCGGCCGAGCACGCCGCCAGCGGCGTTGATCTGGTCGATGGCGAGCTTTTCCGCTTCCACCGAACCGGTTTCCGAGATCGCCATGGTGCCGGTGACGGAGTGAAGGATGCCGACCGTGACTTCAGTGTCGGTTACCGCGAGGCCGGTGGTGTTGACCGCGGAAGTTGCGGGAGTGTCGGCCCAAGCCGTCCGCGGCAGCATCGAGATGGCCGGCATTGCCGCCATTCCCATCAGAAGTTTGCGCCGAAGCGGCGATTTCAGGCCCCTTTTGATCTCGTCTGACATGAGCACCCCATCTGGTTCGAGGACACGCTTATTGGTCAGGCGAGGTTGCCCAAATTTGTGCACTGCACAGATACGCAAGATCGCGTATATTGCACCGCAAAATAGCGACGTAGGTTTGGCCCGGGTCTTGCGAGTCCGTGAGGTAGTCGCGAACGGGTCGGGAGTTTAGGGAAAGTGGCAGGGCGGCAGCGGATAGACCGCGTCAGGCGCCAATATAATCAATGGGTTGCCAACCAGACGCTGGAAGATTACGCGCTGCGCTTCACCGCCAAGAGCGCGCGGCGCTGGTCCGCCGCACGCGTTGCCAATACGGCGCTCGGCGCCATCTCTTTCCTCGCCCTGGAGGCCATCGGCGGCACCATTACCCTTAATTATGGTGTCACCAACGCCACGGCGGCCATTCTGGTCGTCAGCGTCATCATTTTCGGCTGCGGCCTGCCGATTGCCTATCATGCCGCAAAATGCGGCATCGATATCGACCTGCTCACCCGCGGCGCGGGCTTTGGCTATATCGGCTCGACCATCACCTCGCTGATCTATGCCTCTTTCACCTTCATCTTCTTTGCGATCGAGGCTGTCATCCTCGCATCCGCTCTGGAGATGTGCTTCGGCATTCCGCGCCCGATCGGCTATCTCATCAGCGCGGTCGTGATCATTCCGCTGGTGACGCACGGCATTACGCTCATCAGCCGCTTTCAACTTTGGACGCAGCCGGCCTGGGTGGTGCTGCACATCCTGCCCTTTGCCGCGATTGCTTATGCCAATCCGCACTCCTTCGCCGAGTGGACGAAATTCGCCGGCGAGCATGGCAATCCGGATGGCCATCTCGATTTGTTCCTGTTCGGCGCTGCGGCGTCGGTCGTGTTCTCGCTCGTCGCACAGATCGGCGAGCAGGTCGACTTCCTGCGCTTCTTGCCGCGCGATCGCCGCACCACCTCGCGAAAGGCGTGGTGGATCGCGCTGCTCAGCGCCGGACCGGGTTGGATCGTGCTCGGCTCGCTCAAGCTTCTGGCTGGCTCGTTCCTCGCCTATTTCGCGCTGATGCATGGCGTCTCGACCGAACATGCCGCCGAGCCCGCCAGCATGTATCTCGAAGCCTTCCGCTATGTGCTGTCGCAACCGGATCTGGCGCTCGCACTCACTGGCACTTTCGTCATCCTGTCGCAGCTCAAGATCAACGTTACCAATGCCTATGCCGGCTCGATCGCCTGGTCGAATTTCTTTTCGCGGTTGACGCATAGCCATCCCGGCCGCGTAGTGTGGTTGGTGTTCAACGTGCTGGTCGCGCTGCTCTTGATGGAGATCGGCGTCTACAAGGCGCTGGAGCAGACGCTGGCGCTTTATTCCAATGTTGCGATCGCCTGGGTCGGCGCGCTGGTGTCCGACCTCGTCGTCAACAAGCCGCTTGGGCTTCGCCCGCCGCATATGGAGTTCAAGCGGGCGCATCTCTATGACATCAATCCGGTCGGCGTCGGCGCGATGACAATCGCGACCATCGTCTCGATATCGGCGTTCTATGGCGTGTTCGGCCCGACCGCGAAGGCGCTGTCGGCCTTCGTGGCGCTGACGGTCGCCTTCGTCGCCGCCCCGCTGATCGCCTGGGCCACCGAGGGCAAATACTACATCGCACGCAAGCCGAAGAAGGGCTGGCAGAACATCGAATCCATCCAGTGCTGTATCTGTGAGCATCATTTCGAGCCGGAAGACACCACCTCCTGCCCGGCCTATGCAGGCCCGATCTGCTCGCTCTGCTGTTCGCTCGATGCGCGCTGCCACGATCTCTGCAAGCCGCATGCGCGGATCCAGGCGCAGATCTCCGATACGCTCGGAAAATTGCTGCCGCAACCGATCTACGCCAGGATCAATTCGCAGCTCGGGCACTATCTCGGCGTCTTCGTGGTCTCTGCCGGCCTCGTCGCGCTGACGCTCGGTCTGATCTACCTGCAGACATCAGCGGTTGCGCCGGGCGACAAGCTCCTGGTCTCGGACGTGCTGTGGAAGGTGTTTTTCGCGCTCGCCCTCATCATCGGTGTGGTGGCGTGGCTGTTCGTGCTGGCGCAACAAAGCCGACGTGCGGCGGAAGCCGAAACCAGGCGGCAGACCACGCTACTGATCCAGGAAATCGACGCGCACAAGCGCACCGACGCCGAATTGCAGCGCGCCAAGGAAGTTGCGGAATCGGCGAACCTCGCCAAGAGCCGTTATGTCGTCGGCCTGAGCCATGAGCTGCGCTCGCCGCTGAATGCGATCTCTGGCTACGCGCAATTGCTGGAGCAGGACTCGACCCTGAACACCAAGCCGCGCGATCAGGTGCGCGTGGTCCGCCGCAGTGCGGATCATCTCTCCGGCCTGATCGACGGCATCCTCGACATCTCCAAGATCGAGGCCGGCCGGCTTTATCTCTCGCGCGACGAGGTGCGCCTCTCCGAATTCCTCGACCAGCTCGTCGGCATGTTTCGCTTGCAGGCCTCCGCCAAGGGCGTCGATTTCGTCTTCAAGCGGCCGTCGGTGCTGCCGCTCGTGGTCTACGCCGACGAAAAGCGGCTGCGCCAGATCCTGATCAACCTGCTCTCGAATGCGATCAAGTTCACGACGAAAGGCAGCGTGCAGTTCGTGGTGCACTACCGCAGCCCCGTCGCGGAGTTCGAGGTGATCGATACCGGCCCGGGCATCCAGCCTTCTGATCTGGAGCGCATCTTCGCGCCCTTCGAGCGCGGCGCGCTTGGCGTGTCGCAGCCGCAGACCGGGACCGGCCTTGGGCTCACCATCAGCCGGCTGCTCGCCGGCGTGATGGGCGGCGACATCAAGGTGGCAAGCGCGGTTGGCCATGGCTCGACCTTCAAGGTGAAGATACTGTTGTCGGAAGTCACCAACCCGACGCGCCACGCGCCGGTGGAAGCTCCGGTCGCCGGCTATCTCGGCCCGCGCAAGACCATCCTCGTCACCGATGACGATCCGGTGCAGCGCGACCTCCTGCGCGAGGTGCTGACGCCGCTCGGCTTCATTTTGCTCGCCGCCCCCGACGGGCCCGGCTGTCTCGCGCTGGCGCAGCACTGCCGGCCGGACCTGTTCCTGCTCGACATCTCCATGTCGGGGATGGACGGCTGGAAAGTGGCGGAGACCTTGCGCGCGGAAGGCCATCACCAGGCCCGCATCCTGATGGTCTCTGCCAGCGCGCTGGAAGCACATGGCGCGCCGCTGGCGCAACCCTATCACGACGGCTATCTGATGAAGCCGATCGACATTCCGCGGCTGCTCGAAAGCATTCGCCAGCTTCTGAAGCTCGAATGGAAATACGACAGCGACGAGATCATTGTGCCGCGCTGGCAGGTTGAAACCGGTTCGCGGCCGCCGGTGAAGCATGTGGAAGAGCT
The DNA here is from genome assembly GCA_035487555.1 of Bradyrhizobium sp. GTDB lineage: Bacteria > Pseudomonadota > Alphaproteobacteria > Rhizobiales > Xanthobacteraceae > Bradyrhizobium. The sequence continues at coordinate 1,329 of DATHMA010000009.1, read as the reverse complement.
GATCGGCCTCGGCCAGATCGGCTATATCAAGGCGATCCAGGTGAAGCTGGACGAGATCGGCAGCGCGCATCCCGAGCACGCCGATTTCGTCTTGCAGATGCGCGGCTTGGTCGATCGCTTCGACCTCGATCAGTACATGGCAACCCTCAAGACCTTGCACTCGTATGATCACTGAACCCAAAAAGCGCGACGTCGCGCTCGTCGTCGACGACTCGCCGGAGACGCTGCGGCTATTGACGGACGCGCTCGACGGCGCCGGCATGACCGTGATGGTCGCACTTGACGGCGCCGCTGCCATGCGCATCGTCGATCAGATCACGCCCGACATCATCCTGCTCGATGCCGTCATGCCCGGCATGAACGGTTTCGAGACCTGCAGCCGGCTGAAACGCGATGCCGGCTTGAGCAATGTGCCCGTAATCTTCATGACGGGCCTCGCCGAGACCGAGCATATCGTGCGCGGGCTGGAAGCGGGCGGCGTCGATTACGTCACCAAGCCGATCGTGATCGAGGAGATGCTGGCGCGCATCCGCGTGCATCTGGCCAATGCGCGGCTGACGCAGAGCGCGCGCGCCGCGCTCGACGTCTCCGGACGCTTCCTGCTGGCGGTCAACCGCGCCGGGAAAATCATGTGGTCGACGCCACAGGCGCAAAAGTTGCTCGCCGATCATTTTGCGGCCGGCGGCAGCGAGGAAATGGTGTTGCCGGAACCGCTGCGGGAGTGGCTGGAACAGGCGCAACAGGGCAAGGCCGGCACCAAGGCGCAGGCCGCCTCCTTCCCCGAGCATCCGGAGCTGAAGCTCTATTACATGGGCAATGCCGGCCCGAACGAATTCCTGCTGCGGCTCGCGAAGGACACCAGCGCCGGCCTGCCCGCGGAGTTCTCCAGCGAGCTGGGCCTCACCACGCGCGAGGGCGAAGTGCTGTCCTGGCTCTCCAAGGGCAAGACCAACCGCGACATCGCGCAGATCCTGGGCTTGAGCCCGCGTACGGTGGACAAGCACCTGGAACAGATTTACGCGAAGCTCGGCGTGGAGAACCGGACCGCGGCAGCGGCGATCGCCACGAATGCGGCGCGGAAGAATACGTAGGGCTAACATACAACAGCCGCCGCAAACTGTCGTCCTGGCGAAAGCCAGGAGGTGGATTCACACTCGAAGTGCAACACTTGGGCAAAGGACTCGGCTCGGGTCCTGAAGTCAAGGCATTTGCGCGGGGTGTTGTTGTAGGCGGCGATGAGCCTGCGGAAGTTCTGATTTGGGAGGGTTGCCAGATCGGTCTTGCGGGGCAGGAAGCGTCGCATCCGGCCGATGGCGTTCTCGATGCCGC
>DATHMA010000008.1:0-7338 GCA_035487555.1 Bradyrhizobium sp. | reverse complement strand
TCCGGTCAACGTCGATCTCGACCCGCTCGAGCCAGGAGGACGCGGTATCTCGGATGCGGCCATAATGGTTCCAGCCCACCGCCATCAGCCGCTCGCCGACATTGGCGCCGGCGGAGACCGCCATGCGCAGGCCCTGCGCCGGGTCCTGGTGCACATAGCCCCAGTCGGTGCGGAACAGAAAGCGCCGCTGGGCCTCGCCCAGCGAATTGAGGTCGCGCAGCACGCCGTCACGCATCCGATAGGACACGCGGCCGCCACTCGGCGCCATCTGCGCCGACAGCATCTGCAACAGCGTCGACTTGCCCGAGCCGGACTCGCCGACAATCGCGAGCACCTCGCCCGAATAGAGCGTGAAGGAGATATCGCGGCAGGCGACGAGCCGGCCGAAATTCTTCGACAGGCCCTCCGCGACGAGCAGCGGTTGGTCGTTGTCAGCCATGCGCGCCCCCCTTGTGCGGAGCGGCGCTTTCGCGACCGCGATGACCGGCCGCCTGACGGCCCTCGCAATAATCGGTATCGGAGCAGACGAACATGCGGCTGCCGGCGTCGTCGGTCACGATTTCGTCGAGATAGGCATCCTCGGCGCCGCACAGCGCGCATGGCGCGTCGAAGCGATAGCGGGTGAACGGATGATCCTCGAAATCGAGCGACACCACCTTGGTGTGCGGCGGGATCGCATAGATACGCTTCTCGCGGCCGGCACCGAAGAGTTGCAGCGCCGCGCAATTGTCCATCTTCGGATTGTCGAATTTCGGGGTCGGGGACGGGTCCATCACGTAGCGCGCATTCACCTTCACCGGATAGGCATAGGCGGTCGCAATGTGGCCGAAGCGCGCGATGTCCTCGTAGAGCTTTACATGCATCAGCCCGTACTCGGCGAGCGCATGCATCCGCCGTGTCTCGGTCTCGCGCGGCTCGAGGAACCGCAGCGGCTCCGGGATCGGCACCTGATAGACCAGCACCTGCCCCGCATGCAGCGCCGCTTCGGGAATCCGGTGCCGCGTCTGGATCACGGTGGCTTCCGTGGTCGAGGTCGTGGTCGCAACGCCCGCGGTCTTGCCAAAGAACTTCCGGATCGAGATCGCGTTGGTGGTGTCGTCCGAGCCCTGGTCGATCACCTTGAGCACATCGTCGGGCCCGAGGATCGCCGCCGTGACCTGCACGCCGCCGGTGCCCCAGCCATAGGGCATCGGCATCTCGCGGCTCGCAAACGGCACCTGATAACCGGGGATCGCGATCGCCTTCAGGATCGCGCGGCGAATCATCCGCTTGGTCTGCTCGTCGAGATAGGCGAAATTATACGCAGGCGCGTTCATTCCGCGGCCTCCTGCATTGGCTCAGATTCTTCGTTCGCCTCGGCAAACTCCTTGCGCAGCTTGCGCAACAGGCCGAGCTCGGACTGGAAATCGACATAGTGCGGCAGCTTCAGATGCTCGACGAAGCCGGTCGCCTGCACATTGTCGGAATGCGACATCACGAACTCTTCGTCCTGCGCGGGGGAGCGCACCTCCTCGCCGAGCTCGCGGGCGCGTAATGCGCGATCGACCAGCGCCATCGACATGCTCTTGCGCTCGCTCTGGCCGAAGGCAAGCCCGTAGCCACGGGTAAAGCACGGCGCTTCCGTCGCCGAGCCCTTGAACTGGTTGACCATCTGGCATTCGGTCAGCTCGATTGCGCCGAGCGGCACGGCAAAGCCGACATCCTCCGCGAAGAACTCGACCTCAACCTCGCCGAAGCGTATCTCGCCGGCAAAGGGATGGTTGCGGCCGTAACCGCGTTGCGTGGAATAGCCCAGCGAGAGCAGAAAGCCCTCGTCGGCGCGCGCGAGATTTTGCAGGCGCAGGTCGCGATCGGCGGGAAAGCCGAGCGGCTCGCGCGTGAGATCGCCGACCACGGCATCAGCCTCGGCTTTCGGCGACGGCTCGATCAGGCCGTCGCGGCCCAGAATATCGGTGACGCGCGGCGTCGCCCCACTCACCGCCTCCGACGTCGCCGGCTCCTCCGGCACAAAGCCTTCGGCGAGCTGCGGATCAAGCAGGCGATGGGTGTAGTCGAAGGTGGGGCCGAGAATCTGGCCGCCGGGAATATCCTTGAAAGTCGAGGAAATCCGGCGGACGACCCGCATCCGGCCGGTATCGACCGGCTCGGTCGCACCGAAACGGGGCAGCGTCGCGCGGAAGGCGCGGACCAGGAAGATCGCCTCGATCATGTCGCCGCGCGCCTGCTTGATGGCGAGCGCCGCAAGCTCGCGGTCATAGAGCGAGCCTTCGCTCATCACGCGATCGACGGCAAGCCCAAGCTGCTCGGAGATCTGGGGAAGCGTCACCTCGGGCACGTCACGATCGCCGCGCCGCTCATGCGCGAGCAAGCGGTGGGCGTTCTCGATGGCGCGTTCGCCCCCCTTGACAGCAACGTACATGCATCAACCTCCTTTGGCGACCAGACGCGCGGTGCGCGGGATGGCGACGATCGCCTCCCCCGAGACCAGCACGACGTCGATGCCGCGCGGGAACAGCGCTTCGTTGACCGCGAGCCGCTCGAACAGATCCACCGGCTCGATCATCGCGCGCAGGAGCGCGGTGCCGTCGATGCCAGGGCCACGCAACTCGAAGGCGCTGCCGTGCTTCAGGCTGTCCACCTGCAGGATCAGCGTCGTCGAACGATCAGGGTATTCGTTGGTGCCGAAGGAGAAACGCGAGAGGTCCGGCAACGCACTACCGTTGCCGATCAGCGCAAAATGGCAGACCGAAGGATCGTCCAGCACCGGTGCGCCGCTGTGAAACTTGAGCCACTTCGCGACCTCGGAGGTCTCCGACATCCTGGCATCAAGCCAGATTGGCGTGTCGTGATCGAACAGAGTGAGCGCGATCGCGGCCGTGCCGCGCATCATGGGTCCCGGCGTACCGGCGCTGGCGACCACCTGCTGCACGGTGCCGGGCCGCGCCATCGCATCCATCACGGAGCGGAAAGTCGATTGCGCCGACAGCACCTTGTCGGCAAATCCCGCCGGCAGTTCGGCGATCGTGGTCATCATTCACCCCTCACCGCGCACCATCGTGTAGAAATCGACCCGCGTCGCCGCCGCCTGGGCAGACCTGGCGCTGCGCCGCGCCAGCATCGCCGTCCGCAACGGCGCGATCACCTGGGTCTCGACCTCATCGGCAAACTCGCCCGACTGCACCAGGGCGTCGCACAGCGCGATCATCCGCGCCTTCTCGCGATCGCGGCCCAGCGTATAGCCGAAGCCGACCTCCCCGCTCGCAAGCCGCACCGCTGCGCGCGAGACCGTCGCTTCACCGAGATTGAACGGAGCGCCGTCGCCGCCGATGCGGCCGCGCACCATGACGAGGCCATTCTCGGCCTCGCGGAGATTTTCATGGGCCGGCAACGCGATCGACGCGAGCTGGCCGGAGATTTCAGCCGCGGTCGCATGCGCCAGCACGGCCATCGCCGCCTTGCGCTGCGGTTGCCTGTCGTTCCTGCCCTTGTCGTGATCGGCTGCGTGCATGGCTTTACTTCTAGCTTGCCGGAATCAAGTTGTCTATGATAATAGACAACTTCATAAAACCCTGCGATGAAGCTTTCGTGACACGAGCATGATTTTCCCAAGGTCTTGCCAGAACGGTTCCATGCCATGAGCCTGCAGGATGTGAGCACTGGTGTTGCGCTGTGGCGGCAGGTCGCCGACGGCATCGAGCGCGGCATCGCCAATGGCACCTATGCGACTGGCGAAAAGCTGCCCGGCGAGACCGAGATTGCGGAGACCTACCGCGTCAATCGACATACCGTGCGCCGGGCGCTGGCGACGCTCGCCGAGCGCGGTCTGGTGCGCGCCGAGCGCGGCAGCGGCACCTATGTCGAGGCCCAGCGCCGCCTCGCCTATCCCCTGCACTCGCGCACGCGCTTCTCCGAAATCGTTGGTGCCGGCGGGCATGAGCCGCGCGGCCAGTTGATCGAAGCCGGCGACGATATCGCCACGCGCGAGCTCGCACGCGAGCTTGGCCTGAAGACCGGCGCGCCCTTGATACGGATCGAATCGGTGCGGCTCGCCGACCGCACGCCGATCTGCGTCTCGACCACCTGGCTATCCGCCGAACGTTTCCCCGAAGCCGGCCGGGTCTTCGCCGCGACGCGCTCGATGACCAAGTTGCTTGCCCATTACGGTATCCGCGACTATCGCCGCGCCACGACGAAGATCACCGCGGCGATCGCGGATGCGACCGATGCCACCCATCTCGACCTGCCGCTCGGCCGCCCGGTGCTTGTCGTCGACGCCACCGACGTCGACACGTCGGATGAGCCGCTGGTCACCAAGCGCGCCCGCTTCGCCGCCGAACGGGTCGAGTTCCTGGTCGAGAACGGCTAGGCTCTTTTCTTTTGACGCGTTTTCTTCACGCGAACCGGTTCCCACTTCGCTCGAAAACGCTATGCGACGGCTCTGCGACCGATAATCGCAAAGCGCAGCTTGCCGGAGATCCAGTCGATCGCCGCAACCGCAACCAGGATCATCAGGATCAGGAACGACACCTTCTGCCATTCCAGCACGCGGATCTGCTCGGCGAGCTGCAGGCCGATACCGCCGGCGCCGACGATGCCGATGATGGTTGCCGAGCGCGTGTTGGACTCGATGAAATAAAGCACCTGACCCGCGATCACCGGCAACACCTGCGGCAGCAGCCCGAAGCGGATTTCATGCAGCGCGCTGCCGCCGGACGCACGGATGCCTTCGACCTGCTTCCTGTCGGCGGCCTCGATCGCCTCCGAAAACAGCTTTCCGAATGCGCCGAAATCCGACACCGCAATGGCGAGCACACCGGCGAACGGGCCAAGGCCGACGACGTTGATCCAGACCAGCGCCCAGATCAGCGTGTCGACGCCGCGGATCGAGTCGAGGAACCGTCGCACCGGAAACCGCACGATATCCGGCACAACGTTGCGCGCCGCGAACAGGCTGACCGGCAGCGCCATCAACGCCGCAAGCGTGGTGCCGAGCAGCGCGATCGACAGCGTCTCCCCCATCGCCTTCAGATAGAGCGGCAGTGACGAGCCCGGATCGGGCGGCAACATCAACAGAGTGATCCAGCCGAGCTCATGCAGGCCGTTGAAGAATCGCGTCGGCGAAAAATCGAGATCGACGAGGCCGAAAATGAAGATGGCAAGCGCGAGCAGCGCCACCACCGGCGTCGCCAGGCGCGCCGACGCCGGCCGCTCGAACACCTGCGGATAGCGAGCGCGAAGCCGGTCGGAATCGGGCGCGGGGACCTGATTCATGTCCGCGCTTCCTTGCCGAATAAGCGGCCGCGCAGCCAGCCGGTGGCGATATCGATGATGAAGACGGTGATGATGATCGTCACCAGGATCGCGCTGACGTCCGAATAGTAGAATTTGCGGATCGCGACCACGAGTTCCTGCCCGATGCCGCCGGCACCGACAAAGCCCATGACGCTGGCTTCGCGCACGTTGATCTCGAAGCGGAGCAGCGCATAGCTCGCATAGCCGGCGACGACCTGCGGCAACACGGCAAAGCGCATGCATGAGACCCAACTCGCCCCGGTAGAGTGTACGCCTTCGACGGGCTTCATGTCGGCATTCTCGACGATCTCGGAAAATTGCTTGCCGAGCGCGCCGGTCGAATGAATCGCGATCGCCAGCACGCCGGCCATCGGACCGAGGCCAAAGGCGATGACGAAGATCAGGGCGAACACGATGCCGGGCACGGTGCGCGCGAATTCCAGCAACCGCCGGACGACAAAACGCAGCCACGTTGCCGGCGAGGTGTTTTCAGCGGCGAAGAAATTCAGCAGGAACGCGAATACCGCGCCGATCAGCGTACCGACATAGCTGATGAGCAGCGTTTCTCCCAGCAGCCTCAGCCATTTCTGCCAGCCCCAGAACCACTCACCAACATTGGTCCAGACCCGGCTGCCGTCGTCGAGCTTGAGGATGCGGTCGAAATAGCTGGCGAAATTGCCGATATAGGTGAAGAAGGTCTTGAGGTTCACCTCGGCGCCAAAGGCGGCGATCACCAGCGCTGCGACGAAAACCGCCGCTCCCAACGCAACCCGCAGGCGCTTGCGCGCCACTGCCTTGCGATAGGCCTCGTTCAGCGGGGCAAGCTGCTGGCTCGGGAGAATGGCGACGGCAGATGTCATCGAGGTCGTTTCAAACAGAGAGGCCGGGACGGGCCCGGCCTCTCGAAGTCGGATCGATCAGGAGTTCTTCTTGCGAAGGCTGTCGACGAATTTGATCAGCTCGATCGTCTTGTCGTAGTCCTTGTTGGTAATCGGTTCCCACGGCCTGTTCTTGCCGTCGGAGAGCTTCTTGAAGGCTTCCGGGTCCTTCTGCGCGGCATCGAGGAACGCCTGCTTGATCGCAGCCTTCATGTCGTCGGGCAGGTCGCTGAGATAGGCGTAGGGCGAGTTGATGATGAGGTCCGACTTCACGATGATGCGGAAATCTTCCTTCTTCATCGGCGTGCCGTCGGAATTCTTCACCATGCCCTTGTTGAGCATGCGCGTCAGATTGGAATCGTCGTCTGCATTCCACCAGTTGGCGGCGACATCGACGGTGCCCTGGGCGAGCGCCAGCACGGCGTTCTCGTGGCTGCCGGTGAAGACCACCTGATTGAAGAACTTGTCGGGATCGATGCCCATCTGGTTCATCTTGAAGCGCGGCATGTTGTTGCCGGAAGTCGAGTTCGGGTCGACCAGGCCGAGATTCTTGCCCTTCAGATCATCGAGCTTCTGGTACGAGCTCTTGTTGAGCACGTAAAACACCGAATAATAGCCCTTGGAGCCGTCGGAGTTAACGTCGATCACGAAGGCCTCGGTCTTGACGCCCGTGACCAGCGCGCGTGCGAACGACGCCGGGCCGTAATAGCCGATCTGGATGTTGCCGGCGCGCTGGCCCTCGATCACGGCCGCGTAATCGTTGGCAACGCGCAGGCTGACCTTGATGCCCAGTTCCTTGGACAGATAATTGACGAAGGGCGTGTAGCGCTCGGTGACGCCGGAACCGTTCTCGGAAGGGATCACGGCGAAGGTGATCTCCGGATATTTGGCCTTCCAGTCCTCGGCAAAGGCGGAGGTCGTGAACGCGAGCGAAGCAAGCCCGGCGATAAGCAGTCTGCGGTTCATCATGATGCACCCTTCGGGGTTAGGTTGACGGCAGGTACGTTGAACAGGACTTCAGGCTGCGGCAGCGTTGCCAAGCTCCGGAATGGCGGCGCCGGCGGGCACTTCCGCGGTAGCTGTTCCCATGACTTCGTCGGCTTCGAGATCGTAGAGCTCGCGGGCGATGTGCTCGGTCAGCGCCGACGGCGCGCCATCGAACACGACG
>DATHMA010000007.1:0-13950 GCA_035487555.1 Bradyrhizobium sp. | reverse complement strand
GCTCAAGCCGTGGGATGAGCGCAAGCGCTCGTCGATCAAGCTGAAGCCGCTGGTGCAGGCCGAGCTTTCCAAGATCGAGGGCGTCCAGGCCTTCGCCTTCAACCTGCCGCCGCTGCCCGGCGGTCCCGGCGGCCTGCCGGTTCAGATGGTGATCAATTCCACCGCGGGCTTCCAGGCGGTCTATGAGCAGATGGAAAAGATCAAGGATGCGGCGCGCAAGAGCGGTATGTTCATTGTTTCCGACAGCGATCTCGCCTTCAACCAGCCGACCGTAAAGGTGACAATCGATCGCACCAAGGCGAGCGACCTCGGCATCACCATGGCCAGCATCGGCAACACGCTGTCGACGCTGCTCGGTGGCAACTATGTCAACCGCTTCAATCTCGAAGGGCGCTCCTACCAGGTGATCCCGCAGGTGCCGCGCGGCATCCGCCTGTCGCCGGAAGCGCTCGGCGGCTATTATGTGCCGACCAACACGGGTCAGCAGGTGCCGCTGTCCACCGTGGTGTCGATCGAGACGCGGACCGATCCGAATGCGCTAACGCACTATAACCAGCTCAACTCCGCAACCTTCCAGGCGGTGCCGATGCCGGGCGTGACGGTGGGGCAGGCGGTCGATTTCCTCGAGGGCGAGGCGAAGAAGATGCCGACCGGCTTCAGCCACGATTATCTCGCCGACAGCAGACAATATGTGCAGGAAGGCAACCAGCTCGTGATCACGCTGGGCTTTGCGATCGTCATCATCTTCCTGGTGCTGGCGGCGCAGTTCGAGAGCCTGTGGGATCCGCTGGTGATCATGGTCTCGGTGCCGATGGCAATCGTCGGCGCGTTGATCCCGCTGTTCTTTGGCGTCGCGACCATGAACATCTATACCCAGGTCGGCCTGTTGACGCTGGTCGGGCTGATCACCAAGCACGGCATCCTCATGGTGGAGTTCGCCAACGAGCTTCAGCTGAACGAAGGGCTCGACAAGCGCTCGGCGATCGAGATGGCCGCGCGCATCCGGCTCCGCCCGATCCTGATGACGACGGCGGCGATGGTGACCGGCCTGATCCCGCTGCTGACCGCGAGCGGTGCGGGTGCGGCGAGCCGCTTCTCGATCGGGCTTGTCGTCGTGGCCGGCATGTCGATCGGCACGCTGTTCACGCTGTTCGTGTTGCCGGCGGTCTATGTGACGATTGCGACCGACCACCAGGCGGAGGCCAATTCGGAGCGGACCAAGCAGATCGAGGAGTACGATCTGGGCCGGCAGCTCAAGCCAACCTGAGGTTGTTTCCACGCAGATTGTTCCGTTAGTGGCGGGGGCCTGGCCTCCGCCACTATCGTCTTATCCCTGAACAGGTTCTGCCGCGTTGCGGCAAGAGACAACGACGCGCCTTCTTGCTAGAAAAGGCGCGCGATGACCCTTTCCCTTCACCCCGATACGCCCCAGGGACCCGCCGTTGCGGGCGCGCCCGCATCGGATGCGGCGGCGGGGCCAGCGCGGACCAGGAGACGCAGCCGTCTCTTCACCAAATACGTCGCGCTGTTCGTGGCGGTCGTCGCCGTCGCGCTGCTGTCCAACGGCATTTTCGAGGTTATTTTCTATTACCGCGAGCACAAGGCGGCGCTGATCCGGATCCAGCAGGAGCAGGCGGAGGCAGCCGCCGCCAAGATCAGCCAGTTCATCAAGGAGATCGAAAGCCAGCTCGGCTGGACCACCCAATTGCCGTGGTCGGCGTCCTCGCTGGAAAGCCGGCGTTTCGATGCGCTTCGCCTGTTGCGGCAGGTGCCGGCGATCACCGAGCTCGCCCAGGTCGACTCGACCGGGCACGAGCGCCTGCGCGTCTCACGGCTCGCCATGGACGTGGTCGACAGCGGGCTCGACCTTTCCCAGGAGCCGAAGTTCACCGAAGCCGTCGCCCACAAGGTCTATTACGGCCCGGTCTATTTCCGCCGCGAGTCCGAGCCCTACATGACGCTCGCGCTGGCCGGCACCCGCAAGGACGCCGGCGTCTCGATCGCCGAGGTCAATCTCAAGCTGATCTGGGACGTGGTCTCGCAGATCAAGGTCGGCGAGCACGGCCATGCCTATGTGGTGGGAGCGCAAGGCCGCCTGATCGCCCATCCCGACATCAGTCTCGTTTTGCGCAACACCGACATGTCGAAGCTGCCGCAGGTGATGATGGCGCAGGCTAATGGCGGCGTGATCCCGGAATCGCTGGAGGATGCGAAGAACATCCAGGGCCAGGAGGTCCTGACGGCGTCGGCACCGATCATGCCGCTGCGCTGGACCATGTTCGTGGAGTTGCCGGTCGAGGAGGCCTATGCCTCGCTCTACGCCGCGCTGCAGCGGCTTGCGATCGTGCTGCTGGCGGCGTCGATCTTCGCGGTGCTGGCCGGAATTGCGCTCGCCCGTCGCATGGTCGGTCCGATCCAGGCCTTGCGCGCCGGCGCCGAACGCATGGGCGGCGGCGATTTCGGCCAGCGCATCTCGATCAAGACCGGCGACGAGCTGGAGGGCCTCGCCAACCAGTTCAACGACATGGGCGCGCGGCTGCAGGAATCCTATGCCGACCTCGAAAACAAGGTCGAGCAGCGGACGTCGGAGCTGAGCGAGTCATTGCAGCACCAGACCGCGACCTCTGAGGTCCTGCAAGTCATCAGCCGCTCGCCCGGCGAACTCGATCCGGTGTTTCAGACCATCCTGGCGAGCGCAACCACGATTTGTGACGCGCAATTCGGACTGTTGATGCTTTACGAGGAGGGCGGCTTCCGCTGCACCTCGATGTTCAATCTTCCGCCCGCCTTTGCGGAGACTTTCCTAAGTAACCCGGTCGTATCTCCGCCGCCGATTGATCCTTTGGGACGGCTTGTCGAGACAGGGCGGCTCGTCCACGTTACTGACGTCACCAAGGAACCGGCTTACCTCACCGGCTTCCCACCGATCGTCGATTTGGCCGAGCTTGGCGGTGCCCGAACACTTTTGCTCGTACCGATGATCAAGGACGACAGTTTCGGCGGGACGATCGCGATTTTCCGACAGACCGTTCATCCATTTTCCGACAAACAGATCGACCTGGTCACGAGCTTCGCGAGCCAGGGTGTGATCGCCATTGAAAATGCGCGCCTGCTGAACGAATTGCGCGAGCGCACCAATGATCTGAGCGAGTCGCTCGAGCAGCAGACGGCGACGTCCGAAGTGTTGCGGGTCATCAGCAGCACGCCTGGCGACTTGGCGCCGGTGTTCAAGAGTATGCTGGAGAATGCTACGCGTATTTGCGGCGCAAATTTTGGCCAGATGAATCTTTACGACGATGGATGCTTCCGTCCCGTTGCGAACTACAATGTGCCAGCCGCCTACGCCGCCTGGCTGACGCAGACGACGCCGTTCCAGCCGCACCCGCAAAGCGGTCTCGGCACCGTTGCCCGAACCCGCCAGGTGGTCCACGTCGCGGATATCCGAATCTTGCCGGCCTATCTGGAGGGCGATCCTTCCGTTGTTGCAATATCCGATCTCGCGGGGGCCCGGTCATATTTCGTCGTGCCGATGCTCAAGGAAAACGAGTTGATCGGCGCCATCACGATTTACCGCGAGGAGGTCAAGCCGTTTGCTGAAAAGCAGACTGAAGTGGTTGCCAACTTCGCAAACCAGGCCGTGATCGCCATCGAGAACGCGCGATTGCTCAATGAATTGCGTGAACGCACCACGGAACTTTCCCATTCGCTCGACGATTTGCGCACCGCGCAGGACCGCCTGGTCCAGACCGAGAAGCTGGCTTCGCTCGGCCAGCTCACAGCGGGCATCGCGCACGAAATCAAGAATCCGCTGAACTTCGTCAATAATTTCTCCTCGGTGTCGGGAGATCTGATCGACGAGTTGAACGAGGTGCTCAAGACCACCGAGATGGACGGCAAGACGCGCGAGGAGATCGAAGAGCTCACGCACATGCTCAAAGGCAATCTCGAAAAGGTCGTGCAGCACGGCAAGCGCGCCGATTCGATCGTGAAGAACATGCTGCTGCATTCGCGCGAAGGCTCCGGCGAGCACCGCCCGGCCGACATCAACGCGATCGTGGAGGAGAGCCTCAATCTCGCCTATCACGGCGCGCGGGCCGAAAAGACCGGCTTCAACATCACGCTCAAGCGCGACTTCGATCCCGCTGCCGGCATGGTCGATCTCTATCCGCAGGAGATCACGCGGGTTTTCCTCAATCTGATTTCAAATGGCTTCTATGCCGCGACCAAGCGCAAGGAGACGACGGCTGGCGATTTCGAGCCGATGCTCAGCGCCAGCACGAAAAACCTCGGCAACCGCGTCGAAATCCGGATTCGTGACAATGGCACCGGTATCCCCCAGGAAGTGAAGGAGAAGATGTTCAATCCTTTCTTCACCACTAAGCCGGCCGGCGAGGGAACGGGACTTGGCCTGTCCATGAGCCACGACATCGTGGTGAAACAACATGGCGGCAGGATCGACGTCAATACCGAGCCGGGTAGCTTTACTGAATTCATCATTACGCTGCCGCGTGTGCTGGCAGCTCAAACGAACAACAAAAGCAAGAATACTGGAGGCCAATAGTGAGCGCTTACATCCTCGTCGTCGATGACGAGCCGGACGTGGAGGCACTGTTTCGCCAGCAATTCCGCCGCGACCTGAAGTCGGGGCGGTTTCTGATGGAGTTCGCCCCCTCGGCGCCGGCTGCGTTGGAGCGCGCCGTCGACATCCGTGACCCCTCGCTGATCCTGATCCTGTCCGACATCAACATGCCCGGCATGAGCGGCCTTGAGATGCTGCCCGAGGTGCGCGCCAAACGTCCGGACGTGCCGGTCATCATGATCACCGCCTATGGCGACGCCGAGACGCGCCGGAAGGCGCTCGAGCGCGGTGCGGAAGGGCTGTTGACCAAGCCGATCGACTTTGCACAACTGCGCCAGGAGATCGATACCAGGCTCGGACAGGCTGCATGACCGCCACTATTCTGTTTGTCGACGACGAGGCTGATCTGGAGGCTTTGATCCTGCAGAAGTTCCGCCGGCATATCCGCGAGGGCCTGGTCAAGATGATCTTTGCCCGCGACGGCCTTGAGGCGCTGGAGTCGATCGAGCAGCATCCGCATGTCGACATGGTGATATCCGACATCAACATGCCGCGGATGGACGGGCTTTCGCTGCTGGCGCGGCTGCAGGAGGCGGAAGACAAGAAATCCACCATCATCGTCTCCGCCTATGGCGACATGAGCAACATCCGCACCGCGATGAACCGTGGTGCGTTCGACTTCCTGACCAAGCCGATCGATTTCACTGATCTGGAGACCACGATCGACAAGACCATCCGTCATGTCGAGATGCTGCGCGAGGTGCGCCGCCGACAGGCCGAGGCGGAGCGGGCTCATGCGTCGCTGTCGCGCTATTTCTCGCCGCAGATCGCAAGCCGACTGGCGTCTGCGAGCGGCGAAGGCAACGGCATGGAAGTGCAGTGGCGCGATGTCGCGACCATCTTCACCGACATCACGAGCTTCACCTCGCTGGTTGAGACCGCCGCGCCCGACGTCTTGGGCGAGCTCCTGAATGAATATGTGGGCGGGATGACCGACGTCGTGTTCGCCCATGAGGGCACGGTCGCCAAGATCATCGGCGATGCGATCCAGGTGCTGTTCAACGCCCCCGGCGACCAGCCGGATTACGCGACGCGGGCGGTGGCCTGCGCACATTCGCTCGATTCCTGGGCGCAGGCGTTCAAGCTGCGCTGGAAGGAGCGGGGCGTGAATTTCGGCACCACGCGGATCGGCGCGCATGCGGGGCCCGCGCTGGTCGGCAATTTCGGCGGCAGCCGCTTCTTCGACTACACGGCCTATGGCGACACCATCAACACCGCGGCGCGGCTGGAAGCCGCCAACAAGCATCTCGGCACGCGGATTTGCGTCAGTGCCACCATCGCCACGGGAGCCGAGAATTTTCGCGGCCGGCCGGTCGGCGACATCGTGCTGCGCGGGCGCAGCGAGCCGTTGCGGACCTATGAGCCGTTGGCCGATGATGTCTTCGCCGCGCCGGCCACGGCCCAATATTCCGAAGCCTTCGCCAAGCTCGAATCCGGCGATGCCACCGCGATGCCGGCCTTCGCCGCGCTGGTTGGCCTGCATGCCGACGACGCGCTCGCCGGTTTCCATCTCAAGCGGCTGTTGAACGGCGCCAAGGGCGTCCGGATGCAGCTCGAATAAAGGCAAACCACATGACAGCAGATTTCTCCGCCGGCAATTACCGGTTCATTCCGGCCGTGTTCCAGTATTCCAGCGGGGCGGCGGCGTTGCCCGGCTACGAGATCGAGCGTGTGCGCTTCGACAAATGGCTGCCGCTCGCGGAAGGCTTTGCCGCCGTCGCAAACTATATCCAGTCGGTGGGGCGGCCGCTGACGTCGTTCTGCGCCTGCGAGCTGCGCTCGCCCGCGGCCTTCACCGAGGATGGCTTCCGCAAATTCAACGAGCATTATGTGAAGACGCTCGCCGAATGGGGCGTCTATGACGGCAAGACCAATCCGGTCGCGCGCAGCAATGTCTGTCCCGAGATCGACCCGCCGTCCGAGCCGTCGTTCTATGCGTTTTCCTTCACCCGACCGCTCGAAGGCGCGACGCCGACCTTCGTCATCGCCGGCGGCGCCGAAGCGCGCGGCGGCAGCGCCCCCTATACCGAGCGCATCGTGCGCTACCGAGATCTCAGCCCCGAGGGCCTGAAGGAGAAGGTCCGCTTCACGACGCAGGACCAAATGGAGAAACGGCTGCAAGAGTTCGGTTTCGGCTGGAACGACACGACCGGTGTGCAGGCCTATTCCATCCGCGATTTCCATCCCGTGATGAGCGAAGAGCTGGTGAAACGCGGCGCGGCGAGGGGCGGTCTCACCTGGCACTTCGCCCGCCCGCCCGTGGTCGACCTCGAATTCGAGATGGATTGCCGCAGGGTGATGCGGGAAGTGGTGATTTGAGGAGGTAACTCCGTCGTCATTGCGAGCGAAGCGAAGCTTCGCTCCTCGCAATGACGAGTTGCGAGACTTACCGCTCCCTCGGATCCAGCGCATCCCGCAACCCGTCGCCGACGAGATTGAGCGACAGCACCACCAGGAAGATCGCGAGTCCCGGCCAGATCGCCATCCACGGTGCGTTGCTGAGGAAGCGCTGGGCGGCATTGAGCATGCTGCCCCAGGACGGAAATGGCGGCTGCTGGCCGAGGCCCAGGAACGACAGCGCGGCTTCCGCGATGATGGCGGCGGCGATCGACAGCGTCGCCTGCACCAGGAGCGCCGGCATGATATTCGGCAGAATATGGAATAGCGCGATCCGCCAGCGCGGATTGCCCATGGCGCGCGCGGCCTCGACATAGTCCTCGACCTTGACGCTCATCACCTGGCCGCGGGTCAGGCGGATGAAAATGGGCGTGGCGGAGATGCCGATGGCGATCATCGCGTCCGCCAGGCTCGGTCCGAGAAAGGCCGCCAGCGCAATGGCCAGGATCAGGAACGGGCAGGCCAGCATCGCGTCGGTGATGCGGCTGATCAGCGCGTCGATAAAGCCGCCGCGATAGCCCGACAACAGCCCGAGCGGCACGCCGATGGTGAGCGCAATGGTGACCGAGATCGCGCCCGCCATCAGCGAGGCGCGCGCGCCGTAGATGACGCGGGTGAGGATATCGCGGCCGAGCTCATCGGTGCCGAACCAGTGCAGTGCCGACGGCGGCTTGCGTACCAGCGTCCAGCTCGTTGCGATCGGATCATAGGGCGTGATCAGGGGCGCAAGCAGCGCCACCAACGCAAAGGTGACGATGACGGCTAGCCCGACAACGGCGCCCTTGCGCTTGAACAGCCGCCGCAGCGCGCGCCGCGCCGGGCTCTCCAGCTCATCATGCGCGGCGGTGAGGGCAAGGGCGGGGAGCGCGGCATCGGTCATGCGGCTAACCCTCTCGATTTGAGCATGATCTTTTCGAAAAACCGGTATCCACTTTTTCGGATCATGCTCTCAGCCGCGGATTGACAAGGATGTAGGCGACGTCGGCGATGAGATTGAGCGTGATGTAGACGGTCGCCGTCACCAGCACCACGCCCTGCACCACGGCGTAGTCGCGGTTGAACACGGCATCGACGATCAGCTTGCCGAAGCCGGGCACCGAGAAGATCTGCTCGGTCAGCACCGCGCCCGACAGCAGCGTGCCGAGCTCGAGCGCACCCAGCGTGATGACCGGTGTCAGCGCATTGCGCATGGCGTGTTTGAGGATCACCGACCGTTCGGAAAGTCCTTTCGCACGCGCGGTGCGCACATAATCGCTTTCCAGCACCTGCAGCATGGCGCTGCGGGTGTGCCGCATCAGGATCGCCGCGATCGCGTTCCCCAGCACGAAGGCCGGCATGATGGTGGAGGCAAGGCTCGCGCGCAGGTCCTCCGACGGCGGAACGAAGCCGGAGGCCGGCAGCCAGCCGAGCTTGATCGAGAACAGGAAGATCAGCATGATCCCGAGCCAGAAATTCGGCGTCGAGATGCCCCACAGCGCAAACAGATTGGCGCCATAGTCCCAGGCGGTGCCTTTCTTGACCGCTGAGATGATCCCGGCGGGGATGCCGATCAGAAGCGCGATGATGATCGCCATCGAGGCGAGCTGCAGCGTCACGGGAAGTTTCTGCGCGATCAGGTCCAGCACCGGAACCTTGATGCGCAGGGATTCGCCGAGGTCGCCTTGCAGCACGCTTTTGACCCAGTAGGCGTATTGCACCGGGATCGGCTGGTCGAGGTGATATTGCTTGCGGATCTGCTCGATGACAGCGGGATCGCGCTCCTCGCCGGCCATGACAAGCGCGGGATCGCCGGGCAACAGATGCTGCAACGAGAAGATCAGGATCGACACGAATATGAGTGTCGGGACCAGCTGCACGATGCGCCGCGCGAGGAAGTTCAGCATGATGGCGCTCGTGTCCCGGGCACGGTGAGCGGTCCCGATGCCCTCATTTCAGCTTCAGCCCGACGACGCGCACCAGCCCGTCCGGTATAGACCTGTAGCCTTCCAGCTTCTTGCTATGGGCGATCACGATCGTGCGGTTGAAAATATAGATGATCGGCTCGTCATTGAGGACGATCCCGGTCATCTTTTCGTAGATTGCCTTGCGCTGGGCCGGATCTGCGATGAGGCGTCCTTCCTCCATCAGCTTGTCAGCCTCCGGATTGCTGTAGCCGCCGTCGTTCTGCGGCGCGCCGGTGTGCAGGAAGATGTAGGAGTTGCCGTCGGGATCGATCCGTCCGCTCCAGTTGATCTGGAACACCTGGAAATTGCCGGCCTGGGCCTCCTTGAAGGTGGTGGCGAACTCGACCACGCGAATCCTGATGTCGAAGCCCGCTTCTGCCGCCATCGATTGGACGACCTGGGCGACGGCTTCATATTCCGTGCCCTTGGGCACCATGTAGTCGACGGAGACAGGCGTCTTGACGCCGGCTTCCTTCAAAAGCGCCTTGGCCTTCTCGACATCACGCGGGCGGACCGGAAACGCTTTTTGATAATAGGGATGAGTCGGGCTGATCCACTGGTTGCCCGGCGTGAACTCGCCGTTGAAGACCACCTGATTGATCGCTTCGCGGTCGATCGAGAGATCGAGGGCCTGCCGTACCTTCTCGGACTGGCTCAGCGCTCCCTTGGTCTTGTCGTTATTGATGTTGATCGTGAGCCCGTAATAGCCGATGTCGGGCGCGGTCGAGAGCACGAGGTTCGGGTCGGCGCGCACATCCTTGATGTCGGTGGCGAGCACGCGCTCGATCAGGTCGAGGCTGCCTGATTTGAGGTTGGCGAGCCGCACCGTGGAATCGATGATCGGCAGGTAGACGATCTTGTCGATGGAGACATTGTCCTTGTTCCAGTAGTCGGCGAATTTCTCGAACACCATGCGGTCCTGCTGCACGCGTTCGACGAATTTGTAGGGACCGGCGCAGACTGGGTGCAGGCCGAACTTGTCGCCAGCTTCCTTCGCGGCCTTGGGCGAAACCATCATGCCGGAGCGATCGGTGAGTTGTGCGATCAGCGGCGCGTAAGGTGTCTTCAGCACGATCTTGATAGTGAGGGGATCGACGACCTCGACGTGATCGACACTCGCAAGCTCCGATTTGCGGAACGAGCCCGGCATGGTCATGTGCCGCTCGATCGAGTATTTCGCGGCTTCCGCATCCAGCGGCTCGCCGTCCTGGAATTTCACGTTCGGCCGCAGCTTGATGGTCATCTCCTTGCCGTCAGCCGAGGTCTCATGCGAGAGCGCGAGCTGCGACACGATGTTCAACTTCTCATCGATGTCGAACAGCTTGTCGCACACCGCCGAGAACACGATGCGACCGACATAGGTGCGGGAGAGGGTGGGATCGAGAATATCAGGGTCTTCGGCGAGGCCGATGCGGAGCGTGGTCTCGGCCCACGCGTTCGCGCTCAAAGAAAGCAGCACCGCTGCTGCCGCCATCGCCAAACGCCAGAACTTCATCACACGCCCCTGTCTTTACGGTCACACCGCCGTTGGTGTCCCGATGATATCAACACCGTTGTTGCCCGGTCCTTCCTCCGAAAGGCTGAAGGCCGCCACCAGCTTTTCCAGCGCCGGCGAGAAGCCGCCATCGGACGGCACGACACCCTCCGCCGGCGGCAATTCCGCCGCGCGGTGGCAGGCAACCGGGTGGTTGATTCCGTCAACCCGAGGGTTGACTGCATGTCCCGTGCCATCCCGGAGTTCCGGAACCTCGGTGCGGCAGCGTTCGACCGTGAACGGACAGCGCGTATGAAAGCGGCAGCCGGAGGGCGGATTCAGCGCACTCGGCATCTCGCCCTGCAGGATCATGCGGGCACGCTTTGCCTGCGGCTTGGGCACCGGGATGGCCGAGAGCAGGGCCCGGCTATAGGGGTGGCGGGGCGCGGCAAACAGTGCCTCTGTCGCCGCGGTCTCGACAATGCCGCCGAGATTCATCACGGCGACGCGGTCGGCGATGTGCTTCACCACGGCGAGATCGTGCGAGACAAAGATGTAGGAGAGGCCGAGCCGGTCCTGCAGGTCGCGCAGCAGGTTCAAGATCTGCGAGCGGATGGAAACATCGAGCGCGGAGACCGGCTCGTCGCAGATAATCAGTTTCGGCTCGACCGCAAGCGCCCGTGCGATCGCAATGCGCTGGCGCTGGCCGCCGGAAAATTCATGCGGATAGCGGCGCGCGACGCGCGGCTCGAGGCCGACAAGACGCAACAGTTCCTCGATCCGGGCACGGCGTTGCGCTGCCGGCACCAGTCCATGCAACGCCAGCGGCTCACCGAGGATCTGCCCCACCGTCATGCGTGGATTGAGCGAGGCGTAGGGGTCCTGGAAGATGATCTGCGCCTGCCGGCGAAACGCGCGCAGCTCATTGGCATCGAGCGAGAGCAGGTCGCGTCCCTCGAAACTGATCGAGCCTGCATCCGGCTCGATCAGGCGCAGCACCAGCCGGCTGACCGTCGATTTGCCGCAGCCGGATTCGCCGACAAGGGCCAGCGTCTCGCCGGGATCGACGTGAAAGCTCACGCCATCGACGGCGCGCACGAATGAGGTTGGCCGGCCGAACAGATTGCGCGAGGCCGGGAAATGCTTGACCAGGTTTTTCGCTTCGAGGAGAGCGGTCACGATACCAGCCTTTCCAGCGGCGCGCGGATGCAGCGCGAGGCGTGACCGGGCGAGAGCTCGCGCAGGGGCGGCGGCGCCTTGGTGCAGGCGTCGACCACAAACGGGCAGCGGGCGGCAAAGCGGCAGCCGGTGGGCGGGTTCGCCATGTTCGGCACCATGCCTTCGATGGTGGCGAGGTGTTCGGTGCGGTGGTCGAGCCGCGGGATCGAGCCGAGCAGGCCGACCGTGTAGGGATGCTGCGGAGAGGCGAACAGCTCATCGACGGAAGCCCGCTCGACGATCTCGCCGGCATACATCACCGCGACCTCGTCGCAGACTTCGGCGACGACACCGAGATCATGCGTAATCAGGATGATGGCCGCGCCGCTTTCCGCCTTCAGCTCGCGCATCAATTCGAGGATCTGCGCCTGCAAGGTCACATCGAGCGCGGTGGTCGGCTCGTCGGCGATCAGGAGGCGCGGGTCGCAGGCGAGCGCCATCGCGATCATGACGCGCTGGCGCATGCCGCCGGAGAGCTTGTGCGGATATTCGTCGATGCGCTTTTCGGGTGAGGGGATATGAACCCGGCGCAAGAGCTGGATCGCCCGCTCGCGGGCGGAGCGACGCGAGCCGCCGCGGTGGCGCAGGATGGTCTCGATGATCTGGTCGCCGATGGTGAAGCTCGGGTTGAGCGAGGTCATCGGCTCCTGGAAGATCATGGCAAGCCGGTTGCCGCGCAAATCGCGCAGCGTTTGATCGCCGGTTTGCAGGAGATCAAAGCCGTCGAAGCGGATCGAGCCGGAGACTTCGCTTGATCGTTTGGAGAGCAATCCCATGATCGCGAGTGAGGTGACGCTCTTGCCGCAGCCGGATTCGCCGACGAGGCCAAGGGTCGCGCCATGGGCCACCGAGAGGTCGACGCTGTCGACGGCATGGGTGATGCGGCCGTCGTCGCCGTGAAACAGGACGCGCAAGTGCTGGATGTCGATCAGGGGGCTTGCCGTCATGCGTTCTCTGCTGATGCGGTGGCGATACCGGCTTCGATGGTGGCGCGGTCGGTGATTCCAGCAGGGTTCTTCCGGGTCGGAAGAAATTCGCGAAAATGCACCCAGCGTTCGCGGCTGACGCGCTCGAGCCGCTCCAGCTCGGCCAGCGGATCGGCATGATCGTCCACGCGCAGATCGAGCGCCGACCATTCTTCCGTATCGTGGATCAACAATGCCGCCGATTGCTTCCCGCGCTTGTCGCCGCCGGCTGCTTCGCCCGCGCGCATCGCCGCGACCAGGCGCTGGGCGAAGGGAAGGCGCTCGTTCGCGACATAGACCTTCGCGGTATCGTCCAGCACCGCCGCGCCCGCCAGCATGTTGCCGGCAATGGAAAAACCATCGCCTTTCACGTGGCCGCACCAGTCGACGCAATCCTTGCCGGTATGCGCGGCAACCCGACCGTGGGCATCGAGAATGTGGAGCTGCCGGCTCTCGCGACCGTCGTCAGAGGCAAGCAGTGCCGTGACGATGGCTTCCGGGCTCTTGCCCTCGCGCAGCATCATCACGCCGTCGATGCCGTAATAGGGATTGACCAGCGCCTGCGTCGCGACACCACCGATCCCCGCCGCGATATGCGGCACGCGCGCGCCGACCGCGAAGAACTTCGTCGCGACTGCGATGCCGATCTGGCCGCTAACGCTATCTCTTGCGATGATCGACCAGGTCATCGTGAACCTTCTCCCTCTCCCCGCCCTTCGCGGGGAGAGGGTTGGGGTGAGGGGCCGCTTCCGCGAAGGTGATGATCGTCGAGTTCGCTGAGGCTCCCCCTCACCCGGAATTCAAGCTGCGCTTGAATTCCGACCTCTCCCCGCGAGCGGGGAGAGGTGGAGTTTGAGGCTCGCTCTGCGATTTGAAACGAAATCATCATGCTCCAAAAGCGATCTAGCGTCCGGCGGCGTAGCCTTGCATGCCGCGCGGATTGGCGGCGGCGCGGCGGCGTTTGCCGACCTTGGAGGCGGCGGTGAGGCGGCCTTCCGACCAGTCGGGTCCCGTCTCGACCACATGGCCACGGCGGGTGAGCTCGTCGCGGCTCGCCTTGGGCACGCGGTTCTCGACCACGAGCACGCCGGGGCGCGCGGTGCGCGGCCAGAACGAGATCGGGAAGTGCTCGGAATGCCAGGCCGGCGCGTCGATCGCTTCCTGCAGGTTCATGTTGCAATGGACATGGCGCAGGAAGAACTGGGTGATCCACTGATCCTGCTGGTCGCCGCCCGGCGAGCCCCAGGAGAGATACGGCTCGCCGTCGCGCAGCGCCATGGTCGGCGACAGCGTCGTGCGTGGCCGCTTGCCGGG
>DATHMA010000006.1:0-17611 GCA_035487555.1 Bradyrhizobium sp. | reverse complement strand
CCGATCGCGGCTTCTTCAGCGAGAAGAGCGTTGCCGCCTGCGTGCGCGGCGCTGTCACGACGGTGTGCATTCCACAGCGCGGCGGCAACAAGACGCCGCAACGCCGAAGTTTCGAACGATCGCCGGCGTTCAAGCAAGGCCAGCGCTTTCGCGCCGGCATCGAGGGGCGCATCTCGGTGCTGATGCGCGGCCGCGGCATGAAGCGCTGCCGTGCCGAAGGCGCTGAGCGCTTCGTATTGTTTGTTGGCGCGGCGGTGCTCGCCAACAATCTCATGATCATTGGCGGCCTGATGATTAAACGCTCCAGGCGACGCAAACCCAAGCGACAATAATTCCCGCTCTGACCGGCACTGGTCGAACAAAAAAGCCACGCACCTCATCAGTCGCCGGCTGTAACTTACCCTGGCGACTGCAACCTATCTTAAAAATCAGGCAAGCGACGTGGCAAACTCAGCCGCACAGCGATAAAGCTATGCCGATGCCATCGGCATAACTGATCCTTCTTCGCTCAAAATCTACCAATTTCGCGACAGAAACTAGACTAGAACTTCTGCGTCACGCCTACATAAAAATCGCATCGTGCTCCTGCTCGCCGAGCTCGAAAGCGGCGCCTTCAGAGGGTGTCTCCGGGCGATCCAACCCGACTGGGAGCGCGCGCTAACTTCTTCTCTGCTGCCGCCCTCAGCGTGAGAACAAGCCTTCGAGATGGTAGTTCACGCCGGCTTTGACCTGATTGACGTCCGTGTCAAAGGTTGCGGTGTTGCCGAACGGGTTGGCGAAAGCGAGTGTCTGGCTCCCGAAGCGAAGATGGTCATACTCCAGCTTTGCCGACCAGTGAGTGCCCAGCATGTATTCCAGGCCGCCACCAGCGATCCATCCCGACCTCGTCGCGTTGGCCTGGGTAACACCATCGAGCCCACTGTTCACGTCCATACGATAGCTGGCGTTCATCCATGCGGTGCCGCCCTTTCCGTAGAGCATCAGCGGTCCCATGACATAGCCGACCCTGCCGCTCACGGTGTCGTACCAATTGTGATCGCTGGTAACCGAGAGCGACGCCGTCCCTGCGGGATCGACGAAGTTGGTCTTGCCTTGAGCGGAGGTCCAGCCGAGTTCGGCCTCAGCGCCGACCAGCCAGTTCGGCGTCACCAGATAGTTGTAGCCGAACTGCAAACCACCGAGCGCGCCGCTCGGATTGGTAGCACCCCAGCCGATTGGCGTGAGCACATGCTCGCCGGCGCTGAAGTCACCGCCGAAGTTGGCGCCGACATAGAGGCCAGTCCAATCGTAAGCGGTCGACGCGGGTCTGGTGGCTTTGGTGTAGAAGCCGGGCATGACGCCGGTAGTCTTCTCCGGATCTCCGAGCTTCTGCGATATGCCCACATAGTAGCCGCGGCGCGGTCCGTATTGCGACGCGAACACGCCGATGCCGCTGCCGTTGCGGATCTGGTAGATGTAGTCGGTCAGGTTGACCACGTCGAAGCGGACCGTCACCGGCAATCCGTTCCAGCCATGCTCGAACTCGTGCGACACGCCGGTATTGACCTGCCAATAGGACGGCAGATGGTCGCAGTTGGGGCAAACCACGTCGCTCGGCGACGTACGCAAGCCGGTGCCGTAGATGAAGGTTGCGCTCGCGGTGGTCCCGTCCAGCCAGCCATGGGTGTCGCTCCACCGGTATGCGACCCTTCCTGATCCTGTATAGGTTTGATCATGGTCCGTGTGGATCCAGTTGTTCTGGATGTAGACCAGGTCGTCCGGGGAAAACAGCGTCTGATTTGATACAACAGTGTGTGCGTGCTGGACGCCCCATGCCCAACTTGTGTCAGCGGAGAAGCCGCCGTACCTGAACCTGAGTTTCAGTTCAGCGCCGTAATTCTCGGCTCTATCATAGTTGAACGCAGTGAGCACGTAGGCCTGGCCGAACTGACCATCGTCAAGGAGGTCCCTGGCGGTCTTGTAGTAGATGCTGCCGCCAATCTCGAGGCTCGGACAATTAGCGGCCGCGGCTGGCGCCTTGGTAAGCATTCCGCTTGATGTGGTCGGACATTGCGGCAGCAGCTGCTGCGTGAACCCGGCGTCGTACACATTCGCCCGCTCGGGTAGGATCGCACCGACATTCTGGAGAGGCTGACCTGCCACCTGACCGGGCAGCGCGGCGGCCTGATCGGGCGTGATGGTCGGGGTGCCCGCGGTGGTGCCGTTAAAGATCTGGGTTGGGATCGTTCGACCGAGCACTTGTTGTGGCGGTTCGAAGGTCCGCATGTAGCCGATATGCAATACTGTTGACCACCATGGCTTATAGGTCAGGCTCGCGCGCGGACTGAACTGGTTCGCATCGACATATTGATAGATCTGATCGAAGCGCAGGCCGTAATCGAGCGTGAGTTGCTGGGTCAGCCGCCACGTGTCCGCGGCATAGGCCCCGAGCTGCCAGCCAAACTTCTTGTCGGCGTCGAGAATGTTGAACGGCGTGTCGATCGCCGTCAGGCCGCTCGGATCGTTCGGGTCGAGCGGCTGAACGGTGCTGACGGTCGCGATCTGCGTCTGCTCGCCGTTCGTGTAGAAACCGGTGCGAAGGGTGTGCGCGTCGTTCAGGCGGTACGAGAAATCACCGGAAACCCCGTTTAGGAATGAGCTACGGTAAACATCGGACGCGACGTTGTTGATGAAGAGATCGCCGACCGGGTCGGGAACGAAATGCAGATCGCTGTAACGCGAATAATATGAAAGCTGCGCATCGAAATTGCCCTCCGACTTCTGCCAGGCAATGACGTTGTAGGCGTTCTTCTCATATTGGTTTTGATTGATGGTAGCCGAATCGAATGAGCTTTTGCCGAAGGCCGTATAGGCGGGGGCATTCGGGTTGGGGGTACCATCCGGGTTGAGGCAGGGGTTCGCGGGGTCGAAAGGCCCACCGCAAAAGCCGCCCGCGTTGCCCGCCTGGCCGGGATTGTTCGGGATCTGGTAACGGGTCGCGCCGAACCCCGAAATCGTGACCACCCGCGTCGTCGGATCGTCGAGCACCGTCGACGTATAGGCGAAGAACCGACCCTGTTCGGAATGATCGTGAATGGCGTTGGGGGAAGCTATGGGATTCTCAAGGCCGAGGCCGGTGCTCAAGTAGCGGCCGGTGACGTAATAGTCGGTTTTGCCCTCGACCCCGCCATATTCGAAGCTTGGCGTGATGGTCTGACGGCTGCCGCCGTAAATGCTTACGCTGCCGCCGGAGAGCGCCGCTCCGCTCTTGGTCGTGATATCGAGGACACCGGCCGTGCGCAGGCCATATTGTGCCGGCAGCGCGCCGGTGAGCAGCCCTATGCTGCCGATGAAAGAGGTCTCAAGAAGCTGCGAGAAGCCGGAAACGCCATCGGGCAACAGAATTCCGTTGATCCGGTACTGAACGTTGGCGTGCTCGTTCCTCACGTGAAAATCGCCCGAGCTCGTCGAATCCTGATAGACGCCCGGAAATTGCAGCACGATGTCGCTAAGCTGAGCGGCGTTTCCCTGCGGCAGATTTTCGATGTCTCGCTGCGTGAGTTCATAGTTCGTCGTGCCGTTCTTCGGCAGGAGGACATTGTCGCGCCGCTGGTCGAAATTCTGGGTCTGCTGGACGACCTGATTGTTGGCCGTGGCCTGGATCTGTTCTGCGCTCGGCGCAGGCGCCGTGACGGGCGCGTTGCTCCGCTCGGTGCTCTCGACGGGCTTCTTCGGACGCCGCACCTGCGCAAAGCGCGGCGGATTCACGGTCACGGTGGGGAGCGTGTTGGCGCTGCCCGCGCTTGGTGCGGGCGTGGGTGTTGCAGTTGGCGCTGGCGTCGCTGCGGGTGCCGGAGATTCCGCGGGGGCTGGCGCTTGCGCCGGAGCCGGGGTCTCTGCCGGCGCTGGTGCCTGCGCGCGCGCGACGCCGTCGAGGCTGACAAGCATGAGTGCAGCCGCGCCGCAGGCAACCGCCATGGATCGTGAGGGGTCTGACATGGTCCATTCCAATCCAGACGCCGTCGAATTTGTCTTGCAAACGGTTTCGACCGGACGCCTGCCGTCGACTCGCGACGGATCGATTTTACAGAATTCCCGACAACACCTGCGTCAAAGACGCGATCGTCAGGGGTTCATCAGTCGATGGGATCAGGAAGCGGGAGGGGCGCGAGGCTGGAACGCCGTGCCGGCCGACTTCAGATGGAGGAATTCGGCGTCGGTGGTGCGATGAAGAAATTCGACCGCTTCCGGCAATAGCAGGATCGGCGGCGAGGCCGACAGCACGCTGCCCGCCATGGCGATGACCGCGCAGATCGCGCAGCCATCCGGGCCGTTCTGGTCGTTGTCCTGCTTGGCTGGAGCCTGTTTCGGCTTGGCTTGCTCGCTCTGGACCGCAAGGTTGCCGCTGGCGACCACCTTGCTGTGCGGCAGGGCCGATTGGGTCGTCGCGACCGTGGGCGCGGCGAGCGCGTGGAAATGTCCGAACGACAGCGTGAACTGGACGAACAGCGCAAACAGCGCCAATCGCGCTCCGCTTTTGATGTTCGAACGGAACCACTTCATGTCGGACCACACCCGCGTCGGGAGGTTAGCCACCCGATGTTATAATGTAACATCGCCGGGATGACGCCCTGGTGTCAACCGTAGCGCCAGCACATTCGCGCCGCCTGTGCTTTGCGCGCCACGGCAAGTGGCGCGTGCAGGTACCACGCATGATCCGGAAAAGTGTGCAGCGGTTTTCCCTCGCGACAAACGCGAAGCGTTTGCGCGGAGATCATGCGCAAACAAACGGCTGAAGCGCGATCGTCACGCTTCAGCGTCCCTCGCGCAGCCAGGTCGCCGCGAAAGCGCCGAGCAGCAGGAGCAGCCCGATCAGGCCAGCAAAGATCGGCAGCACGCCGACGCCCTTGACGACGCTGGCATCGCGCATCTTCACGCCCATCCAGCCGTCGCCATGGAACACCGTGGAGGCGCGCACCGGCACGATGCGCGGCAGCTCGATGCTGGAGCCGTCGACCACGCGCTTGGCGTCGCCGCCGGTGGCCTGTGCCAGCGGCTGCAGCATGTCGGTCGTCGACGTCACTTCCGAAAATTCCTTCGGATTGGTCGGGCCGACATTGATCAGCGCCTTCAGCGTGCCGTCGGTGGCCTGCCATAGGCCCAATTCGTTCGCCGGCATGGACGCGTGCCATTCGCCGGGATCGCTGGCGGTCAGCGTCAATTCCTTGGTGGCACCGGAGGGCGAGGTGACGGTCACGGGTGCTACGGTATCGCCCATGGTCTGGCGAACCACCTGCAAATCCTTGCCTTGAACCTGCAGCCGCAGCGCCTCTTCATCGAGATCCGGCTGCTTCATCAGCCAGTGCGACATGCGCCTGAGCAGGTCGAGATGCGGGCCGCCGCCCTCGTAGCCGCGCGCCCAGAGCCAGATGTGGTCGCTGAGCAGCAGCGCGACGCGGCCTTCGCCGAAGCGCGACAACAGCAGCAGCGGCTCGCCATCGGCGCCGGTCATGACCGGTGGCGTAATGGCGTTGCGGGTATCGACGGTGCGGAAGAAGCGGCTCCAATGCGGCGGGTCGCTGGCCGAGCCTTCGAGCCCGCGCGTCACCGGATGGCGTTTGCCGGCGTCGGTCAGCTTTGCGTAGAACGGCTTTTCGGTCACGCCGACCGGCTCCGCCGGTAGCACCGAATCCAGCGGCGTGCGCCAGATGCTGGTGTTGGAAGCATAATCCGGACCCGCCGAGACCAGCACCGCGCCGCCCGAGCGCACATAGCGCGCGATGTTGTCGAAATAGGCGATCGGCAGCACGCCCTGGCGAGCGTAGCGGTCGAAGATGATCAACTGGAATTCGTTGATCTTCTGCTGGAACAATTCGCGGGTCGGAAACGCGATCAGCGACAATTCATTGATCGGCGTGCCGTCCTGCTTCTCCGGAGGACGCAGGATAGTGAAATGCACGAGGTCGACGCTCGCGTCCGACTTCAGGAGATTGCGCCAGGTGCGCTCGCCCGAATGCGGCTCGCCGGAGACGAGCAGCACGCGCAGCTTGTCGCGAACGCCGTCGATCGCGACCACGGCGCGGTTGTTGACCTGCGTCAGCTCGTTCTCGAGCGGGGAGGCCTCGATCTCGACGATGTTGGGGCCGGCATGCTTGATGTCGACCTCGACGCTGGAAGTCTGCCCGCTTTGCAGCGTACGCTCGCTGATGGTCTCGCCGTCGCGGCGGATTACGACCTTGGCGCGCTCGCCGGTGACGCCCTGGTCGTCAAGCCGGTAGGTGATGGTCTGACTCTGGCCGACAATGCCGAAGCGAGGTGCCGCCGTGACCGCGATGCGGCGGTCGCGTTCGCCCTTCTGTCCCGTGATCAACGCATGCAGCGGCGCCTGGAATCCAATCGCAGCAGCGCTCGACGGAATATCGTGTACGCGGCCGTCGGTGATCAGGAAAGCGCCGGCGACGCGATCGACCGGCACGTCCGACAGCGCCGAGGACAGCGCGCCGAACAGATGCGTGCCGTCGGTCTCGCCGTCGGCCTGGCCGGCCTCGACGACCCGGACTTCGAGGCCCTTGATCTTCTTCAGGCTGTCGACCAGCGCCTCCTGCGCCTTCGCCGTCTCCTGTGTGCGCGTGCCAAAGCTCTGGCTCGGGCTCTTGTCGACGACGACGGCAACCACCGAGGAGAGCGGCTCGCGATCCTCGCGGGTGAAGGAGGGATTGGCAAGCGCGAGCACGATCAGCGCCAGCGCCGCCACGCGCACCGCCCAGCCGCGCGAACGCGCCAGCAGCAGCAGGCCGGTGATCACGGCAATCGCCGCGATCGCGACCCAGAGCACGAACGAAGGAACCAGCGGCGTAAAGGCAATGCTGTAATTCATACCAAGATCCTACTGGCCGAGCCGCTCGATGAGCGCCGGCGCATGCACCTGGTCGGCCTTGTAGTTGCCGGTCAGTGTGTACATCACGATGTTGACCCCCGAGCGGAACGCGTATTCGCGCTGCTTCGGCTCGCCCGGCGTCAGCGGCAGCATCGGCTGGCCGTCGGGGCGGATCGCCCAGGCGCCGGCGAGGTCGTTGGAAGTGATGATGATCGGCGAGACGCCGTCGCCGCCGCGCGCGGGGCGCTTCTCTTCGGCGGCCGCCTCTTCGTCATCCTCGCGCGGCAGCGCTTCGACCCAGGTCTGGCCGGTGGTGAAGCGGCCGGGGAAGTCGCGCAGAAGATAGAAGGTCTTGGTCAGGACATGCTCGCGCGGCACGGGTTCGAGCTCGGGCACGTCAAGCGAGGAGAGCAGGTCACGCAGCGCCTGCATGCCCGGCGTTTGCGCCGCGCCATTGTCGCCGGGGCCGGCCTCGATCGCGTCGCGGGTGTCGAACAGTACGGTGCCGCCCTGTTTCATATAGGCGTCGATCTTATTGAGCGCGTCCTGCGGCGGCTTCGGGGCGCCCGGCACGATCGGCCAGTAGATCAGCGGGAAGAAGGCAAGCTCGTCATGCGCGGGATCGATGCCGACGGGATCGCCGGCCTCCAGCGCCGTGCGCTGCGCGAGAAAGAGCGTCAGCCCGGCCATGCCGGCTTTGACGATGGAATCGACATCTGCATTGCCGGTAACGACATAAGCGAGGCGGGTTTGCGACGTCGCCTTCATCGCGAAATCATCGGCGGCTCCATCGGCGCGGGCGAACGAAGGCAGCAACGCCAGGCCGGCTGCAATAATCGCCAGAGCGAGCACGGCCGGTGCCGCGCGCCGCCGCAACAGACCGGCGATGCCGGCGCCGAGGAAGGCGACCACGATGGCGTCGATCAGGAACAGTGCGAGCGAAGCCGAGAGCAGGATGCCGCGAAGATCGCGCGGCTCAGCGTTGGTATAGCTCGCGCGCTGCGCCTTGAGTGCGGACGTGTCGAGGGCAGCGATACGGTCGGCGGCAGCGAGCGTGTTGACCGCAAGCGGTCCATCGGCCGGACCATAGAAGCCCGGCGGATGATCCAAGGTGGCGCGGTCGCGATAGTCGGCCGACAAGGGCTTTGCGGTCGAGGGCGGCGGGCCGAGGGCGCCGAAACCATCAAGCGTGTGCAGCGGCGCCAAGGTCTCCTTGGTGGCCTCGGCCGCAACACCCGGTCCGGGCTTGGAGGTGTAGCCGGAGATGTCGACGATACGTCGCAGCATGTCGACGAAGGTGCCCGACATCGGCAGGTCCGACCAGCGCATATCGGCGCTGACATGGAACAGGCTTACCAGTCCCTTGCCGCGGCGCTCGCCGGTGACGAGCGGCGTGCCGTCTTCGAGCGAAGCCCAGCTCTTGGTCGCGAGCACCGCGTCCGGCTCGGCCAGCACCTGGCGGTTCACTGTGACATCCTTTGGTACCGCAAGGCCCGCGAACGGCCCATCGGCCGTGAAGCTTGCGAGATGCTGCGGCTTTTCCCAGGTGAGGCTGCCGCCGAGGGTGCGGCCGCCCTTGCGCAGCTTGACCGGCACGAGGTCGTCCTCGCCTTGCGCGAGGCGGGGGCCAGCGAAGCGCACCAGCACGCCGCCCTGGTCAATCCAGGCGTTGAGCCGATCGCGGATTTCCGGCGAGAGCGTTCCGATATCGGCC
Source organism: Bradyrhizobium sp. (assembly GCA_035487555.1). GTDB lineage: Bacteria > Pseudomonadota > Alphaproteobacteria > Rhizobiales > Xanthobacteraceae > Bradyrhizobium. The sequence goes on along the minus strand of DATHMA010000006.1, from coordinate 9,041 downwards.
ATGATGATCATCGGCAGTTTCTGATCCAGGAATTGGGTGATGACTGCTTGCGGCGCGCCCTTGTCGCCGAGTCGCACGTCGGCGAACGGCGCCAGCGCGCGCGTCAGGTAGAAGGTTGAAGCGAGCAGCGGTTGTGCGGTGTCGGCGCTTGAGCCCGAGACGATACCGATGGCGCGGCGGCGCCAGCGTTTGTCGAGGAGCTGCACGGCGCCGGCCGAGTGCTCGCCGGAAATCTCCAGCCGCGCGATGTCGTTGCGCAGCTCGACTGGCAGGTCGAAGGCGGCCTCGGTCTCGCGGTCCTTCAGGCCGAAGCTGAAATGCGCATCACCGATCGGCGAGCCCTTGGCGTCGAGCGCACGCACGATCCCGGTGGCAATGCCGCTGTCGGCGCGGAGTACCTTCACCGTCATCTTCGCCGCGGCGTTTTCGGCGGCTGCCAGCGCCATGGACGACGGTGTGCCGCCTTCGAAGATCGTCAGGCGCCGCTCGCCGATGGTCTTGCCGAGACCCTCCACGAACTCCGCGCCGCGGCCGGTGTCGATGCCATCCGAAAGCCAGGCGATCTCGACATCGCCGGTCGCTTTCAGGAAACGATCGAGCGTGGTCAGCGTTTCGACGCGGTCGATCGAGTAGGGTTTTGGCGTGAACTGCCGCAGCGCCACGCGCGCCGCGCCGGCTACCATGATGGTGATGTCACGGTTAGGCTCCGACAGCGGCACCAACGCGACGCCGCGGCGGTCGCTGTCTGCATTGGCGATCAACTCGTCGGCGGCACGGATCCGGCTGTCCCAGCTCGAAGCCGCGCTCCAGCCGTCGTCGAGCAGGATGACGAGCGGCGAGGAATGGCCGGCGAGGCCGGTCTGCGGATTCCAGATCGGGCCGGCGGCCGCGAAGATCAAAAGCGCGGCGGCGGCGAGCCGGATCGCGGTCAGCCACCACGGGGTCCGCGAGGGCGTCTCTTCCTTGGGCGCGATGTCGAACAACAGCCGCGTCGGTGGGAACTCGATCCGCCGCGGCCGCGGCGGCATCACGCGCAACAGCCACCAGAGCAGCGGCAGGCTGAGCAGCCCGATCAGCAGCAGCGGTTCGGCAAAGGAGAGGGGAAGGCCCATCATGATGCCCGCCCCGCTTTGACATTCATCCGCGTGCCGCCCTTGCTCACCATCATGCCGGCATGCAGGAACAAGAGCAGCTCGGCCGCCGAGCGGCTGGTGGTGTGGGTGGAGAACAGCCAGTCGAGCTTGTTGGTCTCGTCGCGGATCTGGTCGCGATGAAGTGCTACGCGCGCAACGTAATCATCGGCCCAGCGCTCGGCGCGGCCCGCGGTGATCACGCCAAAGCCTTCCGGCTCGACGAACTCGATCCGGCCTGAATAGGGGAAGGTTTCCTCCGCGGGATCGACCACCTGCACCAGCGCGCCGTGCGCGCCGGAGGCGGACAGTCCCGCCAGCATGCCCCGGATCTCGGCGATCGGTGACCAGAAATCCGCCAGCACCACGATCTCGGCGAGTGCCGAGGGCACGAAGGAGGGCGGCAGGCTGAGGCGCGCGGCATCGTCATGCAGCATCGCCTGCGCCATCTTGTCGATGACGCTGCGGCTTGCGGTCGGGTTCATCAATCCGGGAATGCCGACGCGTTCGCCGCCCGCGACCAGGAGCTCGGCAAGCGCGAAGGTAACGATCAGCGTCCGCTCCAGCTTGCTGTCGCGCGCACCCCTTGAAGCAAATGCCATCGATGGCGAGCGGTCGGGCCAGATCCACACCGTGTGTGCGGCCTCCCATTCCTGCTCGCGCACATAAAGATGATCGTCGCGCGCCGAGCGGCGCCAGTCGACGCGCTGCGCCGGCTCGCCGGACACGAAGCGGCGATACTGCCAGAAGCTTTCGCCGGAACCGGCGCGGCGGCGGCCGTGCAGGCCGTGGATCACGTTGGCGGCGATGCGGCGGGCTTCAAGGACGAGACGCGGCAGCGAGGCGGCGAGCGATCGGCTTTCGCCATCGGCACGTCGAACTGCTAAAATCTCCTTCTCAAGCTTGACCGGTTCAGCCATCAACCGATCCGCGTCTTCAATTGCTTGATCACGTCCGGAATGGTGCGACCCTCGGCGCGCGCCGAGAAGGTCAGCGCCATGCGGTGCTTCAGGATGGGCTCTGCGAGGTCGAGCACGTCGTCGATCGAAGGCGCAAGCCGTCCGTCGAGCAGCGCGCGGGCGCGCACAGCGAGCATCAGCGATTGGCTGGCGCGCGGGCCCGGCCCCCAGGCGATCAGCTTGCCGGCTTCGCCGCCTTCCGGACCCGGACGCGCGGAGCGCACGAGCGAGAGGATCGCCTCGACAACGGAATCGCCGACCGGCAGGCGCCGCACCAGGCGTTGCGCCGCGATCAGCGCGTCGGCCTGCATCGAGCCCTTGGCGAGCGTTTCGTCCGCGCCGGTGGTCTCGAACAAAATGCGCCGCTCGGCGTCGCGATCGGGATAATCGACGTCGATCTCCATCAGGAAGCGGTCGAGCTGCGCTTCCGGCAGCGGATAGGTGCCTTCCTGCTCCAGCGGGTTTTGCGTTGCGAGCACATGGAAGGGCTTCGGCAGATCGTGCCGCGCGCCGGCCACCGTGATGTGCTGCTCCTGCATCGCCTGCAGCAGCGCCGACTGCGTGCGCGGGCTGGCGCGGTTGATCTCGTCCGCCATCAAGAGCTGCGCGAACACCGGACCCGAGATGAAGCGAAACGAGCGCTTGCCGGTGTTGCTCTCATCGAGCACTTCGGCGCCGAGAATATCCGACGGCATCAGATCCGGCGTGAACTGGATGCGCTTGGCATCGAGACCGAGCGTGATGCCGAGCGTCTCGACCAGCTTGGTCTTCGCAAGACCGGGGACGCCGATCAGAAGCGCATGGCCGCCGGAGAGGATGGTGACGAGCGTGTTCTCGACCACCTTGTCCTGGCCGAAAATCACCGTCGCAATCGCTTCCTTGGCTGCGCGGATCTGGCCCGAGACCTGTTCCGCCGAGCGAACGATCACGTCCTCGAGCTTTTCCACACTGTCGGCCATTCCAAGCTCCTTGGTTTGCAAGCGTTGCGGTGAGCGGCGACGCAGTTACCATGAACCCATGCTAAAACAGCGCAAAGGCCATGTATTCGTTGAATTAAACTATCCACACTCTATCGGCATTTCAGGGTATTAACGGCATCACGATGTGGCGAACATACCGGTATTTTCCCGGGGGGAACTCGCTCCATCATGATGCGCAAGTCTTGCACCAATCGTGCCAGATTGACGCAATCGAACGTTAAGGCAAACCATGGCGAAGCAAGGGCAGACCACAACCAATATTGAAGGCCTGACAGTTGCTGCGCGGGAAGCGACCAACGCCACCCCGGGCGGAAAGGGGCTGCCCCCCGTGCACCTGTGGAATCCGCCATTTTGCGGCGATCTCGACATGCGAATCGCTTCCGATGGTACCTGGTTCTATATGGGCACGCCAATCGGCCGGCCCGCTCTGGTGCGCCTGTTCTCGACCGTCCTCAAGCGCGAGGGCGACAAGCATTTCCTGGTCACGCCGGTGGAGAAGGTCGGCATCCGTGTTGACGACGCGCCGTTTCTCGCGGTCGAGATGCAGAAGCTCAATGACAAGGACGGCGCTTTGCTGCTGCGCTTCCGCACCAATGTCGACGACTGGGTCGATTGCAACGCGGCGCATCGGTTGCGTTTCGAAGCGGCTTCCGACGGTGGGCTGACGCCCTATCTTCACGTCCGCGCCGATCTGTGGGCGAAAGTCACCCGCGCGCTCTATTACGATCTGGTTGACATGGGTGAGGAGCGGATGGTCGATGGTCGGGAAATGTTCGGGGTTGAGTCCGCCGGCGAGTTCTTTGCGATGGCGGATGCGGAGCAGGTGAGGACGGCGCTTTGAACGAACCGATGGTGAAGGCTGCGCCTGCCGTTGTTTCCGCGGCGGAATTTTACGACCGCGTCCGCGCGCGGCTGAACTTCGACGTGCCGCAGGGGCTGGTCGATCCCAACATCATTCCGGAAAGCGGTGACCCCGGCACCGACAAAATGCTCGAGATCATCGCGCGCGAGCAGCCGGTGCGGCCGGCGGCGGTATTAATCCCGGTGGTCGATCACCAGGAGCCGACGGTACTGCTCACGCAGCGTTCGCCGAATCTGAGCGAGCATGCCGGCCAGATCGCCTTTCCCGGCGGCAAGATCGACGCGACCGACGCCTCGCCGTGCGATGCGGCGCTGCGCGAGGCCTGGGAGGAGGTCGGCCTCGACGGCTCCTTCATCGATCCGATCGGATATCTCGGCGTCTATGGCACCGGCTTCGGTTTCCGCATCCTGCCGACGGTGGCGCGCGTCAAACCAGGCTTCAAACTCACCATCAATCATTCCGAAGTGGTCGACGCCTTTGAGGTGCCGCTTTCCTTCCTGATGAATCCGGCTAACCACCAGATCCACAGCAAGGAGTTTCGCGGCATGGAGCGCTCCTATTACGCCATGCCGTACGCGGAACGTTATATCTGGGGAGCGACTGCGGGCATCCTGCGGGTGCTGTATGAGCGGATCTATCTGACATGATCCGCCCGGCACTCACCGAGATCGGGATTTTCCTATTCCCCTTCGGGGTGTACGTGCTGTTTTTGTTGGCGACCCGCTCCGGCGTTCTGGTGCCGGCGTCCTGGCCGCTCCAGATGGTGGCAAGGCTCGTGCTCGGCTCGCTGCTGCTCGTCATCATCAGCCTGGTGCTGCTGGCGCAGTTCTCCGGCGGCTCGCCGAATTCCACCTACATCCCAGCGCATGTGGAGAACGGCAGGCTCGTTCCCGGAGTCGAGAAATGAACACTGCACGGGTGCTCGATGCACCCTGGCTCACCTCCGGTCCGACCTCCCGCGTGCTGAACCTGTTGAACGGTGGCGGCGAGGAGGCGCGCGTGGTGGGTGGCGCGGTCCGCAACGCGCTGCTCGGCATTCCCGTCAACGATATCGACATCGCGACCACGGCGCTGCCTGAGGAAGTGGTGAAGCGGGCGAAGGCCGCCGGCATCAAGAGCGTGCCGACCGGCATCGAGCATGGCACCGTGACCCTGGTCGTCGACGGACAGCCCTTTGAGACCACCACGCTGCGCGAGGATACCGAAACCTTTGGCCGCAAGGCGAAAGTGTCCTTTGGCCGCGACTGGGTCGGCGACGCGCATCGCCGCGACTTCACCATCAACGCGCTTTCGGCCGGGCTCGATGCCGTCGTGCATGATTATGTCGGTGGCCTCGGGGATCTTGCCGCGCGGCGCGTGCGCTTCATCGGCGAGCCGGACCAGCGCATCGAAGAGGATTATTTGCGCATCCTGCGCTTCTTCCGCTTCCATGCGGCGTTCGGCGCAGGCGAAGTGGACCGTGACGGTTATTTCGCCTGCATCAGGGCGCGCAACGGAGTTGCAAGCCTCTCGGCCGAGCGCATGCGCATGGAGATGCTGAAATTGCTCGTGGCTGACGGCGCGGTCCATGCCACCACGGCAATGGCCGACGGCGGCTTGCTGCAGATGGTCATCGGTGGCGTCAGCTATGGCGGCACTTTTGCGGCGATGATCGCGGCCGAAAAAGCGCTCGGCTTGAAAGCCGATCCGATGCGCCGGCTTGCCGCACTCGCGGTCGCGCTTCCTGAAGACGCAAGGCGGCTCACGACACGCTTGCGGCTTTCGAACAACGAGGCCAAGGCACTGGATTCGATGGGCCATCGCTGGTGGCGGCTCGCCGGCATGGACGAGGCGCGCGCGAGGCGCCGGCTCTATCGGCTCGGCGAGGAGCGTTACCGCGACCGGCTGTTGCTCGCCTGGGCGCGCGCCGGCAGCGGCAGCGATTCCGCGCCCTGGATCGAACTGGCGCGGCTGCCGCAGCGCTTCACTCCGCCGAAATTCCCCTTAAGGGCATCCGACTTCATCGCGCGCGGCGTCGCCGAAGGCCCATCGCTCGGCCATGTCCTGACGCTTGCGGAAGACGCCTGGCTTGCGGCGGATTTTCCGCTGGAGCCCGCCGTTCTCGCCGCTCTTGCCGACCAGGCCGTGGCCCGGCTCACCCGCGATCCAAAGCCGTGAGCCTCACGCGGCCGGACCGCCTTCGTTGCGCCGGATGATCTTCAGCACCAGCAGGATCGCGCCGATGATCACGAACAGGATGCCGATGGCGATCATTGTCGATGACTCGACGTCGGCGCCGATCGCAGCGATCAAGCCGCCCACAACCATGGCGAAGACACCGCCGAGTTTTTTCGCAAAGAGGATAGATCCGTCGACAGCACGTGTGGCCATGGCGACCTCTCTTTCGGTTCGATGTGCCAATCTGACCGGTTAGGCTGGTACCGTCGTCCCCTAAGAAAATCGGGGCAACAGACCGCATTCAACCATTTACAATCCGCGAAGTTCCCCTCAATCTTTGGCGGTCGCGAAATCCCGTCACAACCCTGCGCCGGAGAAGCTCTGCCGCCGGGAATGTTGTCGTCGTGCCGACAGGTCACATACGATGTGTGGCGGTCGGCGTGCCTGGCGCGGTGCACCTCTCGGTTTGAATAAACTTGAAACGGTTGTGCGGAAGAGGCGATGGAGTCGAGGGATAGCGTAGGCTTCGGACGCAGTGCCGCAACGCTCGTCGTTGCGGCGGTGGTGGTCTGCGCGGCCGCCTCGCAGGCGAGGAGCGTATTCGCGCCGCTGGCCGCAGCCCTGTTCATCATAGGCGTCGTCTGGCCAGCCCAGAAATGGCTGCAGTCGCGGATGCCGAAGCTCGCCGCGCTTGCGATCACCGTCGTTTTCACAACGACGATCTGCCTCGCCTTTGCAAGCCTCGCGGCCTGGGCCTTTGGCCGCGTCGGGCAGTTCCTCGTCGCCGACGCCGCGCGCTATCAGGCGTTCTATGAACAGGCCGTGATGTGGCTCGACAGTCATGGCGTAGAGGTCGCTGGCCTCTGGGCTGAGCATTTCAACGTCGGTTGGCTGCTGCGCGCCATGCAATATTTTGCGGGACGCGCCAACTCCATGCTGAGTTTCTGGCTGATCGCGATCGTCTATGTCGTGCTTGGGCTGATCGAGATCGACGATATCCGGCAACGGATCGAGAAACTGGAGAATAGAACCGCCGCGCGCGTGCTGCTGGAGGGCAGCGCGGCGACCGCGGGCAAATTCCGGAAGTATTTGCTGGTGCGGACCCAGATGAGCGTCGTCACCGGCCTGCTGGTCGGTCTGTTCGCGGCGGTCACCGGACTGCCATTCGCGTTCGAGTGGGGCGTGATCGCGCTTGTGCTCAATTATATCCCGTTCATCGGTCCATTCATCGCAACCCTGTTTCCCACCCTTCTTGCGATGACGCAGTTTCAGAGCTGGCCCGCGGTGTTCGGCATTTTTGCCTGTCTCAATATCATTCAGTTCGTGGTCGGCAGCTATATCGAGCCCCGTGTCGCCGGCGCGACCGTTTCAATCTCGCCCTTTGTCGTGCTGTTTGCGATCTTTCTCTGGACCTTCCTGTGGGGGCTGTTCGGCACCTTCATCGGCGTGCCGATCACGCTCGCGATCCTGACGTTCTGCGCCGAGCACCCCTCGACGCGATGGGTCGCCGAACTTCTGGGCGGACCAGCCGAGTCAAGGCCGGCGCAGCTCTAGCAGGCTGTTGAAGAAGTCAGCCGCGTTCGCAAACGAAGCCCGAATCGTCGCCATTGTGTATGTAGAAGTGGCCGACGAGCCTGCCCGCCGTGCCGATCATGACCCATCCACGACCGCAGGCGGGGTCATTCTCGTCGTGTCCTTCCCATGAGAACTCTGCGCAGGCCGAACCGTCTCGCGTGCTGTAGCGGACGTCAAGAAAGCCCTTCAGCGCACCGAAGGCAATTTCACCGTCGGACTTACCCTCGAATGTGAGATGCGCCTCTTCCACGAGATCGAGGAAGTCGCTGTCCCAGTTGTTCATTTCGACGAGGCGCCAGCGGCCGGCAATGGCCTTGGCAAAGCCGGGCACCTTGGCCATCAGCCGGCCTCCGCGATCAGCTTGGGCAGCCGCACCAGATTGTAGGCGGCGGCAGCGAAGGTAAAGGACCATGCGACGCGATCACGACCGCGGAAGCTGGTCTTCTCTTGCCCTGCTACCGTCTTGATCCAGCCGAATGCCTCCTCGATGCGCTGGCTGATGGCATATCCGCCGTGCCGGGTCGTTCGCCCGTCGATCGCCGAGCTGCGGCCGCTGGTGTTCTGTGCAACATGCGGCGTCACGTTCATCGAGCGCAGCTCGTTGACGAAGTCTTCTGCATCGTAAGCTTTATCGGCGCCAAGTGTGATCGCTGTCGGTCGGTCGGCACGAGGCTCAATCATATGTAGCGCGGCCACTCGTTCGGCATGCCCGTCAGCCAACGTCAGGCAGGCATCGACCAGCAGGCCATGGCGGTTCTCCATCAGCCCATGCCCGATGAAGCACAGCTTCGTCTCCTTGCCTTTACCCTTGCGGTAGAGCCTGGCATCGGGATCGGTGGTTGAAGCATGGGTGTCGTTCGAGCGTTTCTGGCCATGGAAGTCTGCTTCGGCATTGCGGCCGCCGCCTTGCGCCGGCGGCTCGCCAGAGCCGTCCTTCGCCTTGACGCTCTTCATTGAGGCCCAGGCTTCGATCAACGTGCCATCGACCGAGAAGTGATCGCTCGACAGAAGCTTCTTCACCTTGGGCTGCGCCAGCACCGCCGCGAGGAACTTGGCTGCGATGTCGCCTTCCAGCAGCCGATCGCGGTTCTTCGAGAACACCGAATGGTCCCAGGCTGCGTCGTCGAGGCCGATTCCGACGAACCAGCGGAACAGCAGGTCGTATTCCAGCCGTTCCATCAGAAGCCGCTCCGAGCGGATCGAATAAAACGCCTGCAACAGCATCGCCCGAAGCAGCTTCTCCGGCGGGATCGACGGCCGCCCAATCGGCGAATAGAGCCCGGCAAACTCGCGCTCCAGCGCCGACAGCGCCTCGTTCACAATCGTCTGGATCGCTCGCAGCGGATGATCTCGCCGCACCCGCGCCTCCAGGTCAACG
>DATHMA010000005.1:0-70308 GCA_035487555.1 Bradyrhizobium sp. | reverse complement strand
CATCTGATAGCGCCGCGCGCGCCGGCCGGATCAGCGCCGCATCGCCGCTGTTGCCGATGGCGATCATCACATTGCGCAGAAAACGGTCGCGGCCGATGCGCTTGACCGGCGATTTTGTGAATCGTGCCCGAAAGGCGGCGTCGTCAAGCCGCGCGAGGTCGGCAAGCGAAGGCGCGCGCAAGTCTTCGCGCGCGGCCAGTTTTGCCTCACGCCCTGCTTGCGCGAACTTGTTCCACGGGCACACCGCAAGGCAATCGTCGCAGCCATAGATACGATTGCCGATGGCTTTGCGAAATTCGTGCGGGATAGCTCCCTTGCTTTCGATGGTGAGGTAGGAAATGCAGCGCCTTGCATCGAGCTTGTAGGGCGCGGGAAACGCCGACGTCGGGCAGATGTCGAGACAGGCCTGGCAGGAGCCGCAATGATCGGCATCGGCCGCGTCGCGCGGCAGATCGAGGGTGGTGAAAATCGCGCCGAGAAACAGCCACGAGCCGAACTCGCGCGAGACGAGGTTGGTGTGCTTGCCCTGCCAGCCGACACCGCAAGCCTGCGCCAGCGGCTTTTCCATCACGGCCGCGGTATCGACGAAGACTTTCACCTCGCTCGGCACCGTCGCGACCAGCCATCGTGCGAGAGCCTTCAGCCGCTTCTTGATCACGTCGTGATAATCATCGCCCTGCGCATAGACCGAGATCGCGCCGCGCGAACGCTGCCTGAGGATCGCGAGCGGATCCTCATCGGGGCCGTAGTTGACGCCGAGCATGATGACCGAGCGCACATCCGGCCACAGCCCGCGCGGATCGGCGCGTCGCTCCGGATTCTGCGCCAGCCAATCCATGTCGCCATGGGCGCCGATCTCGAGAAATTCGTGGAAGTGTCTTGCCGCGTCCGCGATCGTGTCCGGCGCCGTGATGCCGATGCAGTCGAAGCCGAGCGCGCGCGCTTCCTGCGCCAGCGCGCCGCGCAGATCGAGGCCGCTCAGAAGTCCAGCTCCACCTAGAAGTCCAGGTCCACGTAGGTCCGCGACGCCGGCACGCCCGCCAGCCACTCGCTGAGCAGCGGACGGAACGACGGGCGGGATTTCACCCGCGCGTACCATGCCTTTGCCGCCTCGTCCTCGATCCATGGCACGTCGCCCAGATAGTCGATCGCCGAAAGATGCGCCGCGGCGGCGAGGTCCGCATAGGTCAGCCGGTCGCCGGCGAGATAATTGCGCTTCTGCGCCAGCCAGCCGATATAGGCCAGATGATAGCGCACATTGGTTTTCGCTGCGCGGATCACGTCCGTCGATGGCGCACCGCCGCCATCCCCCTCGCTCATGAAGCGCTTGTAGATGCGCTCGGTGACCAGGGGGCTTGAGGCCTCCTCGAAGAATTTTTCGTTGAACCACGCCATCAGCCGGCGCACCTCGATGCGCTCGCTCATCGTGGTCGGCAACAGCCTCCGCTCGGCCATCTCGGTGCCGCGGGTTTCGTCGATGAACTCGGCGATGATCGCCGCTGTCGGGATCGCCGGCTGCCCCTCGGTGAACAGCACCGGCGTCGTGCAGGCCGGATTGAGCGCCAGAAAACCTTCGCGCCGTTCCCAGACCCGTTCCTCCACGAGACGCAAATCGAGGCTGTATTCGCCGAGCACGAGGCGAATGAAGCGCGAATGCGGACAGAAGGGATGGTGAAACAGCGTGTACATGTGACCTTTTTAGTATGTCTCGGGCGCTTAACGAAGCGTTCAAATGCCCGAAAGGAGCGGCAAACTACCTAAGCGAACGTCGGGCACAAGGCGCGCTTTTGCATTTTGCGATTGCGGCTTTGGGACGAATAAGCGAGAAGAACGCGGCTTTTCGGCCGAAAATCGATCACAATGGCAGATCACAACGGAACGGCTCATGATGTCAGATGCAATACGGGCGGTGATTCTCGGCATTATCGAGGGCGTCACGGAATTTCTCCCCGTCTCCTCGACCGGCCATTTGCTGCTGGCGGAACGTTTCTTCAATCTCGGCGAAGATAATTTCTGGAAAAGTTTTGCGATCCTGATCCAGCTCGGCGCGATCCTCGCCATCGTCGTGCTTTATTTCGCCAAATTATGGCGGATCGCGCTCGGCATGTTCTCCAATGCGGATGATCGCCGTTTCGTCATCGGCGTCCTGATCGCGTTCCTGCCGGCGGTGGTCGTCGGCCTGCTCGTCGGCAAATACATCAAGGAAGTGCTATTCAATCCCTGGGTCGTCTGCTTTGCGCTGATCGTCGGCGGCGCGATCCTGCTCTGGGTCGACCAGATCGACCATAATCCGCATGAGCACGACGCGACGCGCTTCCCGCTCCTCACCTATCTCTGGATCGGCGTGGCGCAGTGTCTGGCGATGATTCCCGGCGTCTCGCGCTCGGGTGCGAGCATCGTGGCGGCGATGCTGCTGGGGGCCGATAAGCCTGCGGCGGCGGAATTCTCGTTCTTCCTCGCGATCCCGACCATGGTCGGCGCCTTCGCCTATGACTTTTACAAGAGCCGCTCAGAGATGACGGCGGACCATCTCGGCATCATCGCCATCGGCTTCGTGGTATCGTTCATCACCGCGATCGTCGTTGTGAAGATGTTCTTGAGCTATGTCGGCCGTCACGGCTTTGCGCTGTTTGCGTGGTGGCGCGTCATCGTCGGCACGCTCGGTCTCGTCGCGCTGGCAATGGGGTTCTAGTCGACCCTCGTGGTGAGGAGGCGCCACCGGGTCCGCGCAAAGCGCGGCCCGATGACAGGCTCCGCGCCGTCTCGAACCATGGGGCCCGTGGCCATCCTTCGAGACGCCGCTTGCGCGGCTCCTCAGGATGAGGATGGTCGCCGTTGCGACAGTTCACGCGTTCTTGCGCTGGAATTGGCCGGAGGGGCGGAAGCGCCAGAGATATTGCGGGGCCACCGCTTCCATCGAATCCGGCGCGATCCCGAGCCCTTCGAAGGTGAGGCTAGCGGCCTTCGCGGCATCGGACACGACATTGTCCCGGCGCAGCAGCTCGACCTGATCCGGCGTCAACGTGAACGGCCCCGGCGCAAATTGCAGGAACATCGATTGCAGCCTGGCGAGGCCAAACGGCAGCGACGGCAGCAGGCGCTTGCGATCGGTGATCGAAAGGATCAGCTCCATGATCTCGCGCATGGTCAGGACTTCCGGTCCGCCGAGCTCGTAGGTGGCGCCCGCCTTGGCCTTGCCATCGACGGCATCAGCGACGGCGGTTGCGACATCGGCGACATAGGCCGGCTGCATCCGGGTCGTGCCGCCGCCGATCAGCGGAAGCATCGGCGATAGCCGCGCCAGGCTCGCAAAACGGTTGGTGAACTCATCCTCCGGGCCGAACAACACGGAAGGCCGCAGGATGGTCGCCGACGGCAGGGCCGCGAGCACGGCCTTTTCGCCGCCTGCCTTGGCGCGGGCGTAATGCGAGGTCGCGTTTTCGTCTGCGCCGATTGCCGAGACGTGCACCATACGGGCGCCGGCTGCGGCAGCGGCCTTTGCAACCGTCTCGGCGCCCTTGACCTGCACGGCGTCGAAGGTTTGGGCCCCACTCTGGGAGAGGATGGCAACCAGATTGATGGCGACGTGCGAATCACGCATCGCAGCTTCTACTGAGCCCGGGTAGCGCAGATTGGCCTGCACCGCGTGGATCTGGCCGACCCGGCCGAGCGGTTGCAGATGGCCCGCCAGCTCCGGCCGCCGGACCGCGACCCGGACGCGGTAGTCGCGCTTGCAGAGCGCGCGGACGACGTTTCGTCCCAGAAAGCCTGAGCCGCCGAAAACCGTGACCAACGTGTCCTGATTCGATGCCATGCGGTCAGCTTCCTCGTCAAAAATCGGCGTATTTGCTGGGGATTCGCGATACGCCATCAGATCGGCCCTGTACAGGATATTTGCCCTGCAAGGCGCCTATTTGACAAGCGCGCGACCGATCCGTAGTAAGCGCGCCCATGCCCAGGTGGCGGAATTGGTAGACGCGCTGGCTTCAGGTGCCAGTGGCTTAACGGCCGTGAAGGTTCGAGTCCTTTCCTGGGCACCACGCTTCGCCTTTCAGGCTACGCGTGGCGCGGCCGCACGTAGACCGTAAGGCGAAGCCGGCTGCCGCGGCATCGGGCGCGACCGCCAGCTACTCAGCCTCGGAATCGCCGTTGCCCTGCAAGTGACCGCCATTGCCGCGGCTGAACACGCCGAAATTGCTGGATTTCATGCCGGCCGTGCCATCGCTGGCCGTGACCGTCAGCCCGAGCTTCAGGAGCTCGCGCACGGCCGCCGCACGCGTCGGCATCCGGTGCCTGAAGCGGAAATCGTCGACGGCGGCCAGCTCGTCCGGCGAAAGCATGACCTGGAGCCTTTCACCCCTCATGTCGTTCATCGGAAACACCCAAATTTTGCTGTTTGAGTAATTTACTCAACTTTGTAAGTGGGCGTTGGTTCCATGACTCGCTATTTTGTTGTCAAATTAGTAAAATTATATAATAAAAACAATAAGTTGATATTGATTTTCGGCTGGTTCGGAGTCATGCTGATCACCGTGGAGAACAGCCATGACAGAGGAAATCAAACTGCCTCGTAAGCTGTCGGACGAGCCGAAGGGGCCAAAGCCGCGCCGGCCGAGCCATCGGGACGTCATCGAGAATCTCGACCGTTGGGCCAACAGCCCCGGCCTGCAGCCACCGACATCGCCGGACCCCGAAGCGGCCTGAAACTTCGGTTTGATTGACTGCAAAACGGGTTCGCGGCCCGCGGAGGCCACGAATCAGCCGATTGCGGCGAGACCGGCTCAGACCACCGCCTGGCCGACCTTCCGCGCGACCTGCTTCTGCACAAAAAACATCGCGGTCAGCGCCACTAGCGAGGTGCCGACCACGACGTAGCCGATGCGATCGAAATGGCTGAGCGAGCCATCCGCATTTTGCGTGATGATCGCTGCCGCGAACACCGATCCGAGTCCGCCGGATAGCTGCTGCACCGAGGCGCTGATCGCGCTGAACGAGCCGCGCTGGTTGGCGGCCGGGATCGCCGAAATCAGCGCCTGCGACGGGATCATGCGCGAGAAGATGCCGACGAACATCAGCACGTTGACGACGATGGCGACCGTCAGCGTGGTCTGGCCGAGATGGGTATAGATCAGCACCATCACGATCGACATCGCGGTACCGAACACGAAGGTCGGAAACTTGCCGATGGCGTCGCTGAGGCGGCCGACCAGCGGTCCGGTGAAGATGCTGAACAGTCCGGACACGAGATAGATCGTCGGCAGATGCTCGATGTCGATGCCGAGATTATGCACGGTAAAAGCGCTGCCGAACGGCATCAGCATGAAGCCGCCGGTGGCGAGCAGCGTCGTCACGCCGAACGCCAGCGTGTAGCTCGGCTCGGTTACGGTCGCGATCAGATGCGCAAATGCATTGCGATCCTGCTTGAGCTTCAGATGCTCGTTCACCGGCCGCATCAAGAGCAGCACGGAGACGATCACGATGATGGCGAGGATCACGATCGCCCCGAACGAGACATGCCAGTTCCAGCGATTGGCGAGAAAGAGCCCGACCGGAATGCCGAGCACCTGGCTTGCGGCGAACGCCGTCTGCACGAAGCCCATCACCCGGCCGCGCAGATGCAGCGGAAACAGGTCGGTGACGATGGCGAGCACAACGGAGCCGACCACGCCGCCGAACAGGCCGGTCACGATGCGGCCGAGCAGCAGCAGGTGATAGTTCGGCGCCAGCGCGCAGAGCATCGTGCCGGCGGTGAAGCCGACGTAGAAAAACAGCAACAGGCGCTTGCGGTCGAATTTGTCGGCAAAGCCCGCGGCAAGCACGCCCGAAATCCCGGCGCTGAACGCATAGGCCGAAACGGCGACGCCGAACTGCGCTGCGGTGATGTTCAGGGCGGGCATCAGGATGGCGCCGAGCGGCGACATGATGATGAAGTCGAGGATGATCGTGAACTGGACGAAGGCCAGAAGCGCGACAAGGAACGACTGGTAGCGCGAAAAGCCGCGCTCCAGCTCCTGCGCATTGTCGATCGGGGCCGCCAGGGTCTGTTCGGACATGATTTCTCGCTTAAATAGGTGCCGCGCATGGCTTGGACGGTGGCTTGGGCGGCAGAGCGATATCCGCATCATTGCCGCTGAAACAGCCAATTTTTTGTTATGACAGCTTTACCCTTCCATGGGTGGCCGTGCTAAACGGTCGTAATTACATTGTTTGGTGTCTGCTTCCCTTGGACAGGGGAGGGTGCCAGTTAAAATCGCAAATCGATTCGACGGGATTCAACAGAGCAATGACCGTACGTCTGCATCGCGGCGACCTGCCCGATCTCTCCCGCTACACGGAATCGGTGGCGATCGATACCGAGACCATGGGGCTCAATCCGCATCGCGACCGGCTTTGCGTGGTGCAGCTCTCGAATGGCGACGGCAGCGCCGATGTCGTGCAGATCCCGAAGGGGCATACCGATGCGCCGAATTTGAAAGCGCTGCTTGGCAATCCGAAGATCACCAAGATCTTTCACTTCGCCCGTTTCGACATCGCCGTGCTCTATCACAGCTTCGGTGTGATGCCGCAGCCGGTCTACTGCACCAAGATCGCCTCGCGCCTGACGCGCACCTACACCGATCGCCATGGCCTGAAGGACCTCGTGCGCGAGGTGCTCAACATCGAATTGTCGAAGCAGCAGCAGTCGAGCGACTGGGGCTCGTCCTCGCTCAGCGAGGCGCAGCTTGCCTATGCCGCCTCCGACGTCCTGCATCTGCATGCGCTGCGCGAAAAGCTGGATGCAATGCTGGCGCGCGAGGGCCGCACCGAGCTCGCGCAGGCCTGCTTCGACTTTCTGCCGACGCGGGCGAAACTCGATCTGTCCGGCTGGGAAGCCGAGGACATTTTTGCGCATTCGTGAGCGCGCTGCAGGTTGCTGTTCATCCAGGTTAACGCGTGCGGTGGGGCAATTCGCCCCGTTTCGGACACACTCATCAGGCGTGTCGCGGGCTGCATAATCCGGCCGGGGCGAGTATGATGGGGCGGATGTCGGCCCATTTGGAGCAGCGGTGAACTCGGCCCAGAATCTGGCGCAACAAGCGAGCCTGGAGGCGCGGTTTGCCGTGGCCGCGCGCCACAGCCGTCTGGTCCACGTTTTGCGGATCGCGGTTCCCGGCGCGGTGGGCCTGGCGATGGCCGCCATTATCGGCATCTCCATCTTCAACCCGTTCCGCATGCTGATGCCGAAACTGCCGCTCGACATGGACAATCTCGTGGTTTCCGGCACCAAGATCACCATGGAGGCGCCGCATCTGTCTGGTTATACGCCGGACCAGCGGCCCTATGAAATGTGGGCCAAGACGGCGGTGCAGGACGTGACCGACCCCGATCATGTCGAGCTGAACAAGCTCAGGACCAAACTTCTGATGCAGGATGGCTCGACCATATTCCTGGATTCGCTGACCGGCCTGTTCGACAACAAGGCGCAGACGCTCGACCTGCACAAGGATATCCACCTGACGACCACAACCGGTTACGAGGCCTGGCTGACCCAGGCCCATGTCGACATGGTCAAGAACACAGTCGACTCGGACCAGCACGTCGACGTCAAGCTGACCAACGGGACGCTGACATCAGATCGGTTGCACATCATCAATGGCGGCGAGGTCGTGCTGTTCGAAGGCAACGTCGTGATGCATCTCGACCATTTCGACGACAACAGCACCACGCAGGCCACGACGCCCGCCGAGCCTCCGCCGCCGCCCGCGAAGAAGAAGTCGGGCAATAAATCCGCCAACTCGAAATGATGGACATGACCAGCTTTTTTCAGCGTGGCGTCGCGAACGGGCCGAGGGCAGGGCGCATCATGGCGGCAGCAATGCTGCTCGCATCGATGTCCGCGCTTGAGGTTCACGCGCAGGGCGCGGTGTCGGGCGTGCCCAATGCGATGCAGGGCTTTACGCAAAACCGCGACCAGCCGATCCAGATCGATGCGGCCTCGCTCGAGATGCGCGACAAGAAGAAGGAAGCCACCTTCTCCGGCAATGTGAAGGTCGTGCAGGGCGACACCACCATGACGTCGAAGACGCTGGTGGTGTTTTACGAATCGAGCGGCGGCGCCAATGACTCCGGCACTACCGCTCCGGCGAAGGCCGCCCCTGCGAAAGCCAGTGCCAAGGCGGCGCCGGGGGCGCCGATGCAGTCGGCTACGCCAGGCCCTGGCGGTGCCTCGTCGATCAAGCGGCTGGAAGCGCGTGGCAATGTGGTCGTGACCCAGAAGGACCAGGTCGTGACCGGCGAGACCGCGATCTTCGACACCAAGGCCAATCTGATCACGATGTTGGGCGGCGTGGTGCTGACCCAGTGCCAGAATGTGCTGCGTGGCGACCGGCTGATGGTGGATATGACCACCGGGGTGTCGCGGGTGGAATCCGATAGCGGCCACGTCCAGGCGCTGCTGCCGCAGGGGGGCGGAAGCGATTGCGGCTCCGGTTCCAGCAAGCCGGGCGGCGGCCCACCGCCGTCGCCGCTAAACTTGGGTGGAAATAAACCGAAATAATATCAATTGCTTGTGAGATCGTGCGGGGCGGCGAGGTTGAAGCCGGCGGCCTGAGCCTGTATCTACGCCCCGAGATATCGTGGGGTGTTCCGCTGGGCAACGGGCATCCCTTGCTTCATGCTGGCGGGCGAATCAAACCGCGAAGCGTGTCGGTGGCGGGACGCCTCATGAGGGCTTAGCCAGAAGTTTGGGCAGAGCGGGGATGGTGGATTTACTCGGCATGTTCCGTCGGCGCCCCGCCAAGCGAGGCAAGGGCTTTGCGCGCTCGCGCGACGACATCACCGCGCTCGGCGATTCCTTTGGCGACATGCTGACGAGCCCGGTGCGCGACGCGCCGGCGATGGCGCCGATCCCAACCGCCGCCATGCCGCGCGCGCCGGCGGTGGCGGAAGTACCGCGAGAATATCCTCAGCAATATTCGCAAGATTATTCACAGGACTATTCGACCGATCCGGCCGATTATCCGGGCGAATACGCGCCGGAAGTTCCAAGAGAGCTTTCAAGAGAGGTTCCAAGAGAGGTTCCAAGAGAACCTTCAAGAGAACCTCCGCGACAAGCGTCGCCGCAGCAGCCACGTCCGCAGGCCCGCGCCAAACCGGCCAAGCCGGCGCAGCCAGTAAAGCCGGCGGAGCCAGTCAAACCCGCGCGTCCCGCCAAGGGCAACGGCTCCGCAGGGCCGCAGCTGCTGCGCCGGCCGGGTTTTCTCGCTGTGCATAGCGTGGAAAAAAGCTTTGGTTCCCGCCAGGTCGTGCGCGGCGTCAGCATCTATGTGCGCCGCGGTGAAGCCGTCGGTCTGCTCGGTCCGAACGGGGCCGGCAAGACCACGGTGTTCTACATGATCACCGGCCTGATCAAGGCCGATCGCGGCGCGATCGAGCTCGATGGTCACGACGTCACCAAGCTGCCGATGTATCAGCGCGCGCGATTGGGCATCGGCTATCTGCCGCAGGAAGCCTCGATCTTTCGCGGTCTGACGGTTGAGCAGAACATCCGCGCCGTGCTCGAAGTCGTCGAGCCCTCGAAGAAGAAGCGCGAGGCCGAGCTCGATTCGCTGCTCAATGAGTTCAACATCACGCGGTTGCGGAAAACCCCGTCGATTGCGCTGTCCGGCGGCGAGCGGCGCCGCGTCGAAATTGCCCGCGCGCTCGCAACCCGTCCGAACTACATGCTGCTCGACGAACCCTTCGCCGGCATCGATCCGATCGCCGTCGGCGACATTCAGGATCTAGTCCGCCATCTCACCAACCGCGGCATCGGCGTTCTCATCACCGACCACAATGTCCGCGAGACGCTCGGCCTCACCGACCGCGCCTACATCGTCTATGCCGGTGAAATTCTGACCGAAGGCAGCCCGGACGAGATCGTCAACAATCCGGATGTGCGCAGGCTCTATCTCGGCGAGGAATTCCGGCTATAGTCCTGCACTGCGGTGCAGCGAAAACCGGTAACCAATTTTTCGGGAAGCGCGCCTTTAGCCCAATTTTTGCATCAGTCAAGGCGTGTACAAGGGCGTTGGACTAGGTTAAGCAAGAATCGGACCAATTTCACGGATCGTTCTTGCCTCCATGGCGCTGACGCAGAGATTAGAATTCCGCCAGTCCCAGTCACTGGTGATGACGCCGCAGCTGATGCAGGCGATCAAGCTGCTGCAGCTGTCCAATCTCGACCTGTCGGCCTTTGTGGAAGAGGAATTGGAGCGGAATCCGCTGTTGGACCGCGCCAGCGACGGCCCTGAGCCGACGGTAGCGGGCGAGGCCACGCCGGAGCAGGGCGACTTTTCCGGCGACGACGAGACGGGCAGCTTCAACGGCGAGGAGTTTTCCGCGGGCTCGTCCGAGGCGGGTGCCGGCGAGGGCTTCGAGCCAGCCCAGGAAGAGTGGATGAGCCGCGACCTCGGCACCCGTACCGAGATCGAGCAGACCCTCGATACCGGCCTCGACAATGTGTTTTCCGAGGAACCGGCCGAGGCTGCTGCGCGCAATGCGCAGGATGCGGCGCCCACCACCTACACCGAATGGGGCGGCGGTGCCTCCTCCGACGAGGACTATAATCTTGAGGCCTTTGTCGCCGCCGAGTTGACGCTGGCCGATCATCTCGCCGAGCAATTGTCGGTCGCCTTCGCTGCGCCCGCGCCGCGCATGATCGGACAATATCTGATCGACCTGGTCGACGAGGCCGGCTATGTGCCGGCCGACCTCGGCGGGGCCGCCGAACGGCTCGGTGCGGCGCAGGCCGACGTCGACGCGGTGCTCGCGGTGCTGCAAAAATTCGATCCGCCCGGAATCTGCGCCCGCAATTTGAGCGAATGCCTGGCGATCCAGCTGCGCGAGCTCAATCGCTACGATCCCGCGATGCAGGCGCTGGTCGAACATCTCGATCTCCTCGCCAAGCGCGACATCGTCGCGTTGCGAAAGCTCTGCGGCGTCGATGACGAGGATATTGCCGACATGATCGGCGAGATCCGCCGCCTCGATCCCAAGCCCGGCCTGAAATTCGGCGCGTCGCGGATGCAGACCATGGTGCCGGATGTCTATGTGCGGCCCGGTCCCGACGGCGGCTGGCATGTCGAGCTCAACAGCGACACGTTGCCGCGCGTCCTGGTGAACCAGACCTATTACAGCGAGCTGTCGAAGACGATCCGCAAGGATGGCGACAAATCCTATTTCACCGATTGTCTGCAGAACGCCACCTGGCTGGTGCGCGCGCTCGACCAGCGCGCCCGCACGATCCTGAAGGTGGCGACCGAAATCGTGCGCCAGCAGGACGGCTTCTTCACCCATGGCGTCGCGCATCTGCGCCCGCTCAATCTGAAAGCCGTGGCGGACGCGATCCAGATGCATGAATCGACGGTGTCGCGCGTCACCGCCAACAAATACATGGCGACGAATCGCGGCACCTTTGAACTAAAATATTTCTTCACCGCGTCGATCGCCTCCGCCGACGGCGGCGAAGCGCATTCGGCCGAAGCCGTGCGTCACCACATCAAGCAGCTCATCGACGCCGAAGACGCTGCCGCAATCCTGTCCGACGACACTATCGTGGAACGATTGCGCGTATCGGGCATTGATATTGCCCGCCGCACGGTCGCGAAATACCGCGAAGCCATGCGTATTCCTTCCTCGGTGCAGCGCCGCCGTGACAAGCAGAGTTCGCTGCTGTTACCGACCTGAAACTGCTCAGGCAATTGTTGCGCCTTGTTCAAATCGGTCTAGTCTCGATTCCCCCAGACTATCCACGCGAGGCATCCCATGACTCTCAGGATTTCGGGCAAGAGCATCAGCGTCGGCGAAGCGCTGCGCGACCGCGTCAGCGAGCGCACCGACGAAGTGCTGCGCAAATATTTCGACGGCAATTATTCCGGCCATATCACGCTGTCCAAGGACGGCTTCGGCTTTCGTACCGACTGCTCGCTGCATCTGGATTCCGGCGTGACGCTGGAGGCCGAATCGAACGCGACCGATGCCTATGCCAGCGCCGACGCCGCGTTGCTGATGATCGAGAAGCGGCTGCGCCGCTACAAGAGCCGGCTCAAGGACCGCTCCGCGCGCAAGCATGCGGCGGCGGCAGCACTGTCCGAGCTCGACGGCGTCGCGCTGGATGCGCCGAGCTATGTCATCGAGGCGCCGGCGGAGGACCACGAGGTCACCGGCTACAATCCGGTCATCATCGCGGAGGCGACCACCTCGCTGAAGCGGCTGTCGGTGTCGGAGGCGGTGATGGAGCTCGATCTTGCCGGCGCCGCCTGCCTGGTATTCCAGCATGGCTCCAGCGGCCGGGTGAACATCATCTACCGCCGTTCCGACGGCAATATCGGCTGGGTCGACCCGCCGGCGCTGAAGCCGTAAATCTACGGAATTTTGACGGTTTTTTGGGCCGTCCGGGCCATCCACCGATTTTAAGGTTAGCCCTTCACAGGTGTTGGCACCGCCGTTGCGTTGGAGTAGAAGCCCCCCAAATCAGGACCCGGGCAGATGCGCCCGCCTCCCATCTCAGCTTCTTGACGCCACTGGCCCAAGGCCTATTCGCAACCTGGTTCACTTCACCTCGGAACGCCAAATGACGATTACCGACCTGGTCGCTCCCGAGGCGATCCTCCCGGCGTTGAAGGTCAACAGCAAGAAGCAGGCATTGCAGGAGCTGGCGGCGAAGGCTGCCGAGCTGACCGGCCAGAACGAGCGCGCCGTGTTCGAGGTCCTGCTGCAGCGCGAGAAGCTGGGCACCACCGCGGTCGGCTATGGCGTCGCCATTCCCCATGGCAAGCTGCCGAAGCTGGAAAAGCTGTTCGGGCTCTTTGCGCGTCTGGAACGTCCGATCGACTTCGAGGCGATGGACGGCCAGCCGGTCGACCTCGTCTTCCTGCTGCTCGCGCCGGAAGGCGCCGGTGCCGACCACCTCAAGGCGCTGGCCCGCATCGCCCGCCTGTTGCGCGACCAGGACGTCGCCAAAAAGCTCCGCGCCTCGCGCGACGCGCAGGCGATCTATTCGGTGCTCGCCCTGCCGCCGGCAAGCGCAGCCTGATCGCCGGCATTTCGTAGAGTTCTGTCGATCGGCCGGCGGCGTTCGTCAGCAGATCATCGGCAGCAGCCGCCTGACCTCGGCAAGCAGATCAGGAATCGCGTCGGCATCGTTGGAGAAGTGTTTGAGCAGCGCGCCCTGGAATAGCCCGTCAAACAGCGCGTAAAGCGCGGCTGGGGAAATCGCGGGCTTCCTTCCACCCAGCCCGGCAAAGCGGGAGGCGATGCGCCAGATCATCGCTTCGAGATTCCGGTCGATCTCGACAATGTCGGCGCGGAAGGCCGGCTCGAACAGCGCCTGGGCGCGCAGATCGTACCAAAGCCGGTGCATGCTCGCGTCCTCGCGCAGCGTGGCAGCGAGCTTTCCGAGAAAACCCTCCATCAACTCGTCGCGGGTCTTCGCCGCCGCGGTGACTTCGTCGTAGCGCGTGACGCATTGCGCCTTGTAGTGGCGCACGCAACAGCAGATCAGGTCGAGCTTGTCGGTGAAATAATAGTGGAATACGCCGTGCGTGAACGCCGAGTTCTGCGCGATCTCGCGCAGACTGGTTCGCGCAAAGCCGAGTTCGCCGAGCGTCTCCAGTGCCGCTTCCGCAAGTTCGATCCGTCGCGCGGCAAATTTCTCCTCGCGCAGCGCCTCGGTCGCTTCCGAAACCCGCTCCGCCGCAGTCATGGCTCGCTGCGCCATTCCATCACTTCCTTTGTCCGCGCGCTTGTTCGTTGCCGTCTCGACTATGGGCGGCGATACCGCATCGCCGCAACCGAATTCTCCAGAACGACTCACGTTGCGCCTTGACAATCGTCAAGATTTAGTTGGACAGTTGTAAAAACAGATTTGGACGGTCGTCAAGATCGCCGGAACTGCAAAAGGGAGGATCGTTTCGCCCGCAGCGCGAGCTGCCGCGGCAGCCAACTCACATCACCAGCCAACAGGCGCGCTTCGTCCGGCGGATTCGACTGGCCGCCCGCATCAGGCGCCCCCGTAGCCGTGTCAATCAAGCACAGGGAAGGAGAACGTCATGAGTGAGAGCAGTCTTGCGGGCAAAAAAGCCCTCGTCACCGGCGGTGCGCGGGGCATCGGTGCGGCGATCGCTGAGGCGCTCGCGCGCCGGGGCGCGTCGGTCATGATCGGCGACATCCTGACTGACGCGGGGAAGGCGACGGCGACGGAGATCGGCAAGATCGGCGCCAAGACGGATGCGAAGGCCGCCTTCGTCGCGCTCGACGTCACGGACGACGCGCAATGGGAAAAGGCGGTCGCGGCCACCATTTCCACGCTTGGCGGCTACGACATCCTGATCAACAACGCGGGCATCGAGATCACCTCGCTCCTGGTCGACGTGAAGGCCGAGGATCTGCGCCGCATGTGCGATGTCAACATCGTCGGCGTCAGCCTCGGCATCAAGCACGCCTTCCGGGCGATGCGGCCGAACGGCCCGGCCGGCAAGGGCGGTGCGATCGTCAATATCGCCTCGGTCGCGGCCACCATCGCCTTTCCCGCCATCGCTGGTTATTCCGGGACCAAATCGGCCGTCGATCGCATTACCCGGATCGCGGCCATGGAGTCCGGCAAACTTGGCTACGGTGTTCGCGTCAACTGCCTGTATCCCGGGTTGGCGCCGACCGACATGGGCATGAAGCTCGCCGCCGACATCGTCGCCGTCGGCCTGGCGCCGGACCCGAATGCGGCGGTCGCCTCGGTAATCGAGCAGACGCCGCTCGGCCGGCTCGCCGAGGTCAGCGACATCGCCGATGCCGCGGTCTTCCTTTGCACCCATGAAGCCCGCTTCATCACCGGCGCCGGCCTGCCCGTCGACGGTGGCATGGGCATGTAACAACGAACCCGGCAACAAACGTTTGGGAGGATCGCAATGAGCGATAAGAAGCCCGTCGTCGTCTACGGCGCTTCCGGCTACACTGGCCGGCTGGTGTGCGAATATCTGCGCGAATACAACATTCCCTTCATCGCCGCCGGCCGCAGCGCCGAGAAGCTCAATGCCGCAATGAGGTCCAACGTGGCCGGCATCGAGACCGCCGACTACGAGGTGGTGGAGGTGCCGCACACCGTGACCGCGCTGACCGAGTTGTTCAAGGGCGCCTCGGTGGTGCTCAACACAGTGGGCCCGTTCGCCAAGTTTGGCGGCGAGGTGGTGCAGGCTTGTTTGGCTTCTAGGTGCCACTACACCGACACCACCGGCGAGCAGGACTGGTTGATCACGCTCGACCAGGAGTGGGGCACGAAGTTCGCCAACGCCGGTCTGCTGCTGGCGCCGGGCATCGCGCAGATGTACACCACCGGCGAGATCGCCGCGCAGCTGTGCCTGGAAACGCCCGGCCTCGACACCTTGGACATCGCCGTCTTCTGGGGAGGCAGCCCGACCATCGCCTCGACGCAAACCATCCTGGTCAACGCCGCGATGGCCAAGGCCTACTACTTGGAGCAGAACAAGTACGTCGAGCATCAGCCCGATGCCGGCCTCTACAACCTCGCGATCCCCGGCCAGCACGAGCTGGCTCTGGCGCTGCCCTGGGGCGGCACCTCGCACCCGGTGTGGTTCAAGCGCGATCCCCGCGTGGCCAACGTGAAGGTGCTGGGCGGCGTTTTCAACCGCGCGCTGATGCTGGGTGTGCCGCAGATCGTCGCCGCCGCGTTGGAGGCGACCAAGGACATGAAGCCGGACGATCGCTACGCGGCGCTGGCGCAGACAGCCGCCGGCGTGATGAACACCATGCCGCCGCGCGAGAAGCCGCGCGTCAACAAGTCGATGGACTCGGTGCATGCCTCCGGCCCGCTGGGGCGCGCGCACTGCATCATCTACGGCAACAGCAACTACAAGCAGACCGGCTTGATGCAGGCCTATGCCGCGGCGCACCTGCTGCGGCAGCCGCCGAAGCGCGTGGGCTTCGCCTCCGGCTGCCAAGCGTTCGGTCACCGCGAGCTTTTGGGGCAGTTGCGGAGCTTCGGCCTTGTCATGAAGCCGATCCTGACCGTTCATGACTGACTGAGCCGGGCGGCGCGGATCGACGCGCCGCCCAAACCTGGCGGAGGTTAAGCCCGGCGGAGGTGCCCATGCGGTTGATCGACTATCTCGACAAGGGTGCGTCGCTGGGCGCCGACGCGCCGTGCCTCACCATGGACGGGCGCGATCTCAGCTATGGCGAAGTCCAGCGCCTGAGCTACCGGGTCGCCAAGGGTCTCGCCAGATCGGGCGTCGAGGCCGGTGAAAAGGTCGCCATTCTCTCCGGCAACGACCCGATCGCATTTTCCTGCGTGTTCGGCATTTCCCGCGCCGGTGCGGTCTGGTGTCCGATCAATCCGCGCAACGAGGCGGCTGAAAACAAGTTCATCCTGGATGAATTCGATTGCAGCCTGCTAATCTTCCACTCGGACTTCGCGTCGATGATCGAGAAGGCGCGGCACGAGCTGTCGAAGCTGCGCGCCCTCGTCTGCCTCGACGCCGACCTTCCGTTCGCCCCTTCGTTCGAGTCCTGGCTCGCCGGCATCGACGATACCCGGTATCAGCGCGAACCGGTCGACGATCTCGTGATGATTCCGGGAACGGGCGGCACTACCGGCAAGCCCAAGGGGGTGATGCTGTCGGGCCGCAACATCGAAGCGATGACGGCGCTTACGCTGATGGGCTATCCGTTCAAGGGGCGCCCGGTTTATCTGGCGTTGGCCCCGCTGACCCATGCCGCGGGCGTGCTCTGCTTTCCCATCATGACGCTCGGCGGCCGCATCGTGATCATGCATCACCCCGATATCGGCGAATTCCTCGATGTGATCGAGAGCTATGGCGTCACCCACACCTTCCTGCCGCCGACCGTGATCTACATGCTGCTCGATCATCCGAAGCTCGACGCCACGAGGCGCGACTCGTTACAATGCTTCTGGTACGGCGCGGCGCCGATCTCGGCTGCGAGGCTGACGGAAGCGCTGAAGCGGATCGGGCCGATGGCGCAGTTGTTCGGCCAGACCGAGGCGCCGATGATGATTTCGATGATGGCGCCGGACGAGCACTATCACGCCGACGGCTCGATCGCGATCGAGCGCCTTGCGTCGGCCGGCCGTGTCGGTCCGCTGGTCCAGGTCGGCATCATGGACGCCGACGGCAGGCTGTTGCCAACCGACCAGCGCGGCGAGATCGTGGTACGCGGATCGCTGGTCATGGACGGCTACTACAAGAATCCCGAAGCGACCGCGGAAGCCTCGCGGCATGGCTGGCACCACACCGGCGACATTGGATATCTCGATGGCGACAATTTCCTCTACATCGTCGACCGCGCCAAGGACATGATCATCACCGGCGGCTTCAACGTCTACTCGATCGAGGTCGAGAATGCGCTGCGCGCCCACGAGACGGTGCAGGACTGTGCCGTGATCGGCCTGCCCGACGACAAATGGGGTGAGCGGATCGTCGCGGTGTTGCAGCCCCGCAAGGGAAGCCGGATCGATCCCCAGGCGATCGCGGCCTTCGTCAAGGAGCGGATCGGCAGCGTCAAGACACCAAAGCAGATCGAAGTCTGGGACGACCTTCCGCGCTCCAAGGTGGGCAAGGTCCTCAAGCCCGATATCCGCGCGAAATTGCTGTCGACGCAGCAAGAGTAATCGCATTCGACCGGAGGGCTGTCAGAGCGCGTTCATCGCCGCAACAACAGCCGGGGAGGGGCACAAATAAAATGCGCGGGTATCGCCCTCATTCGAGGGCAATACCCGCGCATTCAAAACTCTCTGCCCGGAGGCGTGCAGCGCCTAGTGGACGCTTACCGCCTGCAGTTCGTTGCTCCACGCGTTCGCGATCGCGGCTTCGCGCGAATCGGTCAGCATGATCGGCGTGCCGTCGGCGGCGTGAAGCGCGAACAGCTTCATTCCCGGCGCGAGATCCGGCGCCTGCGGGAAGAGCCCCGGTACGTCTTCGGAGCGGATCTGCTTCACATAGGCGATATGGCCTTCGCCGAGATGGGCCAGCGCGTCCGCATCGAGCGAGACGCCAGCGTCGTACACAACATTACCTTCAGTCATGGTCTCGACTCCTCTGAGACTTAAGCGGTCGAGTCCGCTACTCGTTCCATTATTCGTGTTCATTGATAGCGATTGTCTTAACGACCTTTTCCGGTTCAGGCCGGGCAAGATCGATCGACAACAGCCCGTTCTTCAGATCCGCGCCCAGCACTTGCATCCCCTCCGCCAGCACGAAAGTGCGCTGGAAGTGGCGCGCGGCAATGCCGCGATGGATGTATTGACGGGCCTTGTCGTCCTGCTGGCGGCCCCGGATCACGAGCTGGTTTTCCTCAATGGTTACATCGAGTTGGTCACGGGTAAAGCCCGCCACCGCCAGCGTGATTCGCAACCGTTCGGGAGCGCCGTTCGAGCGTTCACACCTCTCGATATTGTAGGGAGGGTAACCGTCGGCGCCCTTGACGACGCGGTCGAGCACACGCTCGATCTCGTCAAAGCCCAGAAGAAACGGACTGGAGAGCGAAGGAACACGAGACATAGTTTACAAAGTCCTCTCGAAGCGACTTTGACGTTTCAGGGCCCGAATGGCACCCCTTGCGCCACAATATGGGCACTTCCCGCTTGCGTTCAAGCACTTGCCAAGCACCTGGGAAAGCGCCGGAAAAGGCTGTTAACAGCCTATAAATCGACCCGCTTGCGACCCCCTGCGACAAACAGATGCAGTTTTTCGCGCGGCGCCAGAACATGGATCGCTTCGCCGATCGCAGGCCCCTGCTGACCGGGGATGCGCACCAGAATTTCGCCAGGCGGCGGCTCGCCGGGCTTGGCGCTGACCGCCTCCGCGTCTCCTGCTTGCGGACGCAAGGCGTAGACATAGGTTTCCGCGCCGACATGCTCGATCGCGGTCACCGTGAGGTCGAAGGGCAGGCTGCCATCGGACATTCCGTCCCGGGCGAGCTGAAAGTCCTCCGGGCGGATGCCGATGATGCCATCCTCCGCCACGGGAAGCTGGATGCTGGCCTGTCGCGCCGGAATCAGATTCATCGGCGGCGCGCCGATGAAGGTCGCGACAAAGGTCGTGGCCGGCTTTTGATAGATCTCAAGCGGATTGCCGATCTGCTCGACCTGGCCGCCATTCATCACCACGAGAATGTCGGCGAGCGTCATCGCCTCAAGCTGGTCGTGGGTGACATAGATCGACGTCGTCGAGAGCCGGCGCTGCAATTTGCGGATCTCGACCCGCATGGCGATGCGCAGCTTGGCATCGAGATTGGACAGCGGCTCGTCGAACAGGAACACCTTCGGCTGGCGCACGATGGCGCGGCCCATGGCGACGCGCTGGCGCTGGCCGCCGGAGAGCTGTCCGGGCTTGCGGTGGAGCATGGCGGACAGTTCGAGAATGCGCGCGGCTTCCTGCACGCGGGTGTCGATCTCTGGCTTGGGCATGCCGCGGTTGCGCAGGCCATAAGCCATGTTGTTATACACGCTCATATGGGGATAGAGCGCGTAGTTCTGGAACACCATCGCGATGTCGCGATCGGCCGGCTCGATCTGGTTGACGATGCGGCCGCCGATGTCGATCTCGCCTGATGTGATGGTTTCCAGCCCCGCCACCATCCGGAGCAGCGTCGACTTGCCGCAGCCGGAGGGACCGACCAGCACGCAGAACTGGCCGTCGGGCACATCGACATCGACGCCCTTGATGGCTTCGAAACCGTTGGGATAGGCCTTTTTGACGCTACGCAACGTGACGTTGGCCATGCCTTACTTCTCCGTCTCGATCAGGCCTTTGACGAACAGCCGCTGCAACAGCACGACGATCGCAACCGGCGGCAGCATCGCAAGGACCGCGGTTGCCATCGCCACCGACCACTCGGTCAGCGCATCATGCACGTCGATGATCTTCTTGATGCCGATGACGATGGTCTGCATGTCGTCGCGCGTGGTGATCAACAGCGGCCAGAGATATTGATTCCAGCCGTAGATGAAGAGAATCACGAACAAGGCGGCGATATTGGTCACCGACAGCGGGAGCAGCGTATCGAAGAAGAAGCGGATCGGGCCGGCGCCGTCCATCTTCGAGGCTTCGACCAGCTCCTTGGGGATCGTCATGAAGAACTGCCGGAACAACAGCGTCGCGGTCGCCGACGCAATCAGCGGCAGGATCAGGCCGGAATAGGAATCCAGCATGTGCAGGTCGGAGGTGATCTTGTAGGTCGGGAAGATGCGCACCTCGACCGGCAGCATCAGCGTGATGAAGATGGTCCAGAACGCGGCCATGCGAAATGGGAAGGAAAAGAACACGATCGCATAGGCGGAGATGATCGAGATCGCGATCTTCCCGACGGCGATGCCGACCGCCATGATGAAGCTCGACTGCATCATGCCGCCGACCGGTTCGCGCGTGGTCTTCCCGGTACCGGAAACGATGGTGTGCCAATAGGTCTCCAGCGCATGGCCGCCCGGATAAAGCGTCATCTGGCCGTTGGCGATCGCGACGTTGTCCTGGGTGGAGGCGATGATCGCGAGATAAACCGGAAAGGCGACGATGATCACGCCGACGATCAGGATCAGGTGAGGCAACAGGTTTCCGAAGCGGCGGTGCTCGACCATGTTAGTAATGCACCTTCTTTTCGACGTAACGGAATTGCACGGCCGTGAGGATGACGACGATGATCATCAGGATCACCGATTGCGCCGCCGAGCCGCCGAGGTCGGAGCCGCCCTTGCCGTCCAGGAACACCTTGTAGACCAGCGTGGCCGTGGCGCCGTTGGGGCCGCCTTCGGTCGCGGTGTCGATGATCCCGAGCGTGTTGAAGAAGGCGTAGGTGATATTGACCACGATCAGGAAGAAGGTGGTCGGCGACAGCAGCGGGAAGATGATGGTCCAGAACCGGCGCATCGGCCGCGCGCCGTCGATCGCGGCGGCCTCGATCACGCTCTTCGGAATGGATTGCAGGCCGGCGAGGAAGAACAGGAAATTGTAGCTGATCTGGTTCCAGACCGCGACGATCACGACCAGGATCATCGCATGGGTGCCGTTCAGCACTGGATTCCAGTCGATACCGTTACGCTGCAGCATGCGCGCGACCATGCCGAGCCCCGGCTGGAACATGAAGATGAAGACCGCGCTCGCCACCGCCGGCGCCACCGCATAGGGGATGATCAGGAAGGTGCGGTAGATCTGCACGCCCTTGATGTTCTGGTTGGCCATGACGGCGAGCAGCAGACCGAGCGCCATGGAGAAGAAGACGACCAAGCCTGAGAACGCGAAGGTCACGCCGATGGCGTGATAATACGCGGGCGTCTGCAGCAGAGTGACGTAATTCTCGAACCAGACGAATTCGGTCGAGAGCCCGAAGGCGTCCTGCACCAGGAAGGATTGCCAGAGCGCCTGCGCCGCCGGCCAGTAGAAGAAGATCAGCGATATCGCAAGTTGCGGCAGCACCAGGAGATAGGCCAGCGTCCTGCCCGAAAAGATCGCCCGGTTCTCCATGAAGCCCCCGCCTCATTTCTAGAGCATGATCCGGAAAAGTGTGTAGCGGTTTTCCGAAAAAATCATGCTCAATTAAGAATCTGGAGCGCGATAGCTCATCGCGGTCTAGAGCTGGTGATCGTGGCTGCGGTCGTCCGCAGCCACGACTCCGTCGTCTTATTATTTGGCTGCGGTGCGCTCGAACTGACGCAGCATCTGGTTGCCGCGCGACACCGCCGTATCGAGTGCTTCCTTCGCCGACTTCTTGCCGGCGAGCGCCGCCTCGATCTCCTCGGACCAGACATCGCGCATCTGCACCATGCCGCCGAAACGAAGCCCGCGCGAGTTCTCGGTCGGCTCCTTGTTGGTCAACTCCAACAGCGGCACTTCGAGGATCGGATTGTCCTTGTAGAAGCCCGAGGCCTTGGTCTTCTCGTACGCGGCCTTGGTGATCGGCAGATAGCCGGACACCTGGTGCAGATTGACCTGGCGGTCGGTGTCGGAGAGGAAGGTGAAGAACTTCGCGATGCCCTTGTATTCTTCCGCCGACTTGCCGCCCATCACCCACAGCGATGCGCCGCCGATGATGGAGTTTTGCGGCGCGCCGTTGACGTCGGGGAAATACGGCATCGGCACAGCGGTATAGGCGAACTTCGCATTCGCCTTGACGTTCGGGTAGAACGCCGACGAGGTCATGTACAAGCCGCATTCGCCCGAGGTGAAACGGCCTTCGCCGGTGTTGGTGCGGCCCGAATAATCGTAGCTCTTGTCCTTTTGCAGCTCGACGAGATTCTCAAGCAGCTTGGTCTCGAGCGGCGTGTTGAACTTCAGCTCGGTGTCGAAGCCGTCGAGGCCGTTGGCCTTGGTGCCGATCGGCACGTTCTGCCAGGCGGAGAACTGCTCGATGAAACCCCAGGTGACCCAGCTCGACGAGAAGCCGCAGGTCGGGCTCGTCGCGTGCAGCTTCTTGGCGTCCTCAAACACTTCCGGCCAGGTCTTGGGCGGCGCGTCGATGCCGGCCTTCTTCAGCGCATCGAGGTTGACCCACATCACCATGCTGGATGAGTTGAAGGGGAACGACAGCATGTCGCCCTTCGCGGTCGAGTAATAGCCGGTGATCGCCGGCAGGTAGGATTTGGGATCGAAGGCCTCGCCCTGTTCCTTCATCAGCTCATAGACCGGCTTGATCGCGCCCTTGGCGGCCATCATGGTCGCAGTGCCGACTTCGAACACCTGCATGATCCCGGGCGCGTTGCCGGCGCGGAACGCGGCGATGCCGGCGTTCAGCACATCGGCATAGCTGCCCTTGAAGGCCGGGACGATCTTGTACTCGCTTTGCGAAGCGTTGAAATCATTGGCGAGCTTGACCACGACGTCGTTGTTCGGGCCGGTCATCGCATGCCACCACTGGATTTCCGTCACCGCGCTCGCGGGTGACGCCGCAAAAGCCAGCGTGACGGCGGTAGCCGCAGCTGCGCCGAAATTTCGAAAAGCCATCAAAACCCCTCCCGTTGGACCGCCATTCCTATGGTCGCGCGTATCAGCGCCGGATGACGTACAAATGACCGCAAAAGCGGCGGGATCGTACGGGGGAATACCGTGCCAAGGGAAGCCTAAATCCGGAGGAGGGATTTAGACTTATTGTCCCGGCGTTTTGCCGGGACAAAGCAATCAGCGCTTGCGTTCGCCGCAGACAACACCGCTTGCAATCAGCGTATCGATCTCGCCGCTGGAATAGCCGAACTCGGCGAGCACCTCCTTGGTGTGCTGGCTGAATTTCGGCGGCGTGCGCCGCAGGCTCGCTTTGCTGCGATCCATGCGGATCGGCGAGGCAACGCCCTTGTACCAATCCTTGGCGATCACGTCGCCGCGGTGAATGGTGTGCTCGTTGGTCAGGGCCTGATCGATCTTCTGCACAGGACCGGCGGGAAGGCCGGCGGCCAACAGGCGATTGCACAGCGGCTCGGCCTCGAATTGCGCGAACACCGCGGCGAGCTCCTGGCGCAGCGCCTCACGATTGGCAATGCGGTCCTTGTTGCGCGCAAAGCGCGGATCGGTGCCGAGCTCCTCCTTGCCGATCTCCTTTGCGAGCTTGCGGAAGGTGCCGTCATTGCCGACACCGATGAAGATGTCGTCCGTCCTGGTCGGGAAGATAGCGTAGGGAACGAGGTTCGGATGCTCGTTGCCGGTTAGATTCGGCGGCTTGCCATGCATGAAGTAGTTCGCCGCATGCGGATGCATCACCGCGAGCCCGGCCTCGTACAGCGTGGTTTCGAGGAATTGGCCGAGCCCCGATTTCTGCCGCTCCGAGAGCGCCATCAGGATGCCGATCGCGGCATAAAGACCGGTGGTGATGTCGACCACGGGCACGCCGATCCGCATCGGCCCGCCTTGCGGCGAGCCGGTCGCGGCGATCATGCCGGTCATGGCCTGGATGATCGCGTCATAGCCGGGATTGCCGCCACGCGGGCCGTCACCGCCGAAGCCGGAAATCCGGCAATGCACAAGGCGCGGAAATTTTTCGCGCAGTACCTCATTGCCGATGCCCCATTTGTCGAGCGTGCCCGGCTTGAAGTTTTCGATCAGCACATCGGCATTGGCGAGCAGATTCATCAACACCGCGCGGCCGCCTTCGGACGCTAGGTCGAGCCCGATCGAACGCTTGTTGCGGTTGACGCCGATGAAATAGGCCGCGTCTTCCTCGTGGAAGGGAGGGCCCCAATCGCGCGTCTCGTCGCCGGCGGGCGGCTCGACCTTGATCACGTCGGCGCCGTGGTCGGCGAGGATCTGCGTGCAATAGGGACCGCCGAGCACGCGCGTGAGATCAATCACGCGCAGTCCGGCCATCGCACCCGTCGGTGAACTCATGGAAAACCTTCGCTCGAAAAAATCCGGATTTCAGAGCTAAGGCATGATCCGGAAAAGTGTGAAGCGGTTTTCCGAAAAGATCATGCCCAAACAAGAAGCTAAAGCGCGATGACGCTTTAGTTATCGCGCTTTAGCGGTCTTCGCAGGCGTCAGCAAGCGCGGACAGCGAATGGCCCGCCGGCGAGAGCAGCAGGCCATTCCGTCATGCGGATTTTAGACCACCTTCAGCCGCACATCGACATTGCCGCGTGTGGCATTGGAGTAGGGGCACACCTGATGCGCCTTGGCGACCAGGGCTTCCGCATCGGCGCGGGCAAGGCCGGGCAGGGAGACATCGAGCTCGATGTCGAGGCCAAAGCCGCCTGCGGCGCGCGGGCCGATGCCGACCGTGGAGGTAACCGAGGCGTCGGCAGGCACCTTCGGGCCACCCTGGGAGGCCACGAACTTCATGGCGCCGATGAAGCAGGCAGCATAGCCGGCGGCGAACAATTGCTCGGGATTGTTGCCGGCGCCGCCACCGCCGCCGAGTTCCTTCGGGGTCGTAAGCTTGACGTCGAGCGCGCCGTCCAGCGTCGCAGCGTGACCGTCGCGGCCACCGGTGGCCTTGGCCTGGGTCTTGTAGAGCACGTTCACGGACATGGGTCTCTCCCTTTGGGTTCGAAGGCTTGGGGTTGAACTTGACGTCATGACTATTGCGCACAATTAGATTGTGTACAATATAAAACGTATCGCCTCACATTTAATTGTTCGCAATTGAACGAGGCGTCGCCCGAGCCCACAATGGCCGGGATTCGCGACAAGGACTTCAAAAAAATGGCCCGGAAACCGGTGGCGGCGGACCAGCCGCTCAAGCTCGACAACCAGATCTGCTTTGCCGTCTATTCGGCCGCGCACGCCTTCAACCGCGTCTACAAGCGGCTGCTGGACCGGCTCGGCCTGACCTATCCGCAATATCTGGTCATGCTGGTGCTGTGGGAACGCGACGGAGTGCCGCTGAAGGATATCGGCGAGCGGCTGTTCCTGGATTCTGGAACCCTGACGCCGCTGCTAAAGCGGCTGGAAGCGGCACAATTGATCAAGCGCACGCGCAGCAAGGAGGATGAGCGTCAGGTGCTGATCGCGCTGACCGCGCAAGGCCAGGCGCTGAAGGAAAAGGCGAGGGCGGTGCCGATGTCGATCCTGGAGGCGTCCGCGTGCTCGGTCGGCGAGCTGATCGCGATGAAGGACGAGATCGTCGCGCTGCGGGATCGGCTGAATGCGGTGGTGGGGGAGTAGGGAGGTAGCGGAGTTTGCTGCTAGCCCGTCTTCGCCCTGCGGGCTACGCCGGGCACCACGCTTCCCTCTTCGGGCTTTGCGCGGCTGCGCCACGCGAAGCCCAAAGGGCGAAGCGTGGTGGAGCCAGGCGGGATCGAACCGCCGACCTCTTGCATGCCATGCAAGCGCTCTCCCAGCTGAGCTATGGCCCCGTAACCTCTGTCTGGCACGCCCCTTTCGGGCATCGCGCCGACCTAGCGAGCCCTAGGCGACTCGCGAGCGGTGCACCCTGATCACAGATCTGGGCTGATCTCAAGTCTCTTCGTCGCCGCTGACGTCGCCGATGATATCGGTCACGTCCTCATCGCCTTCTTCATCGTCGGCGATGAAGGTGGAATCGTCGTCCTCATCGTCCTCGATGGTCTCATCGACCTCGATATCGTCCTCGGACTCAGGGACAACAGCCTTGACCTTCCCGGTGTTCTCCTCGGCATCGGCCTCCTCGAGAGAGACCTCCTCCCGCTCCACCGGCTCCGGCGCGACCTCGGTAGCGGCTGCGGCACGCGCGGCTTCGCCGCGCATCGCCCGCGGCGGCGCAACGGGAGCAATCGGCACGACCTCGCCCGTATAGGGGGAGATCACCGGACTCTTGTTCAGGTCGTAAAATTTCTTGCCCGTGGTCGGGCAAATGCGTTTGGTTCCGAGATCGGATTTGGCCACGTGCGGAATCCTGGGAATGTCTGAAAAGCGGTGCTTCACTTGGCTAGTTGCCGCGCCACTGTCAATAGTCGATTACGCAAGAAATACAGGGTCGTGACGCGGGCTCGACCGCGTGCTACCTGCCCGCCGGAAAGGACACAATCTTGACCCATTCCGCTTCACCCACGCCGCTGGAATCCCGCGCCAGCGGGCCCTTAGCCGGCAAGGTCCGCGTCCCCGGCGACAAGTCGATTTCGCACCGGGCGCTGATCCTGGGCGCGCTTTCAGTCGGCGAAAGCAGGATTTCCGGCCTTCTGGAGGGCGAAGACGTCCTCAACACCGCCAAATCGATGCAAGCGCTGGGCGCCAGGGTCGAGCGGACCGGCGATTTCGCCTGGAAGGTCAATGGCGTCGGGGTGGGCGGCTTTGCGAAACCGCAAAATGCGCTCGATTTCGGCAATTCCGGCACCGGTTGCCGGCTGGTAATGGGAGCGGTCGCCGGCTGCCCGATCACTGCGGTGTTCGACGGCGATGCCTCGTTGCGCAGCCGGCCGATGCGGCGGATCCTCGATCCCCTGGAACTGATGGGCGCGCGGGCCGACGAGGCGCGGGAAGGCGGCCGACTTCCGGTGACGCTGAGCGGCGCACGCTATCCCGTGCCGATCACCTACAAGACCCCGGTTGCCTCGGCCCAGATAAAATCGGCGGTCCTGCTCGCCGGGCTCTCCGCTCCGGGCGTGACCACGGTGATCGAGCAGGAGGCGAGCCGCGACCACACCGAGCTGATGCTCAAGCACTTCGGCGCCGACATCGTCTCGTCCAAGGAAGGCACGCATGGCCGCCGCATCACGCTGACGGGAGAACCGGAGCTGCGCGGCGCCGAGGTCGTGGTGCCCGCCGATCCCTCGTCTGCGGCGTTTCCGCTGGTCGCCGCGCTGATCGTCGAGGGTTCGGATGTCGTTTTGTCCGACGTCATGACCAATCCCTTGCGCACCGGATTGTTTACGACGTTACGGGAGATGGGCGCTTCCATCGAGGAAAGCGACTTACGCGGCGATGCCGGCGAGCCGATGGCGCAGCTTCGCGCGCGCGCCTCAAAGCTGCGCGGCGTCGTAGTGCCGCCCGAGCGCGCGCCCTCGATGATCGACGAATATCTGGTGCTGGCGGTCGCGGCCGCCTTCGCGGAAGGCACCACCGTGATGCGCGGCCTGAAGGAGTTGCGGGTCAAGGAATCCGATCGGCTGGAAGCGACCGCCGACATGCTCCGCGTCAACGGCGTCAAGGTCGAGATCGCTGGCGACGATCTGATCGTTGAGGGCAGGGGCCATGTGCCGGGCGGCGGGCTCGTCAAGACCCACATGGACCACCGCATCGCGATGTCCGCGCTGGTGATGGGCCTCGCCGCCGACAAGCCGGTGAAGGTCGACGACACCGCCTTCATCGCCACCAGCTTCCCCGACTTCATCCCGATGATGCGCGCGCTCGGCGCGGAGTTTTCATGATCGAGGCAAGATGACGGTTGCCTTCAGCCGCGATGCCCTGCTCGATGCCTTCGACCGGATCGGTCGCGCGGCGGCAGAGGCGGGAACGAAGCTGCAGATCGCGGTCTATGGCGGCTCGGCGCTGATGCTGGCCAGCAATTTCCGCTTTGCGACGGAAGATGTCGATGTGTCGGAGTTACCGCGTCCGCTACCGGACTGGCTGGCGAAAGTCGTGCAGAAGATCGCCAAGGAGCAGCATTGGCACGACGATTGGTTCAATGATGCCGTGGTGTTTCACCTAAGCTCGCTGGCGGATCGGGCCACCGATCACCTTGAGTTCGGCACCTTTCCGCGAGACGCTACGCCTCCTGGTCTTGTGGTTTCGGTGCCGACCGCCGAGTATTTGCTGGCGCTTAAACTGAAGGCGTTTCGGATCATGGACCCGCTTCGTGGCGAAGCCGAGCGGCTGGACATCCTCAACCTGATGCGCGTCGTTGGAATCTCGACCGCCGACGAGGCCGTTGCGCTGTTGGGCAAGTTTTTTCCGTTGAGCGCCGGCTCATCCGAGAAGCA
Source organism: Bradyrhizobium sp. (assembly GCA_035487555.1). Taxonomy (GTDB): domain Bacteria; phylum Pseudomonadota; class Alphaproteobacteria; order Rhizobiales; family Xanthobacteraceae; genus Bradyrhizobium. Next base: position 41,948 of record DATHMA010000005.1, on the reverse strand, counting down.
GCGGTTTCTATTTAAGAATATGGATCGTGAGGGAGGAGCTGATGCGCCCAAATACCCTCGCTGAGGCCGTCGAGAAGATCTCCGCGGGCGAACCGCGTGATGTGGTGTTGGCCGAGTTCATCGACACATTCGACTTGGCCGGAACCGATCAGGAACGCTACGAGTCCATCGAGCGCGAACCGAAACTAACGAATGACGACCGGCTCAACGCGCTCGTCGGGGCGATGGCCGAATACCTTGCCAAAAATCGCCGGCTCGGCCGGGTTCCTTCATGGGCGGGCGGTTCGGGACGGCGCCTCTCCGATCCTTGGTTCACCACGACATCGGCGTCGCCGGCCGTGCGCGAATACCTGACCTTCGCCAGCCCCGCCGAATTTGCCTCGCGCAACATTTTCACCGAAGAGCGTCCACTCCGGCGTGCCCGCGGACCGCTGCCAGCAGGGAAATAGGGCTTCATGATTATTGCCATCGACGGACCGGCGGCCTCTGGCAAGGGCACGCTCGCCAAGCGCCTGGCCGCCCATTATGGCCTTCGCCACCTCGACACCGGGGTGATCTATCGCGCGGTCGCCCATGCGCTGCTGCAAGCCGGGACCGACCTGAAGGACGAGGCCGCCGCCGTCAGGGCGGCCCAGACGCTCGACCCCGAAACCTTTGGCAATCCGGCCCTGAAATCCCACGAAGTCGGCACGGCCGCCTCGATCGTCTCGGCCATTCCCGCCGTCCGAGAGGCCCTGATCGAGTTCCAGCGCGAATTCGCGGCCAAACCGCCCGGCGCGGTGCTGGATGGCCGCGATATCGGCACCGTGATCTGCCCCGAGGCCGAGGTGAAGATTTTCGTGGTCGCCGACCCCATGGTCCGGGCCCATCGGCGGACGCTGGAGGCCCTCTCCCGCGGCGAGGCGGCCGATGAGGCGGTCATTCTGGCCGATATCGTGGCCCGCGACGAACGCGACCAGAACCGCGCTGTAGCGCCTTTAAAGCCGGCAAAAGATGCTTACTTGCTAGATAATTCCAATCTGGATATAGAAGGCGGCGTCCGGGCCGCCATCGACATTGTCGAGGCCGTTCGAGCGGGCCGGCAGCGGGTTTGAGCCCCTGCCGATACTGGAGGTAGAGCCCGCTCCCGCCCTTAAGACTGTCGATATCTCGAACAGAATTTTCGAGACCATCCACCCGGACAGAAATCAACGTATCGAACGTGCAGGCATCTGCCGGCCCGCTTTTGCATTGTTAATGCAATGAGCGGTCGCTGCGGGTTTTGCGAGCCCCGGCCCTTCACGTGCGATACGCCCTTAACCCCAATTGCCGGCAAGATTTCGCGTTTGGAGAACAAATGGCTTCGAGTGCTGCAACAGCAAGTTCCTATAATCCCACCCGCGACGATTTCGCGGCGATGCTGGACGAGTCCTTCGCCGGCGGCAACCTTCAGGAAAGCTCGGTTATCAAGGGCAAGGTGGTTGCGATTGAAAAGGACATGGCCGTCATCGACGTCGGCCTGAAGACCGAGGGCCGCGTCGCGTTGCGCGAATTTTCGGGCCCCGGCCGTGATAGCGAATTGAAGGTCGGCGACACCGTCGAAGTGTTCCTCGACCGCATCGAGAATGCGCTCGGCGAAGCCGTGCTGTCGCGCGACAAGGCGCGCCGCGAGGAGAGCTGGGGCAAGCTCGAGAAGGCTTTCCAGAACAACGAAAAGGTCAACGGCGTCATCTTCAACCAGGTCAAGGGCGGCTTCACCGTCGACCTCGACGGCGCCGTGGCGTTCCTGCCGCGCTCGCAGGTGGACATTCGCCCGATCCGCGACGTCGCGCCGCTGATGAACAACTCGCAGCCGTTCCAGATCCTCAAGATGGATCGCCGCCGCGGCAATATCGTCGTCTCCCGCCGCACGGTCCTGGAAGAGACCCGCGCCGAGCAGCGCCAGGAGCTGGTGCAGAACCTCGAAGAGGGTCAGGTGATCGACGGCGTGGTCAAGAACATCACCGATTACGGTGCGTTCGTTGATCTCGGCGGCATCGACGGCCTGCTGCACGTCACCGATATCGCCTGGCGCCGCGTCAACCATCCGACCGAGGTGCTCACCATCGGCCAGACGGTGAAGGTCAAGATCATCAAGATCAACCACGAGACCCACCGCATCTCGCTCGGCATGAAGCAGCTGCTGGACGATCCGTGGCAGGGCATCGAAGCGAAATATCCGCTCAACGCCCGCTTCCATGGCCGCGTCACCAACATCACCGACTACGGTGCGTTCGTCGAGCTCGAGCCGGGCATCGAAGGCCTGATCCACGTCTCGGAGATGTCGTGGACCAAGAAGAACATGCACCCCGGCAAGATCGTCTCGACCTCGCAGGAAGTCGAAGTGCAGGTCCTGGAAGTCGATTCGGTCAAGCGCCGCATCTCGCTCGGTCTCAAGCAGACCATGCGCAACCCCTGGGAAGTCTTCGTCGAGAAGTTCCCGGTTGGTTCGGTGGTCGAGGGCGAGGTCAAGAACAAGACCGAGTTCGGCCTGTTCCTGGGTCTCGAAGGCGACGTGGACGGCATGGTCCACCTATCCGACCTCGACTGGAAGCTTCCGGGCGAGCAGGTCATCGACAACTACAAGAAGGGCGACGTGGTCAAGGCCGTGGTGCTCGATGTGGATGTCGAAAAGGAGCGCATTTCTCTCGGAGTCAAACAGCTTGAAGGCGATCCCTTCGCCGAGCCGGGCGACGTCAAGAAGGGCGCTGTCGTCACCTGCGAAGTGCTGGAAGTGAAGGAGCCCGGCATCGAGGTGAAGATCGTCGGTACCGACTTCACCACCTTCATCAAGCGGAGCGAGCTCGCCCGCGATCGCAACGACCAGCGCGCCGAACGCTTTGCCGTCGGTGAGAAGGTCGATGCCCGCGTGATCCAGTTCGACAAGAAGGCCCGCAAGGTGCAGGTCTCGATCAAGGCGCTCGAAGTCGCCGAAGAGAAGGAAGCCATCGCTCAGTACGGCTCCTCCGATTCGGGTGCTACGCTCGGCGACATCCTGGGCACCGCGCTCAAGAACCGCGCCAACGAGAAGTAAGCCTTCGCTCACTTTCGAATACGAATTCAGGCCCCGGTCACGACCGGGGCCTTTTTCATGCTCTGTTGCCCTGGGGATCGTCATTGCGAGCGAAGCGAAGCAATCCAGACTGGCCCCGCGGTGGTAGTCTGGATTGCTTCGTCGCTTGCGCTCCTCGCAATGACGGCGGAGAGCCCTTCCAACGAAGAGGTGAGAGCTTTGGAGCCTTCATTTCTTCATATTGCGCCGCAATTGATGTAATTAGATAAGGCGTTGCTTACGCTGCTTCGGCAAAACCGCGGGCATATTTCGGGAGAATTTCGATGTCGCTGGATTCAGACGTGATCGTCGACCGCCGCCGGCTGCGCCGCAAGCTGACCTTCTGGCGCGTGCTCGCCGTCGCGATCGCGATCGCGGCGATCGGTGTCGTCGGCACGCTGGTGTCGCGCGGCCGCGCCGGCTTCACCACCACCGGATCGATTGCCCGGGTCACAATCGAAGGGTTGATCCGCAGCGACCAGGACCGCGTCGAGGCGCTGGAGCGGCTGGAGAAATCGAAGGCGGACGCCGTCATCGTTCACATCAATTCGCCTGGAGGCACCACGGCCGGTTCCGAGCAGCTCTATGATTCGCTGATGCGGCTGAAGGCGAAGAAGCCGCTGGTCGTCGTGGTCGAGGGGCTCGCTGCCTCGGGCGGCTACATCACCGCGATCGCGGCCGATCATATCATCGCGCAACAGACCTCACTGGTCGGCTCGATCGGCGTGCTGTTCCAGTTCCCGAATTTCTCCGAGGTGTTGAAGACCATCGGCGTCAAGGTCGAGGAAGTGAAGTCTTCGCCGCTAAAAGCAGCGCCGAACGGCTTTGAGCCGACCAGCGCCGAAGCACGCGATGCGCTGGATGCGCTGGTGAAGGATTCCTATGCCTGGTTCAAGGGCATCGTCAAAGACCGCCGCGGCTTGGACGACGCGCAGCTTGAAAAGGTCGCCGACGGCCGCGTCTTTACCGGCCGCCAGGCCGTCGATCTCAAGCTGGTCGATCAGATCGGCGACGAGAAAACCGCGGTCGCCTGGCTGGTCGAGAACAAGGGCGTCGACAAGGACCTGCCGGTGCGCGACTACAAGCTCACGCCGCGCTTTGGCGACCTGACGTTCCTCAAAACCGCGGCATCGATCACGCTCGACGCGCTCGGTCTTGGCGGAATCGCGCGCCAGATCGAACAGACCGGCGTCACCCAGGCGGTCGACCGGCTCTCCCTCGATGGAATGCTCGCGCTTTGGCTGCCGGCGGGCACCAATTGAGCCGAATGGAAGGGTCTGCGACGCCTTCTCCCGCATTGCGAGCAGCGTGACAAACCCCGTTTGGCGCATTTGTCACGCCTTTTCGCGCCGCGCAAACTTCATTTAGCGTCTTGACAGTTCAACGTATTTTCACGGAAATGGATACCGACTTTCCCGGGTCCGACCACTTTATGATCAAATCAGAACTCGTTCAGCGTATTGCCGAGCACAACCCGCACCTTTACCAGCGGGATGTCGAGAATATCGTGAATGCGATCCTCGATGAGATCGTTGCCGCGCTCGCGCGCGGCGATCGGGTCGAGCTGCGTGGTTTCGGCGCATTCTCGGTGAAACATCGCCCCGCGCGCGCCGGCCGCAACCCGCGCACCGGCGCCCATGTTCCGGTCGACCAGAAGAGCGTTCCGTTCTTCAAGACCGGCAAGGAAATGCGCGAGCGGCTGAACCGCGACAATCCCGAAGCGGGCGCGTAAGGCTATTATGCCTGCGGGCGGCGCGATTCTCGCGCGCCCTTGCCGCAGGATGCGGCGGGATCAATACGGGCTATCGTCATGCGCAAATTCTTCAGCACCCTGTTCATCATCCTGCTGGGTCTGATCTTCGTGACCTTCGCGGTGGCGAACCGGCACTTTGTCACGGTCTCGTTCGACCCCTTCAATTCGGTCGATCCGTCCATTTCGGTCTCGATGCCGCTGTTTGTCCTGATCATCCTGGTCGCGATCCTGGGCGTTGTTGCCGGTGGCTGCGCGACCTGGTTCGGCCAGCGCCGCTGGCGCCGGGCGGCCCGGGCGCACGAGGCCGATGCGCGCACCGTCCGCGCCCAACTCGCGGAACTCCGAAGCCAGACCCAGACGTCGCGCGGCGAGGCCCAGCGGCTGGCGCTGCCCGCTGGACGCGGCTTTTATGGGCCCGCCGGGCGAGACAAGCAGGGCGCGACGTTGTAAACCCGCCCCCGCTAGACCCCGTTATTTCCGCAACGCATGATCCGGAAAAGTGTGTAGCGGTTTTCCGAAAAAATCATGCGTAAACAAGAGGCTAAAGCGCGATTTCATCGCGCTTTGAACTAAAGACCATGTCCCTGGCTGTCAAAATCTGTGGCCTGTCCACGCGCGAGACGCTCGACGCCGCGCTGGATGCTGGCGCGGATATGGTCGGCTTCGTGTTCTTTCCGCCTTCGCCCCGGCACATCCGGCTTGAGACGGCGCGCGAGCTTGGCCGGCAGGCGCGAGACCGCGCGCAAAAGGTAGCGCTCACCGTCGATGCCGACGATGCGACGCTCGCCGCCATCATCGAGGCGCTGCAGCCTGACATTCTGCAATTGCACGGCCATGAAACCCCGGCCCGTGTCGCCGAGATCAAGCGCAAATTCGACCGTGAGGTGATGAAGGCGCTGCCGGTGGAGCGTGCCGCCGATCTCGCCATCCTGCCGGACTATGCCAGCGTTGCCGATCGCATCCTGTTCGACGCCCGCCCGCCGAAAGGCGCCACGCGGCCGGGCGGGCTTGGCGCCGTGTTCGACTGGCACCTGCTGGAAAACCTTGACCTGAAGCTGCCGTTCATGGTTTCCGGCGGCCTTCATGCTGGCAACGTCGCGGAGGCGATCCGCGTCACCCGCGCTCACGGCGTCGATATTTCCTCGGGCGTCGAGCGCGCGCCCGGCGTCAAGGATGTTGAGATGATCCGCGAGTTCATCCGCGCCGCGCGTGCAAGCCAAGATGCAAGTCAAGAGTTAGCCAGCCGATGAATCAAGTCCGTCCCAATTCCTTCCGCAGCGGTCCCGACGAACGCGGGCATTTCGGCATTTTCGGCGGCCGCTTCGTCGCCGAAACCCTGATGCCGCTGATCCTTGACCTGGAAAAGGCCTACACGGCTGCCAAGGCCGATCCGGCGTTCCACAAGGAAATGACCGGCTATCTCAAGGACTATGTCGGCCGTCCGTCGCCGCTCTATTTCGCCGAGCGTCTCACCGAGCATCTCGGCGGCGCCAAGATCTATTTCAAGCGCGAGGAGCTGAACCACACCGGCTCGCACAAGGTCAACAACGTGCTCGGCCAGATCATGATGGCGCGCCGCATGGGCAAGAAACGCATCATCGCCGAGACCGGCGCCGGCCAGCATGGCGTTGCGACCGCAACCCTGTGCGCGCGATTTGGGCTGGAATGCGTGGTCTATATGGGCGCGGTCGATGTCGCGCGGCAGCAGCCCAACGTGATCCGCATGGAGATGCTGGGCGCGAAGGTCTTCCCGGTGCAGTCGGGCACGCGCACGCTGAAAGACGCGATGAACGAAGCGCTGCGCGACTGGGTCACCAACGTGCACAACACCTTCTACTGCATCGGCACGGTGGCGGGGCCGCATCCCTATCCCGCCATGGTGCGCGATTTTCAGTCGATCATTGGCGAAGAGACCAAAAAGCAGATGCAGGAGGCCGAGGGCCGCCTGCCGGATTCGCTGGTCGCCTGCATCGGCGGCGGCTCCAACGCGATGGGTCTGTTCCATCCCTTCCTCGACGATCCCTCCGTCGAAATCTTCGGCGTGGAAGCTGCAGGCCACGGGCTTACGCAATTGCATGCCGCCTCGATTGCGGGCGGTCGCCCCGGCGTGCTGCATGGCAACCGCACCTATCTCCTGATGGATGACGACGGCCAGATCCAGGACGCGCATTCGATTTCGGCGGGCCTCGATTATCCCGGCATCGGGCCGGAGCATTCCTGGCTGCACGAGACGGGCCGCGTGAACTATCTCTCCGCGACCGACGAGGAAGCCCTCGAAGCGTTCCAGTTGCTCTCGCGGCTCGAAGGCATCATCCCCGCGCTGGAGCCCGCGCATGCCATCGCCAAGGTGATGGAGCTCGCGCCCAAGCGGCCCAGAGATCACCTGATGGTCGTCAACCTTTCCGGTCGTGGCGACAAGGACGTGCCGCAGGTCGGCGACATCTTGAAGGCGAGGAAGAAGTGAGGAACGAACGCCGTCTCCTTCACCTCTCCCCGTTGGGGAGAGGTCGGCCGCGAAGCGGCCGGGTGAGGGGCCTTTCCACTCAGTCGAATCTCAGCGAGCTTGCGATCATTTCGAGCACGCCTTCAAGGTTCTCGTACACGTCAGTATTCGTCACTCGGACGACGAGAAAGCCACAGGCCTCTAGAACCTGTGTTCGCCCCCTGTCGCGCTCGATTTCCTCCGGTTCCGAATGGGTGACGCCATCGACCTCTACGATGAGCTTGCCGTCAAGTGACGCGAAATCGACGACATATCGATCAATCGGATGTTGTCGGCGAAACTTCCAATGGGCAAGCTTGCGGTTGCGCAAAGCCTGCCAAAGCTTCGCCTCGGCGCTCGTCTGCGATGCGCGGAGGGCTCGTGCTCTCGCCTTGAACTTTTCCATTCCCCTCACCCGGATCGCATCTGGCGATGCGATCCGACCTCTCCCCACAGGGGAGAGGTATAGCACAGTGTACGCCGCATCATGACCACCCGCATTGACGCGCGTTTTGCGCAGCTCGCCAAGGAAGGCCGCTCGGCTTTCGTTACCTACGTGATGGCGGGTGATCCCGATCCCGCGACCTCGCTTGAGGTCATCAAGGCGCTGCCGAAGGCCGGCGCCGACGTCATCGAGCTCGGTATTCCCTTCACCGATCCGATGGCCGATGGCCCGTCGATCCAGGCTGCGGGCTTGCGCGCGCTGAAGGTCGGCATGACCCTGAAGAAGACGCTGGAACTGGTCCACGGCTTCCGCAAGGCCGACAACGCGACGCCGCTGGTGCTGATGGGTTACTACAATCCGATTTATATCTACGGCGTCGACAAGTTCCTCGCCGATGCCAAGAGTGCCGGTGTCGATGGCCTCATCGTTGTCGACCTGCCGCCGGAGGAAGACACCGAGCTGTGCATTCCGGCACTGAAGGCGGGTCTCAATTTCATTCGCCTGGCGACCCCGACCACCGACGACAAGCGGCTGCCGGCCGTGCTCGCCAACACCTCGGGCTTTGTCTATTACGTCTCGGTTACCGGAATCACCGGCGGAGCTTCGGCTGATTCGAAAGTCGTCGGCGACGCCGTGGCACGTATCAAGCGGCACACCGATTTGCCGGTCTGCGTCGGTTTCGGCATCCGCACGCCGGACGCCGCGCGTGCCATTGCTGAACGTGCCGATGGCTCGGTGGTTGGTACCGCGCTCGTCGACGCCCTGCGGGGAAGCCTGGACGCGGAGGGGCGCGCCACCGGCAAAACCGTTAACGCGGTCAGTGAACTCGCGGCCGCGCTCGCGCAAGGCGTGCGAAGCGCCAGCAAACAGGCCGCGGAATAGGCTAATTTAACGTAGAGTAAGCGTGCGGCGGCTTGCCGGGCTCGGCCCGGGCCGCCATATATCGTTTGAGGCGACCGCCAGTCGGAGCGAAACATGAATTGGCTCACCAACGTCGTTCGGCCGAAGATCCGCAACATGCTGCGGCGTGAGACGCCGGAAAATCTCTGGATCAAGTGCCCGGATTCCGGACAGCTCGTGTTCTACAAGGACGTCGAGGCGAACCAGATGGTGATCCCCGGCTCCAATTATCACATGCGCATGGGCGCGACGGCGCGCATGAAGTCGATCTTCGACAACGAGACCTGGTACGACATCGCACTGCCGGAAGTGACGGCCGATCCCCTGAAGTTCCGTGACGAAAGACGCTACGCCGATCGCATCAAGGATGCACGCACTCGCACCGGCATGAATGACGCGATCAAGGTCGGCTACGGCAAGCTGGAGGGCGCTGCCGTCGTCATCGCCGTGCAGGACTTCGATTTCATGGGCGGCTCGCTCGGCATGGCCGCAGGCGAAGCCATCGTGCGCGGGCTCGAGCTCGCGGTGGAGAAGAAGTCACCCTTCATCGTGTTCGCGGCCTCCGGCGGCGCGCGCATGCAGGAGGGCATCCTGTCGCTGATGCAGATGCCGCGCACCACGGTTGCCATCCAGATGCTGCGCGAAGCCAAGCTGCCTTACATCGTGGTGCTGACCAATCCGACCACCGGCGGCGTCACGGCTTCCTACGCCATGCTCGGTGATATCCAGATCGCGGAGCCCGGCGCGCTCATCGGCTTCGCCGGCGCGCGCGTGATCGAGCAGACCATCCGCGAGAAGCTGCCGGAAGGTTTCCAGCGCGCCGAATATCTGCTCGACCATGGCATGATCGACATGGTCGTGCATCGGCATGAACTTCGCCCGACCCTGGCACGGCTCTGCCGCATCCTGACCAAATCGCCGGCACCGGACGCGGCGCCCAGGCCGGCGCCGCTGGTTCCGGAACCGGCGCCGATCGTCATTGCCCCTGAAACCGCGCCGGCTGCGCCCCACGCGTGAACGCGCCGGCCGCCAAACCCAGGGATTCACTTGGCGACGTGATCGCGCGGCTCTCCGCGCTGCATCCCAAGCGCATCGACCTCAGCCTCGATCGCATGCATCGGGTGCTGGCGCGGCTGCAAAATCCCGAGAAGAACGTGCCGCCGGTGATCCACGTCGCCGGCACCAATGGCAAGGGCTCGACGGTCGCCTATCTGCGCGCGGTTCTGGAGACGGCGGGCCTTCGGGTGCACACCTTCACCTCGCCCTATCTCGTCCGCATCAATGAATGCTTCCGTCTCGCGGGCCGGCTTGTCGGCGACGACGAATTGCAGACCGCTTTCGAGCGCGTCGAGGAAGCCAACGCCGGCGAGCCGCTGACTTTCTTCGAGGCCAAGACCGCCGCCGCTTTCTGTCTCTACGCGCAGCATCCGGCCGATGTGCTCCTGCTCGAAGTCGGGCTCGGCGGGCGGCTTGATTCCACCAATGTGATCGAGGCGCCGCTGGCGAGCGTCATCACGCCGCTGAGCATGGATCATATGGAGTTCCTCGGCGACACGCTCACCGCCATCGCGGGTGAGAAGGCCGCCATCATCAAGCGCAGCGTGCCGGTCGTCACTGCCGAGCAGCCGGGCGAGGCGATGGCCGTGATCGAGGCCCAGGCGCGCCGCATGCGCGCGCCGCTCCATGCCGCCGGTCAGCAATGGCATGTCAGCGTCGAGCGCGGGCGGCTGGTCTATCAGGACGAGCGCGGTTTGATGGATCTCGCCGCGCCGCGGCTGTTCGGCCGGCATCAGTTCGACAATGCCGGGCTTGCGATTGCGACATTGCGCGCCATCGAGACGTTGCAGCTCGGCCACGCCGCGTTCGAAGGCATCGCCAGTGCCGAATGGCCCGCGCGGATGCAGTGTCTGTCCACGGGCAAGCTGATCGCGCTTGGGCCGCCGGGCTGCGAGATCTGGCTCGACGGCGGCCATAATGCGGAAGGTGGCCGCGTCGCGGCCGCAGCGCTCGGCGACCTCGAGGAGCGGGTGTCGCGTCCGCTGGTGGTGATCGTGGGCATGATGGCGAACAAGGATGCGAAAGCGTTCCTCGCCAATTTCGCCGGCCTCACCCGCCACATCATGGCGGTCGAAATTCCCGACCAGGACAAGGCCATGCCGACGGATCGTCTGGCCGACGCCGCTCGCTCGCTCGGCATGCGCGTCGAAATCGCAGGCGGTGTCGAGGCGGCGCTTCGCTCGATCGCAAAGCTCACCTACGACGTGCCGCCGCGCATCCTGATCACGGGCTCGCTCTATCTCGCTGGCCCCGTGCTCGCGATGAATGGTACGCCACCGGCATAGCGCATGATCCGGAAAAGTGGGCGCCGGTTTTCCGAAGAGGATCATGCGCCACTAATGCCCGCGATGCGATTTGCCGCGATTGCCGACGTCCACGGAAACTATCTCGCGCTGGAAGCGGTAATTGCCGACATCCGCGCGCAGGGCATCACGGACATCGTCAATCTCGGCGACATGGCAAGCGGTCCGCTGGATGCGCGTCGCACCATGGACGCGCTGATGGCGCTGGATGCCGTCCACGTGCTCGGCAATCATGACCGCTATCTGATCGATCGCCCGCCGGAGAAGATGGGATCGTGGGACCGGCCCGCACATGCAGAGCTCGATGCCGCGCATCTGGATTGGCTGCGAGCGTTGCCGCCGACACGCGTGCTCCGCGATCAGGTGTTTCTCTGCCATGCCACGCCCGCGAGCGACGAGGTCTACTGGCTGGAAACCGTACTTCCCGACGGCACGGTGGCGATGTCGCCGCGCGAGCGGATCGAGCAGTTGGCCGAGGGCGTCGCGCAGCGTCTGATTCTCTGTGCCCATACGCATCTCGCGCGCGCCGTGCGCTTGCGGGACGGCAGATTGATCGTCAATCCCGGCAGCGTCGGCAGCCCCGGCTATCGCGACGTGCATCCGTTCCCGCATGTGGTCGAGGCAGGCTCGCCCGACGCGCGCTATGCGATCCTCGAATTGGTCGGTGGCGCCTGGCAGGTGACGTTTCGCCATGTGCCGTACGATCACGATGCGATGGCGGCGCTGGCACGCCGGAATGGTCAGCCGGAGCTTGCGGCTGCGATCGCGACGGGCTGGATCTCGTAAAACAAAACGGCCGGCGAAACGCCGGCCGTCCTGCAAATCATCTTTCTTGAGATCGATCAGACCGCAGCGGTGATCCACTGCTGCAGCTTCGCCTTCGGGGCCGCACCGACCTGGCGAGAGGCCATTTCGCCGCCCTTGAAGATCATCAGGGTCGGGATCGACATCACGCCATACTTCGACGCCGTCTTCGGGCTTTCGTCGACGTTGAGCTTCACGATCTTGACCTTCTCGCCCATCGCACCGGCGATCTCGTCGAGTGCGGGAGCGATCATGCGGCAAGGGCCGCACCATTCAGCCCAGAAGTCGACCACGACAGGCCCTTGGGCCTTGAGCACTTCGGCTTCAAAATCGGCGTCAGAAACCTTGCCAACGGCCATGGGAATACCTCGTTCGGTTGGAGAGAGGGCGCGGGGAATCGCGCTTGGGATCATGGATGAAACCTATGAACGGGATGTTGCCGGGTCAAGCAGGGCGGTCCCCGCGACCGGCAGATGCCAGTTCCGCGTCCAGCGCAGTAACGGAAATCTCCATCAAATCAGTGCTTTCTGTCCAGAGCAGGGCGGCGCGGACGGTGCGCTGGGGATAAAGCTTCCCCAATATCCCCCGATATAGAGCCAGCTGGCGGACATAGGCAGGCGGGGCCTCGGCAGCGGAATCGGGAGGGGCGTGGTTGGTCTTGAAATCGACGATCAAAACTTCGTTTGGCGTGACCACCAGGCGGTCGATCTGCCCGGAAATCAGCGCCTGCGGCCGGCCCGGCAGATCGAGCCGCCCCACAATGGCGACCTCGGCCCGGCTGCCCTCGGCAAAGACGGCAGCGAATCGGGCATCTGAGATCAGCGCCAGCACCTTTTCGGCGACCGTCGCGCGCTCGGCGTCGTCCCAAGTGGACGCGTTGCGGGCCAGGAATTTTTGCGTGGCGTCGCGGCGGCGGTCGGCAGCAAGATCGGGAAGTGATTGCAGGAGGCGATGCACCAAGGTGCCGCGCTGGAGCGCCTTGCTGCGTGCTTCGAGTGATTCGCTTGTTCTGAGTTTGGGCGAGCTGGCCGCGCCCGCATCCGACGGGCGCAGGAAATGATCGGCTGACGGCGCGACGTTGATCTTTGTGCGCAGCCAATCCGGCAGATCGCGCGCTGCGCTTGCCGCCGGAGCCACGGCGCCTGTGGTGGGCGTGGTATCGTCCGGCCGCACGTAGCGCTTGATCTCGCCGTCAGGTGTCTCGATGGTTTCTTCGACCAGGCTGGATTTCTGCAGGCCCTTGCCGATCAGATCGTACCAGCAGAGCGGGCGCACATTGTTCATGTTGCCGGGCTTGCAGCCGGCGACGATCAGCCGGTCGGCCGCGCGGGTCATCGCGACATAGAGCAGCCTGCGATATTCGTCCTCGGTGTCGCCGAGCATCGCGGCGCGGGCGGAGATCACGGCTTGCGGGTCGTCGGCTTTCCTGCCGGCCCAGACCACGACCTCGCCGCCATTGCCGCGCGGCACGTTGATCAGCCGCAGCCGCTGCGTATCCGATGGCGACGACGTGGTATCGACCATGAACACGACGGAGGCTTCGAGCCCCTTGGCGCCGTGTACGGTCATGACGCGCACCTCGTCGCGCGAGATTTCCATGTCGCGTTTCACTTCGGTGTCGGCCGAGCGTAGCCAGGCCATGAAACCTTGCAATGAGGCCGGCGCCTTGCGCTCATAATTCAGGGCGAGTTCAAGAAACTCGTCGAGGGCGTCATTGGCTTCATGTCCGAGCCGTCGGAGGATGCGCTGCCGCCCGCCATCGCCGCCGAGCAGCCAGGCGTAGAACGCGAACGGTGTTTCCTCCGCAAAGCGGCGCTCGCATTGGACGAGGCGCGCCTCAACACCGTGGAATATGAGGTTCGTGGCCGCGTGTTTCGAGAGCTGTTCGCGCAGCGAGCCTTTGCGGCCCCAGGCCAGTTCGAACAGTTCTTCCTCGGAGACACCGAATAGCGGGCTCTTGAGCGTGACGGCGAGCGCGAGATCGTCCTGCGGCAACAACAGTGCGTCAGCGAGGTTCATCAGATCGATGGTCGCGATGTGCTCGGTCAGTTTCAGCCGGTCGGCGCCGGCGACGGGAATATTCGCCTGCTTCAGGGCTTGGATGATCGCATCAAAGATATTGCCACGGCGGCGCACCAGCACCAGCACATCGCCATAGCTGAGCCGCCTGCGGCCACCGCTGTGGCCGGTCATAGTGCCGGATTCGATCAGCCGCTTGATCTCGAGCTGGATACGACGCGAGAGCTTCACCTCTGGGCTTGTCACCGAGACGCCGTCGAATGGCGCACGCCAGCCCTCGATGTCTTCTCTCTCGTCGCGCTCGGCGAGATTCCAGAATTCGATCTGGCTCGGCCCGGCATCGGTCAGCGAATGGTGAATGGGATAGCCGATGTCGGGCGAATGGATGCTGCGATAGATCGCCTCCTCGCGAAACACGTGATCGACGGATTGCAGGATCACCGGTCCCGAGCGGAATGAATAGTTGAACGACACCGGATCGAATTTGAGCCCGGCATCCTCGAACTTCTTCTTCAGGTCGCGGCGGCGCATGTCGAATTCCTGCGGCGCCGCGCCCTGGAACGAGAAGATCGACTGCTTTTCGTCGCCAACCGCGAAGACGGTCCGGTTGACGCCGTCGCGCGCGCCGGCGCCGGCGGTGAACTCCGAAATGATGTGGTCGACGATCTGCCATTGCCGCGGGCTGGTGTCCTGCGCCTCGTCGATCAGCACGTGATCGACGCCGCGGTCGAGCTTGTAATGCACCCAGCCGGCGGAGACGTTGCTCAGCATCGCCAGCGTCTTGTCGATGAGGTCGTCATAGTCGAGGAGCCCGCGGTCCAGCTTCTCGCGCCGGTAATTCGCCGCCGCCGAGGTCGCGATGTGCAGCAGCGCCTGCGTCCGGTCGCGGGTGACGACCGCGCGACGTTTTTCGATCAGCGGCAACAGGCGCTGGACTTCGTTGTCGAAAGATTGGCCGATGGCCGCATTTTTCTTCACGAAGGCACTCGTGACAACGGTCGCTCGCGGGGTCCGGTCCGCCTCCGTAAGGAACACATCGAGATAAGTATCAACCTGCTCGACGCCGGAGCGCGTGAGCGCTTCGCGAAGCCGGTCTGCCTGCTTTCTGTCAGAATTGCCGCTCGTATCGAGTGCCGCAGCGACATCGCGCCAACGTGAACGCGGCATGTGAGGACCGTCGACAATGTCGCGCTCAACGTCCTCGATACGATCACCGGCGTTGACACCGAGCACGCTGGCCATCTGCGCTGCCGCGGCCTCCGCGCTGCCGTTCGCGTCCGCCCAGGCCATGAAGTGGTCGCGGCTTAAACACGCCTCGCGCACCACGTCCTTGAAGGTGACGTCGGCGGCGTTCGCCATCGCGGTCTGCAGCGCGCGGCCGATGGGGTTGTCGGGCGCGCGGGAGGCGTCGAGAAACACCTTGAGATTGGCGCGCTCCATCATGTCGTTCTGGTCGCGGTCATCCAACACCGCAAAGCGCGCCGGCACATTGGCCTCGAACGGGAATTGCTGCAGCAGCCGCGTGCACAGCGCGTGGATGGTCTGCACCTTCAGCCCGCCCGGCGTTTCCAGTGCGCGGGCAAAGAGTTCGCGCGCGGCCTTGCGCAGCTTCAGGCTCGGATGCGGAATGCCGACGCCGCGGATGGCATCATCGAGCGCGTCATCGCCGAGCGTGACCCAATGGCCGAGCGTCGTGAACACGCGCTCGGCCATGTTGGCGGCGGCAGCCTTGGTGAAAGTGAGGCAGAGGATCTTTTCCGGCTTCACGTCGTCGAGCAGCAGCCGGATCACGCGCTGCACCAGCACATGGGTTTTGCCTGAGCCGGCATTGGCCGAGACGAAGGATGACGACAGCGGGTTCGACGCGCGCTGCTGCGCGTCGCGGACCGCTGATGGAATGGGACGCGCGGCCTTCACCATTCCGGCAGCCCCAATCCGCCGGCCGCGGACCATTCCTTGATCCGGGCGAGATCGTCATAGGTGCCGTAGTGGCTGGTCCACATCGACAGCACCAGCGAGCGATAGGGCTCGTCTTCGTTCTCGAATTTGCGGATCAGCGCCTCGAGCTGCGCCCGAGCATAATCGGCGGCGGCATCGGGATGCTGCGGCGTATCGCCGGGTTTGATCTTCAATTCCAGCGACCGCTCTTCGCCCGGCGGGTTGTTGCCGGAGAGGCGGACATAGACCAATTCGCCGACCGAAGCGCCGGCGTCGATGCCCTTGAAGCCGCCCTCGCGCAGGATCGCTGCTTCCAGTGTGAGCTGCGGCGACAGGCCCATGCGGACTTGTTTGCCCGTCGGCGGCTGTCCCGTCTTGTAGTCGAGGATCGCGAACGTGCCGTCGGCGCGGCGCTCGATGCGGTCGGCGCGCGCCGAGAGATGGAAGGTGCGCTCGTTGTCGAGCGCGATCTCGATCTCACCTTTGATCTCGGCGTCGATGGCGTGAATATTGTCCCGCCGGCCGGTCTCCCATTCCGCAAACCATCTGGCGATGCGCTGGAAGCGCGGCCACCACAGCGCGCGCGCTTCGGGGCGCTCCATCAGCGGCGCAAAATGCTTCTGCCCGATCTCACGGAGGGTGCGCGCAGTATCGTCGGGGAGGCGCTCGGCAAACTCCTTGGTGAATTCGCCGATCGCGTCATGGATCGCCGAGCCGCGATCGGCCGCCGACAGCGGCATGTCGACGGGCTCGATCGCGTCGAGTTTCAAAATGTGCTTGGCGTAGATGGTGTAGGGATCGCGCAGCCAGTCCTCGATCGCCGTCACGGATAGTTTCAGCGGCCGGGTCGCGCGCGGCGGCTTTGGCGCGGGCTGCGCAATCGGCCTGACTTCTTCGGGCCGGTCGAGCTCGTGGGCGAAATGCACATAGCGCTCGCCGGCCGCGATCGCGTCTTTCCAGCGCGCTTCGCCCGCGACTGCTTCAAGGCGATGCAGAAAGCGCGAGGCCACCGCCGGCGCGCCGCCGGCTTTGGCGCTGTGGCTGAGGATTACGTCGTCAGTACCGAGCAATTGCGCGAAGTCATGTGCGGAGAGGCCGATACGGCGCTCCGGCAGATCGAGCCCAAGCTCATGCCGCATCGGCCGGCTGAGCCAGGGATCGATCCGTGGCGCCGGCGGCCACACGCCCTCGATCAAGCCGCCGACAATGATGCGGTCGGCCTGCATCAGCCGCGATTCCAGTGGGCCGTAAATGTGCAGTTTCGTACCCGGCCGCTCCGCTCGGCGCACAGCGCGATCGGCAAAGGCGGTCTGGAACACTTCGGGATAGTCGGCGAGCGACGTCATCAGGCCGCTTTGCTGGTGCGACGACAACAGATCGTCGAAGGCGGCGGCGAGTGAGAGGCCTTCCTGTTCCTCGAAGGCGCTGGCGATGCCGCTGTCGTCGCACGACAATGCGACCAGCGCTTCGCGGTGCCGCACCGCGATCTCGGCGAAGTCATAGGGGCGCGATGAGGACAGGCTTTCCAACGGCGCTAGCGCCGTTTGCAGGCCCCAGATCAGCGCCTGCGCCCGATCGAGCTCGCCCTCCTTCAAACGCGTGCGGGTATCGGCGTGATGCAGCGACGACACTTCTTTGCGCCGCAATTTGTCGAGCTCACTGCGGAATCGCGCAAAATCCTGCGCGAGCCCTGCCGTGCCTGGCTGCGGCCGTGTTCCACGTAGGACGGCTAGCTCCAGTGCTTCGATGGCGGACTTGTGCGCGCCCACCGCGCTGCCAAGCCGGCACATCGGATGTTTCAACAGCGCCAGCAGCGTCGGCGGCGCCAACCCGCCCGCGACCGCTTCCGCGGCGAGACGCGCGAAAACTCCGGCAGGCGTTTCGACCAGCGCGTCACCGCCGGAATCCTCGTAGTCGAGATTCCAGCGGCCGAGCGCGGCCATCGCCCGCCGCGCCAGCGCGCGGTCCGGCGTCACCAGGGCCGCGGATTTTTGTTGCTCGCACGCCTCGCGCAGTGCGACCGCGATCGACAGCGCCTCCATTTCCGGATTGGGCGCCGCGATCACGGCAAGATGCTTCATGCCGCTTTCGATTTGCGCTGATATGTTCGGCTGCTCCAGCCGGTCGTGCCATTGCGCGGTCGCGTTCGACGGGCGCATCGTCTCCGACAGCAACACATCGCGGCCGTTCGAGGCCGGCGGCTCCAGAATATCGACGTCGCCGCGCTTGATGCCGAAGCGATCCAGCAGCGCATGCATGGCAAATTGCGGATGGTTCGAGGCGGGATGCTCCTTGAATCGTCCGCTGTCGTCGCGCTCGCCGCCGATGCCGCGCCAGGATTCCTCGTCGAGATCGGTGTCGAGCCCGGGCAGCACCACCGCGCCCTGCGGCAGCTTCGCCACCGCATGCAGGAATTTCGCGGTGGTCGGCATAGATCCGGTCGAGCCGGCGGCGATCACCGGCCCCTTGTGATGGGTGGTCAGGCGCGCGGCTTCCGCTGATATCAGCTTGTCACGCCGCTCCGCGGGTTCGATCTTGCCGATCTCGGCGAGATAGTTCGGCCACGCCTCGCGCGCGATCTGCAGGAATTGCAGCGAGTGCTTCCAGTATTCGTCGAGCTGGTCGGGGACGAGGCCGTCGAGCTTGCCCCAGTCGACGCGGCGCGTCACCATGTCGTCGATCAGCCGCGCGAGGTCGCCCGCGAGCTGTAGCGTCGAAGCGGGACCGCCGACCACCAGCGGCGCCAGCACCTCGCCCTTGGCCCAGGCCGCAACCAGCCGCGCCAAGGTCAGCCGCCGCTCCAGCTCGCCGAGCTTTGGCGGGACGTCGAGCGGTGCGCTCGCGGAAAGCTGCTCGGCCTCGTCGGCAAAAGCGAGCTCGTCCTCGTCGATATCGCCGAGCGCGACGATGCGCGGCAGCACCGCGGCGTCGCTCTTCAGTTCGTCGAGAAACACCTCGCGCGCGACCCGCATCGCGCGCCGCGTCGGCAGATAGAGCGTTGCTTCGGCGAGTTTCGCCGGATCGCTGCGCGCTTCAAAGCCCTCGACCAGCCGGCCGTCGATCAACGCCGCGATCACGCAGCGTAGGAACGGCACGGAAAGGGGAACGCTGAAAACGCGCATGGAGGGCCTGATTCGAGGATCGTGGGCGCAATATAGACGCTGCGATCACCCGCGAAAGGTTTGAGAGAGCCAGTCGTTGGGTTGTGCACGCGTCCCACAGGAAAACCGTCGTCCTGGCGAAAGCCAGGACCCATACTGCGGAATCTCTCGATGAGGCGCGGTGGCAGCTGCCTTCGCCAAACTATTTTCTGGGGTAATGGGTCCTGGATCGCGCTCGCTACTTGACGGCGCTACGCGCCGCAAGGCGCTCGCTTGTCCAGGACGACAACGGTGAGCTAAGCCACGCTCTCCAGAAACGCCTCTTCCGCCGCATTCACGGCGTCGGGTGTGCCGACATGCATCCAGACGCCGTCGAGGCGGAGGCCGAACAGGCGTTCCTGCTCGTTGGCGGCGTCGAACATCTTGGTGAGCGAGAACTCGCCCTTCGGCGCGGCATCGAAAATAACCGGCGACAGGATCGCCGCGCCCGCATAGACGAACGGCACGACCTGATGTTCGCGCCGTTTGCGCAGCGCGCCGTCCGGCAGCATGGCGTAATCGCCCCGGCCGCCATAGCCGATGCTGTTGGCGGTCGGCGCCATCAGCAACAGGATGTCCATGCGCGCGGGATCGAAGGCCTGCGCGAGGCGCTTGAGATTCGACTGCACGCCATCGATCCACATCGTATCGGAATTGACATGGAAGAATGGCTGTTGGCCCAGCAGCGGCAACGCCTTGACCACGCCGCCGCCGGTGCCGAGCACCTGGTCGCGCTCGTCGGAGATGATCACGCGCGGCGACTGGCGCGTGGCGACATGGTCGATGATCTGCTGGCCGAGGTAGTGGACATTGACCACGGCCTCGGGGACGTCGGCGGCCGCGAGCTTGTCCAGCACATGGTCGAGCAGCGGGCGGCCCGCCACGGGAACCAGCGGTTTCGGCATATGGTCCGTCAGGGGGCGCATGCGCAGGCCGAGGCCGGCGGCAAGGACCATGGCTTTGGTGGGTTTGACGGACATGTCCGGGGGATCTCGGTCGGTTCGGGCGACGAATCATAGCATGTGATTCGGCCGGCAGAGGGATGCTTCAGGCCATAGTGGCCACTCATGACGGCCGTACGACGGCAGCGATCCGACCAAAGATCAGGCGTCAGCCGGGGTGCGCCGCGCGAGCTTCTTCTTCTTTTCGCCCTGCTTCAAAAAGTTAACGCCGATCTGGTCGCCGTTAACCCAGGACAGTTCGCAGCGGCGATAGGCGAGGCCGGTCGACGACAACAAGAGGAAGAACTCCTTCAGGTGCAAGCCCTCAACGGAGCCGTCGACGGTGAGCTTGGCGCCGGTCTCCGACACGTCTTCCATGACGCAGTCGCGCCGCCAGGTGCCGTCGATCCCCATCATGTGCGCAGGGATGCCGCGCTCGAAGGTGACGCGTTCGCCCTTGCGCCGTTCTGTCGTCGGCATCTCATCACTCCAGCCGTGTAGGATCGGCCGACGCGCCCGCACCGCACAGCCTGCCGCACCCTATGACGGCCTGGCTAATAACCCGTAAATTTACGGGGAAAGGGCGCCGACAGGCGCGGGGACATTCGCCGCGTACCAGTCCCGCAGCGATGCCAGCGACGGGTGCGCCAGCGAGCGATTGAGATAGGCCCAGATCCGCGGCTGATGCTTGAGATATTGCGGCTTGCCGTCGCGACGGTTGAGTCGGGCGAAGGTGCCGAGCAGCCGCGTGTTCCGCTGCGCCGACATGATGGCGTAGAGCGACGCGAACTCGGCGGCATCGAAATCGGCGTCCGCCTCGCGCCGCTTCTTGATGTAGCGCGAGAACAGCGTGAGCTCGATCAGCTCCGGCACGTCGATCCGTGCATCCTGCAACAACGAGACGACGTCATAAGCCGCAGGCCCCAGCACGGCGTCCTGGAAGTCGATGATGCCGACGCGCGAGATGCCTTCGCGATCGCCAAGCCAGATCAAATTGGGCGAATGGAAATCGCGGATCACCCAGGTCTTCGGCGCCGCCGCCGGCTTCTGCAGGAGATCGCGCCACATCGTCATGAACTCGGCGCGGAGCTTGTCGCCGAGCGGCGCGCCGCGGTCGGGCAGATACCACTCGACCATCAACCCGATCTCGACCAGCCACGCCTCGACATCGAATACCGGTATCCTGTATTCGGCCGGCGCCACCAGCGGCAGCGTTTCGGGCACCGTCTCGCGATGCAGCGCGGCCAGCATGTCGGTCGCGGCCTCATAGCGCTCCAGGATCGGCGCCGGCGGCTCGCCTTCGATGACGGGATCGCTGCCGAAATCTTCCGTGATCAGGAAGCCGCCGTCGAGATCGCTGTGATGGATCTCGGGCGCCGAGAAGCCGCGGCCGCGCAGACCGTGGTCGATCGCGACAAAGGGTTTGACGTCCTCGGCCAGATGCACCGCGGCGCTATAGGACTTGCCGTCATAGATCGCAGGGCCGTCCGGTTTCTTCGGCGAGTTCATCAGGATGAAGACGGCCTCGTCCTGCATCAGCCTTGCGTAGGAGCGGGTCGAGGCATCTCCCGGCATGCGCTTGCGCCTGGCGTCGCCAAAGCCCGCCTCTGACAGGAATTGCCGCAGCGCCTTCAGCCGCTCGACCACGGAGGCCGCTTTGCCGTAACCGGTGATCTCGGCCGCCCGCGCATTCGAGCCGAGCGCGGGGCGATGGTTGAAGGCGATGTCGATGCGGTCGGCGGGCAGCGTGCTGCCGGCGCGGTCCGGCCATTCGATCAGCGCTACCGCGCCTTCCGGCAGCGGCGACAGGCCGATCTCCTCCAGCTCGGAGGCGTCGCTGATGCGATAGAGGTCGGCATGCAGCACCGGAAATGACGGCAGCTCGTAGCCCTGTGCCAATGTGAAGGTCGGGCTCGGCACTTCCAGCGCCTCGTCGTCGGCGAGGTAGCGGATCATCGCCCGCGCCGCCGCGGTCTTGCCCGCGCCGAGGTCGCCGGAGAGCGTGATGACGTCGCCGGGGCCGGTCAGCAGCGCGAGGTCGGCCATCAGATGCGCGGTCGCCGCCTCATTCGCCAGCGCCACGGAAAAGGTCGCAGGCTCGTTCATTCAGCGGCGTCGCGCTGCACGACCTGTTGGAGCGGAAATTCACAGATCACGGTGGTCCCCTTGCCGGCAGGCGGTGCAAACCGCACCTCGCCACCATGCAGTTTGACAAAGGAGCGCACCAGCGACAAGCCGAGCCCGGCGCCGCGGTGCCGCGAACCCTGGGAATGGCTCTCGAACATGTCGAACGCCCGGTCCCGCACTTCCGGCGGCATGCCGGGGCCGGAATCGGTCACCGTGAAGATCACGCTGTGGTCGGTCCGCTTGGCGCTGATGCCGACGGTGGCGTCCTGCGGCGAGAAGCCGACCGCGTTCGCCAGGAGGTTATAGAGCACCTGCACTACGCGGCGTTCGTCGCCGACGAAGGCGCCGATATTGGGATCGGCGTCAATCTTGAGGCGGATGCGGTCGGTGGCGAGCCGGTCCTGAAGGCCTTCGGCGGCGGCCGCGATCGCCTTTTTGATATCGACGGGCCCGAGTTCCAGCTTCATCGCGCCAGCATCGATGGTGGCGAGATCGAGGATGTTGTTGGTCAGTGCCAGCAGCGCATTGGTCGATTTGGTGACGTAATCGAGATATTCGGCCTGTTTCGGCGTCAGCGGCCCGGTCGAGGGGTCGGAGAGGAAATGCGCAAAGCCGATGATGGTGGTGAGCGGCGCGCGCAGCTCGTAGGACACGTGGTGGACGAAGTCGATCTTCATCTGGTCGGCGGCCTTCAGCGCGTCGTTGCTCTCGCGCAGGGCCCGCTCGACATTCTCGGTATCGGTGATGTCCTGGAAGGTCAGCATGGTGGCGCCGTCGGGAAGCGGCGCGCTCGTGCAAATGAGCACGCTGCCGTCCTTGCGCTCGAGCTTGATCTCCATGTCGGTGCGGTTGTCGATGGCCGTGATCGCCTCTCGGATCGAGCGCCAGCCGCCGTCTTCGTCGAACAACGGCTTGCACCAGGTTTCCACCGTGTCGATATGCGGCTGCTCGCGCAGCGCATCGGCTGACAGCTTCCACATTTTGGTGAAGGCGGGATTGAACAATTGCACGCGGCCGTTGGAGCCGAAGACGGCGACGCCTTCGGCAAGGCCGTCGAGGGTCTCGCGCTGCACCCGGTTCAGGCGGTCGAATTGCCGTGCGAGGTCGAGGCTTTCGGTGACGTCGTCGAACAGATAGGTGACGCCGCCCTCGGGGTTGGGCGTGGTAACGACGCTGAGCGCGCGGCCGTCGGGGAGGAACCAGGTGTCTTTGGCGGTATCGTTGGCGCGATAGGCTTCGTGCAGCTTGGCCTTCCAGGTGCGGAAATCCGCCTGCTCCGGCAGCTTGCGCGCCGCGCGCAGCCGGTCGAGCACGCTGGAATCGTCAGGGTGACCGTCGAGGAACGATTGTTCGAGGTCCCACAGGCTTCGATAGGACTCGTTGTAGAAGGCGAGCCGCCGCTGGCCGTCGAATACCGCAACGCCCGACGATAATTGGTCGAGGGTGCGGCGATGGGCTTCCGCCATCCGCACCAGCGCCGAGCTCAGGGCGTTGGTTTCGCTGGCGTCGATCGCAACTCCCACGCTGCCGCCGGCGACATGGATCGCGCGCACGTCGAAAATACGCCGCTCGCCGCGCGCCACGATCGGCATCCGGGCATTGAAGGCCTTGGTCGCGGCCAGCGACCGCTCCATCTCGGCGCGGTGACTGGAATCCAGCAGTTCGAGATCGCGCTCGATGGCGTCGGGCACGCCGCCCGCTTCCGTCGCCAGCGCATAGGCGGCATTGGCATAGCTCAGCTTGCCCTTGGCGCCCTTGGCCCAGATCGGGAAGGGCGAGGCATCGGCAAAGCCGCGCAGCATCTCGGTCTCTTCGGCGAGCGTCTTGAGACGGAAATTGGCTTCCGCCAGTTCCCGCCGCACGCCCGAGAGTTCACGAATCCGGACAATGGCTTGTCCGCCGATCGCGCGTCCCAGCGCCTCGATCGAATGGCCGTTGGAGGTGGTGAGGTTGAGCAGGAAGCCTTCGCCGCTCTCGCGCAAGGCGTCGACCGCATGATCAAGCTGCAACGCGGGTTCCGGCGGCAGCCAGGTTCCGAAGGCGAGGATGCGCTGCGGCGTGTCCTGCTGCACGAGCAGCGAGATGTCGCCGGAAATCCGCGGACGATTGTCGCCGGCGGCCCAGGAGATCAGGATTTGCGGCTCGGCGAACAAGAGCGCCCGGTAGCGGTCGGCCTGAAGCTGCAGCCCCTCGATCTTGCTGTGCAGCCGCGCCTCGTTCTTGGCGCTGCGAATACGATGATGCATCAGAAGGATCGCGGCCAGCACGGAAAAGCCGAGCAGCGCGAGTGCAGTGGTCAGCACCGCGACTTCCTGGCGATTGAATCCGAACAGCGGCGAAAGCTGCTCAAGCAGCTGCGCTTCGCCGGCCAACGCGGGCGAAGCGAAGGGCAATAGAGCCCCCAAACCGATCAGACCGTTACGTGCGAGCGTGGTGCACGACAGCAACGTCCGACGCATCGCTACGATTACGCCTGACATCCTTCGCCCCAAGTAAAAACATGAATTGGCGCACGGCATTTCCCCACCGTGCGCGAATCAAAGGACAATATCGCCAAGCGGACTCCAGGGGTAAGAGTCCAGACCGTGAACGGTGTTCTGGCTGGGGAAAAAACCGTCTCGTGGCGCATGATCATGCGCCAACAATTAGCCAAAAAGCGTGATCGCGAATCTCTTCGCGCGCATCAGATTTTCTAAAACCTGAATCCGTATTTTAACGGCCCGTCGAGCCGAAGCCGCCGCCGCCGCGATCGGTCTCCGAGAGCGTAGCGACCGGAACGAGCGTGGCTTGCACCACGGGCGCGATCACCATCTGCGCGATACGCTCGCCGCGGCGGATGGTGAAGGCCTCAGTGCCGTGATTGATCAGGATCACCTGGATCTCGCCGCGATAGTCGGCATCGATGGTGCCGGGTGAATTGAGCACGGTGACGCCGTGTTTGGCGGCGAGCCCCGATCGGGGGCGTACCTGGGCCTCAAAGCCCTCCGGCAGCGCGATCGCGAGCCCGGTCGGTACCAGCGCGTGCTTGCCGGGCGCGAGCGCCAGCGGCGCGCTCTCGGGAACCGCGGCGAGCAGGTCGAGCCCGGCCGCATGCGCGGTCTGGTAGGCCGGCAGCGGCAGGCCTTCGGCGTGCGGTAGCTGGCGGATATTGACGCGGATCGGCTGGTTCAAGAATCTTCCCTTCGTGAGCGAACTGCGCACGCAAAATTCGCGTTCAGAATAACGTGATCTAGCCCGCACGCTCGACAAGATGCGCACGCGAGGGCGCGGGGTCAAACGGATCGGCGAAATACTGGGTTTCGTTGGCCACTTTTCCGTCGCGGAATTCCATGATGCTCACCGTGTAGGATGGTTTGCCATCATACGACAGCACGAATTCGGTAACCCACAGATTGCCACTGCCGACCATGCGCTGGACCGTAAAGCGCTTCTTGTTGGGCTGGACGAAGCGGCTCTCTTGAATGTTGCGCCGGCCGCGGATCCGTTCGCCGGATTGCGGATAATGCAGCACGGCATCCTCGTGGTAGATATCGTGCTCAGTCTCGAAATCGTTCGCGTCCGAAGCGTCCCAATGACGCTGCAATGCCGCTCGCAGAGTTTGGTCATCCATCTCAACCTCCGGCCTATGCCCTCACGCCCCCACAAAATTCTTCGCGACATGCGCGATCAGTTCCACCGCGACCTGCTCCTTGGTCATGACCGGCCAGGAGTGGACGTCGATCTCGCTGCCGTGGCGGGTGAGCAGATGCACGGTGTTGCGGTCGCCGCCCATCACGCCTGACGCGGGCGAAACGTCGTTGGCGACGATCCAGTCGCAGCCCTTGCGCGCCAGCTTCGCTTTGGCATTGTCGATCAGATGCTCCGTCTCGGCGGCAAATCCGATCACGAGCGGCGGCCGGCGTTCCTTTAAATGAGAGATCGTGGCGAGGATGTCGGGGTTTTCGACCAGCGCCAGCGGCGGCATCGCGGCAGCGGTCTTCTTCAGCTTCTGCCCGCCTTCATTGGCGACGCGCCAGTCGGCCACGGCCGCGGCGAAGATCGCGATGTCGGCGGGGAGGGCGGCCTCGACCCGGCTCAGCATGTCGCGCGCGGATTCCACATGCACCACGCGCACGCCGTTGGGATTGTCGAGCTCGACCGGGCCGGAGATCAGGGTCACATCGGCGCCCGCCGCCTGCGCCGCGGCGGCGATGGCAAAGCCCTGCTTGCCGGAGGAGCGATTGGCGATATAGCGCACGGGATCGATCGGCTCATGGGTGGGGCCTGCCGTGATCAGCACGCGCTTGCCAGCGAGCGGGCGCGGATGCGGCGGCCGCAGGAAGCGCTCGGCGGCGTCGGTGATTTCCGTGGGCTCCGCCATGCGGCCGACGCCGGCTTCGCCTCGTTCCGCCATCTCGCCGGCATTGGGCCCGACCATGGCAATTCCGTCGCGCGCGAGCTGCGCCGCGTTGCGCCGGGTCGCGGCATTGCTCCACATCATGGGGTTCATCGCCGGCGCCAGCAGGATCGGTCGGCTGGCCGCGAGCAGGATGGCGCTGGCGAGATCGTCGGCATGGCCCTGCGCCATCTTCGCCATCAGGTCGGCGGTCGCCGGCGCCACCACGATCAGGTCGCAGTCGCGCGCCAGACGGATATGGCCGGCGTCGAACTCGCTCTCGGGATCGAACAGGTCGGTATAGGCGCGCTCGCCCGATAGTGCGCTCGCCGCCAAGGGCGTGACGAATTGAGTGGCGGCCTTGGTCAGCACGCAGCGAACGCGGATATGGCGTTCCTTCAACCGCCGGATCAGGTCCAGCGACTTGTAGGCAGCGATGCCGCCGCCGATGATCAGTGTGACGCGCACTTCGCCGGTCGCGCTGGCCGGCCGCGCAGTGCGTGCCGGGGCTTGCATGGCAGGCAACGCAAGAGCAGGCTCCGCGTTGCCTTGGAGTGGGTCTTGGACTTGGCCCTGGATCAGCTCCCCCAGGATGACCCGGACCTCCTCCTCGACCGAGCGGCCGTTACTGGCCGAACGCAGCCGGAGATAGGTTTTGACGGATTCGTCGAGCTTTCGGATGGTCAGGCTAGCCATGGCGCCATTCCCAGAGATGATAGCAATGCTATCATATTTTTGATTGCACTGCAATCAAATCCGCATCAAGGCGATCAAAATCCCTACCGAGGCGGCTGCAATAACGCAGAGCGCAATCGTGCTCACACGAGCTTTCTTGGCTTCCTTGCGGCCGAGGGCCTCGATCGTCTCCGGCGACAGGAAGTGACCGTCCCGGGTCATGTCTTCCAGCTGCTCCAGAACGGTGACGGTGCGGCTGGCGATCTCGGGCAGCTTCGAGAGCAAATGGCCGAGCTCGCTGGCGCCTGACATCGCGCCCTGGATACGGCCGATGGGGCCGAGATTGCGCTCGATCCATTCGCGCACCACGGGATCGGCCGTCTTCCAGATGTCGAGCCTGGGATCGAAGCCGCGCGCGACGCCCTCGACCACCACCATGGTCTTCTGCAGCAGGATCAGCTCGGGCCGCGTGCGCATGTCGAACAGGCCGGTGACCTCGAGCAGCAGCGTCAGCAGCCGCGCCATCGAAATCTCTTCGGCGGTGCGGTTGTGGATCGGCTCGCCGATGGCGCGGATCGCTTGCGCGAAATTTTCCACCGAATGGTGCGAGGGCACATAGCCTGCCTCGAAATGCACCTCCGCGACGCGGCGATAGTTGCGGGTGATGAAGCCGAGCAGGATCTCGGCGAGGAAACGCCGCTCCTTCATCCCCAGCCGGCCCATGATGCCGAAATCGACGGCGACGAGCCGGCCCTCCTTGTCGAGGAAGAGGTTGCCGGGATGCATGTCGGCATGGAAGAAGCCGTCGCGCAGGGCGTGGCGCAGGAAGCTCTGGATCACCTTGCGACCGAGATCGGGCAGATCGATCTGCGCCTGCTCCAGCCGCGCGTGGTCGGACAGCGCGATGCCGTCGATCCACTCCATCGTCAGCACATTGTGCGTGGTGCGGTCCCAGTCGACCACGGGCACGCGGAAGTCGGGGTCGCCTACGGTGTTCTCCGCCATCTCGGAGAGTGCGGCCGCTTCCAGCCGCAGATCCATCTCCATCGCCACCGAGCGCTGCATGGTCTGGATGACTTCGACCAGGCGCAGCCGTCGCGCCTCGGCCGAATAGGTTTCGGCCCTGTGCGCGACAAAGAAGAAATCGGAGAGGTCGCGGCGGAAGCGGGCGGCCACGTTGGGCCGCAGCACTTTCACCGCGACCGGCTGGCGCACGCCGTCGCGCATCACCTCGCCACGATGGACCTGTGCGATCGAAGCTGCCGCCACCGGCGGGCCGAGGCTCGCAAACGCCTGCGTAATGGGGCGTTCCAGCGAGGCCGCAATCACGGATTCCGCCTCGCTCTGCGCGAACGGCGGCAGGCGGTCCTGCAAGGATTCGAGATCGCGCGCCATCGCCACGCCGACGACATCGGGACGGGTGGCGAGGAACTGTCCGAGCTTCAGGTAGGCCGGTCCCATCCGCTCCAGCGCGCGCGACAGCCGCGCGCCGGACTTGGCGCCGCCGCGCTCGAGCAGGCGTGCGATTTTCAGTGCGAGCTGTCCCGGCGGTGGAACCAGCGAGGGATCAACGGAGCCAAACACGCCTTCGCGTGCGAACACGATGCCGGCGCGGGCCAGCCGCGCGATGTGAGTGAACGCGGAGATCACAAACGCCAGCCCGAATGCAACGCCACGATACCGCCGGTGAGGGTCTGCCAGTTGACGCGAGAGAAGCCGGCCTCGCTGATCATATCCGCGAAAGCGGCAGGCTTCGGAAATTGTCGGATGGATTCCACGAGATAACGATAGGACTCGGCGTCGCCCGTCACCGCGCGACCGAGCTCGGGAATCACCCTGAACGAGAACAGGTCATAGAGCCGGTCGAGGCCGGGTACATTGACGCTGGAAAATTCCAGACACAGGAAGCGCCCGCCGGGCTTCAGCACGCGATAGGCCTCTTTCAGCGCGCGGTCGATCCGCGGCACGTTGCGGATGCCGAAAGCGATGGTGTAGCCGTCGAAGGCGCGGTCGGGAAAGGCAAGCTCCTCCGCATTGCCTTCGACAAAGGAGACGCGGTCGTCGAGATGGCGCTTTTCCGCGCGGTCGCGGCCGACCGTGAGCATATCGGCATTGATGTCGCAGACGGTGGCGCGAAATCCTTCGCCGGAAGCCTGCGCGGCGCGGAAGGCGATATCGCCGGTGCCGCCGGCAACGTCGAGCAACGCGTAAGGCCGCTCGCTCTTCGGCGGGTTGAGCGTGTTGATCATAATGTCCTTCCAGACGCGGTGCAGGCCGCCGGACATCAGGTCGTTCATCAGGTCATAGCGCTGTGCCACGCTGTGAAACACGTCGTTCACCAGTGTCTGCTTGTCCGCGAGCGGCACGTCGCGGAAGCCGAAATGGGTGGTCTGGCCGGGCCTGTCCATCAACACTACTCCACACCCGGACCATAGCGCGCCCGGCGCAATGGAGCTATCACGTCACCTTTATAAGGTGAATGACCTCCATGCCTGAATTGCCCGAAGTTGAGACTGTCCGCCGCGGACTGCAGCCGGTCATGGAGGGTGCAAGAATTCTGCACGCCGAGGCCCGCCGCAAGGACCTGCGCTTTCCCTTCCAGAAGGACTTTGTCGCACGGCTGACCGGCCAGACCGTCACCGGGCTCGGCCGCCGCGCCAAATATCTCATGGCGGATCTCGGCTCGGGCGACGTGCTGCTCATGCATTTGGGCATGTCAGGTTCGTTTCGGGTCGAGAAGAAACACGATGGCCACACGCCGGGCGAGTTCCATCATCCGCGCGGCAAGGATTCTGCCCACGACCATGTGCTGTTTCGGATGTCCTCGGGTGCCGACATCGTGTTCAACGATCCCAGGCGGTTCGGCTACATGAAAATCATCGCTCGCAACGAGCTCGATGCCGAGCCGCTGCTGAAAGGCCTTGGCCCCGAGCCGCTCGGCAATGAATTCGATGCCGCCATGCTGGCGCGCGCCTGCGCCGGCAAGTCGACGAGCTTGAAGGCGGCGCTGCTGGATCAGCGCGTGGTGGCGGGGCTTGGCAACATCTATGTCTGCGAGGCGCTTTATCGCGCGCATCTGTCGCCGAAGCGTCAGGCGTCGACCCTGGCGAACCGGAAGGGCGAGCCGACGGACCACGCCAAGCATCTGGTCGATGCCATCCATGATGTGCTGAACCAGGCGATCAAGGCCGGCGGCTCGTCGCTGCGCGATCATCGCCAGACCACCGGCGAGCTCGGCTATTTCCAGCATTCCTTCCAGGTCTATGACCGCGAGGGCGAGAAATGCGGCAAGGATGGCAGCGGCGTGATCCGCCGCTTCACGCAGAACGGCCGCTCGACCTTCTGGTGTCCGAAGTGTCAGAAATGAAGTGTCAGAAATGAAAGACCCGGAGCGCGGAACGCTCCGGGTCTTTTTGATTGAAAGCCTGGAAACGATTAGAGGCCGGCATCCCAAACGATGTCGTCGCTGCGCGGGCGCAGCAGCGCTCCGGTTTCCATCAAAGCTGGGGCTTTGAGGCGCTCGGGCGCCAGGATGATCGGAAACTCGACGTCGAAGACATCGTCGCTGACTGCTTCGCTGGCCGCGAGACGGACATTCATGCGCGCGTCAACCCAGCGCCAGAGTTCGCGCATTTCGTCGGCCGACTTGCCGAACGGAGAGAGCTCGCTGACCGCAAGGCCTGCGACGAGCGCGTCCTGGTGATCGTTGCGCATGACGATGAAGGGGCGGGCGAGCACGGCGTCCAGGTCGCGCGCGGCCGCCTCGCCGATCGCATCGGCGGCGAAGTTGTTGCGCTGACTGCGGATCGGCGTCTGGTTGAGGATGAAGGCAAACGGCTTTTGCCAGGCGCGCACGAGCTCGAGCGTCGCCGCGCTGGCTTCGATGTCGGCGATCGAGGGACGGGCCGGGATCATGCAGAAATCGCAGTAGCGGACGGCTTCGGTGGTCGCCGCTGTGATGCCGCCGGCGGTGTCGATGATCGTGAGCGTCACGCCTTCGAGCGCGAGGGCCTGCAGGCGGGCTTCGATCTCACGGGCGTTATGGATGGCCTCGACCAGCGGCTTGTCGGCGCCGCGGCGGCGCTGCCAGTTCGACAGGGTGCCCTGCTGGTCGGCTTCGATCAGGCGTACATTGTGCCCGGCTTCCCTGGCGGCCAGCGCCAGCCCGATGGCAAGCGTGCTCTTGCCGCTGCCGCCCTTTTGGGTGGCCAATACGATCGTCTGCATGCTGTAGAAGTCCTTCGCATGAATTTTTGGGGCTACGCGGATACGCCGAACTGAGGGCGTCGCATGCTGCGACTGCGGAGCCATTCTTGCTCAGGACGTTCCGGGCCAATTCCCAAGGACCAAATCACACGATCCGAATCAGGTGCCGGCAACGATGCTTCACGATGCCACAGATGTGGTGATTCGAACACATCCGGACGAATACCGAAGTGTTATCAAGCGTTAACCTCTGTGGCAGCGGCGAAAAGGTTCCACACGCGCGACGAGCACTTTGGCGCCGACCCGCTTTTGCCACACGCCGAGAACAGCTTTCGCTCATTGCTCGTCATAGGGAGGAAAATAATGGGCCATATCGGACGTTGTTTTTGCGGTGCAGTCGAGATCGAGGCTGATGGCGCGCCCGAAGCCATGGGCTACTGCCATTGCAGTTCCTGCCGGTCCTGGTCGGCCGGACCGGTGAATGCCTTCACGCTCTGGAAGGAAGACGCGGTGAAGGTCAAAGCGGGTGCCGAGCATCTCGCCACTTATTCGAAGACGGATTTCAGCCAGCGGAAATTCTGCAAGCTTTGCGGCGGACATGTGATGTCGGGCCACAAGCCGGCCGGCCTGATCGACGTCTATGCGGCGACGATCCCGAGTTTGAAATTCGAGCCCGCCCTTCACGTCAATTACGGCGAGACGGTTTTGCGGATCAAGGACGGCTTGCCGAAGCTGAAGGATTTTCCCGCCGAGATGGGCGGTTCCGGCGAGATGCTGCCGGATTGATTAAATGGTGCGTGCAGGGCCCCGGTGCGCGCATCGGGGCTTTGCCTTTCGCGCGGTTGACCGCGTCGGGAAATGCCGCTCACATCGCGTCCGCGTAACGTGCAGAGTGCGATCATGGGCGGAAACTGGCGCGAGCGGGCGGCGACGACTTTCAGCTGCGAGAAGAGGCCTGCGACCGGCAGCCGCGGCATGGTGGTGAGCAATCATCCGCTGGCGTCCGCGGCAGGCAGCGAAATGCTGGCGGCCGGCGGCAATGCGATCGATGCCGCGATTGCAACCCTGTTCACGCTGACCGTGGTCGAGCCGATGATGGTCGGCATCATCGGCGGCGGCATGGCGCATATTCGCCTCGCGGACGGCAGCCATCGCTTCATCGACGGGCAGAGCACGGTGCCCGCGATGGTGAAGCTCGACACCTATCGCTCGAAGCCGGGCTCAGCCCATGATGTGTTCGACACCGTGGGTGACGAAAATCTCACCGGCCCAAAGGCGGTCGCGGTGCCAGGCTCGCTGAAGGCGTGGTGCGAGACCTTAGGCCGCTTCGGCACGATGAGTCTGGCCGACGTGATGCAGCCCGCGATCAGGCACGCCGCGCGCGGCTATCTCGCAACGCCCTACTTGCATGAATGCATTTCCGACAGCGCCAGCGACATGCTGAAGGACAAGGCGATCTCGGCGATCTATCTGCCCAAGGCCGAGCCGCTGAAAGCCGGCGAGCGGGTGGTGCAGGCCGAGTATGCGCAGACGCTGACGTATATTTCGCAGCACGGCGCGGACGCGCTCTATCACGGCCCGCTCGGCGACGTCCTCGTCGAGTACATGACGAAAAACGGCGGCTTCATTCGCAAGGACGATCTGACGAATTACAGGACCGTCGAGCGGCAGCCGATCCGTTGCGATTATCGCGGCTGGGAAATCCTGGGCCCGCCGCCGCCCGCAGCCTCCGGCGTGCACATCACCGAGATGCTCAACATCCTCGAAGGTTTTGACCTCCGCGAGTTGGGCTTCGGGACGGCGGAGACCATCCACCTCATCGCCGAGGTCCTGAAGATCGCCTTCGCCGACCGCGCCGCTGCCAGCGGCGATCCCGATTACGTCAAGGTGCCGGTGCAGCGGCTGACGTCGAAGGATTATGCCGCCGAGCGGCGACGCGCGATCGACCTCAACCATGCGCAAGCCTGGGGCGCCGGCGTCGAGCAGTTGGAAGGCGCTCACACCACGCACATGACCGCGGCCGACGCTTTCGGCAATGTGGTTGCCACCACGCAGACCATCAACAATCTGTTCGGCGCGAAAATCCTGATCCCCGGCCTCGGCACGGTGCCGAACAATTATTTGAACCTGTTCGACCCGCGTCCCGGCCACGCGCTGTCGTTGGCGCCCGGCAAGCGCGTCACCACCTCGATGTCGCCGATGATGGCGCTGCGCGATGGCAAGCTCACTTACGCGCTGGGCCTGCCTGGCGGTAAGCGGATTTTCCCGAGCGCCATGCAGGCGCTGATCAATCTGATCGATCACGGCATGAGCCTGCAGGAAGCCGTCGAGGCGCCGCGGGTCTGGACCGAGGGCAATGCGCTCGAAGTCGAGCAGGCGATTCCGGAGGCGGTGCGCGAAAAGCTGCGCGCCATGGGGCATCGCGTCGCCCCGATGCCAACCGTCGGTGGCGGCATGAACGCGATCCAATTCAACAGCGATGGCTCGCTGTCGGGCGCGGCCTGCTGGCGCGCCGACGGCACGCCGGTCGCGATATCAGGCGGACTTGCGCAGGCCGGTGTCCGCTTCGGATTGCGGTGAGGCCGTCATGGACAAGAACATCCGCATCGCCGTGCTGCATTTCGCGCACGAGACGGTGACGTTCCTTGCGAACGACACCACGCTTGATGATTTCATCTATCCGGGCTCGCCGGCGAGCGGCGAAGCGCTGCTCGGCGCCTATCCGAAATCCTACATGGGCGGCTTTGTGAAGATGGCGCGCGAGTTCGATTGCGTCGAGCTCGTCGGCATCGAATCTCCGCTCTGGCCGAAGACCTATATGGGCTCGGGCTGGGTCACATCAGAGGCGTTCGAAACGCTGGTCGGCAGGATGATCGAGGGGCTGAAGGCGGAAGGCCCGTTCGACGGCGTCTATCTCTCGCTGCACGGCGCGATGGCGGTGCGCGGCACGCCCAAGCCCGAGGCGGAGCTGGCGCGCCGCGTGCGCGAGGTGGTCGGGCCTGACGTGAAGATCGCCGCGACATTCGATCTGCATGGCAATGAGGATCACGAGTTCCTCGATCACGCCGACATCGGCTTTGCCGTCAAATATTTCCCGCATTACGACGAATATCTGCAAGGCGAACGCGCCGCGCGCATGCTGCTGCGCGCCATCCGCGGCGATTACAAGCCGGCGCATGCGGTCAGGAAAGTGCCGATCCTCACCGCGACGGTGCGGATGTGGACCGGCGCCTCGCCATGGATGGATCTGACCCAGCGTGCGCTGACCTGGGAAGCGCGCGAGGTCGACGTCTATGTCAACGTATTCTTCGGCTTTCCCTTTGCCGACGTGCCCGATGTCGGCATCACCGTACAGGTCTTCACCAACGGTAACGCCAAGCTTGCCGGCGAAATCGCCGATGACATCGCGAGCCTTGCCTGGCGCAAGCGCGAGAAGCTATTGTCCTCGACGAAAATCTATTCCATCGCCGATGGCGTGGCGCTGGCCAAAGCGGCGATGGCGAAGGGTGATACGCCGGTGGTGCTGGCCGATCACAGCGACCGCTCGGGATCGGCCACGTTTCTCTTGAAGGAGATCGTCGCGCAGGGCCTCTCGCACGTGTTGATCGCGACCATTGCCGATGCAAGGGCGACCGCGAAGCTGAAGGCCGATGGAGCGAAGCCTGGCGATGCCTTCGACATGGAGATCGGCGGTCTGGTCGATGCGTCAGCGGGCACGCCGGTGCACATCCAGGGCACGATCTTGCGCGCAACCGAAGCTCTCGGCCAGTATTGGGTGGTGGTGCGCTTCGGTCGCGACAATGTGCTGGTGCTGTCGACCTATCTGGTGCAGGTGATGGAGCCGTTCTCGCTTGGCGCGCTCGGCCTCGATATCCACGCTTTCAACGCGTTCGCGATCAAGTCCCGCGTGCATTTCCGCAAAGGCTTTGACGACAACGGCTTTGCCAAAACGATTGTGCTGGTCGAGCCGCCAGGTGCGTTCCTCGGCACCGTGCATCTCGACGCGTTGCCATATCGCAATGTGGATTTGAAGAAGTTCTATCCCTACGGCGAGCCCAAGTTTCCGGGTTGAGCAATCGTAGGGTGGGCAAAGCGTAGCGTGCCCACCGTCGCGAGTCATATCGTTGATAGGTGGTGGGCACGGCGCTTTCGCGCCTTTGCCCACCCTACGGCAGCGTCCGAGATGTGAGAGCTACTTCCTCACGCAGATCACGCGCACGGCGGCGGCCTTGGCGTCGGTCGAGGTGCCGGATGCGCTGACCTCGTTGGCTTTCAGGAAATCGCGCACGGCGTCGCCCGTCACCAGCACCGCCTGTGTAGCGGGCGGCGTGTTGGCCGCCGCCGTCGTTGCGACCACCACGGGCCTCAGCACCGCGAGCCCCGCAAACTTGCCGTCGCCGTCGAACGCCGCTGCGCCGGAAAAGCCGACCGCCGGCGCGGGCGACAGCGCAAGGTCGCCGCCGGCGCCGACCTGTGTCACCTGGCTCTTGACGCTGGTCGCCGCCGCGCCGCCGCCCTGGTTCTGCGGATCGGCGATACCGACGATGTCGACGCTGCTCTTGGCGGCACCATCGGAAAGGGCAAGCGGCTTAAGGGAATGCGCGCCGTAGATATGCAGCAGCGCCAGTCCACGATCCCTGTCTTCCGCAAGCCGGTCGGCATGCCCAAGGCCCTGGATCGTGATCGCAAGGCAGCCATCGGTCGCTTCACGATCGGTGACGATGGCGCCATCCTCGGTCACGACCATGCCGGTTGAATATTCGACCGTCTTGCGCGGCGGCGGAGCCTGCGTCGCAGGCGGGAACGCGCTGAACGCGCTCGACATCGCGATCACGACGGGTTCGACGGTATTTTCCGTGGCCTGGTCGTAGAGAATGGTCATGACGCGGACCTCATCGCCCTTGAAGGTGCCGCGCAGATAGAACTTCTTCAGCCCCTGCATGCCCGACAGCACGAAGAAGTCGGGCTTGACCACGGTGTAGTCGATCTTGCGCCCCGGCGGGTCCTTCTTCTCCTCGTCGGCGAGCTTCGCGGTCGTCGGGCCTGCCTCTTTGCGCCGGCCGAGCACCACCTGGATGGTGCCGGTCGGCGAGGTCCATTTGGTGCCGTTGGCATCGCTCGTCTGCTGCGGCACCAGCTTGGTGGGGATGCCGAGACGGGAGCCGGTCACGGTATCGGTGACGAGCTTCCAGCCGACATTGTCCTGCCGCCGGCGCGCGGTCTCCGCCAGCACGCTGCGCTCCTGCGGATTGAGCACGCCGGTCTGCTTGCCGCCCTTGACCTTCTGATAATCCTTGATCGCGGCGACCATCCGTTCGCTGACATCGCCGGTAATGGCACCGTTATATTCGCCGACCCAGGCGAGGTCGGATTGCAGCGCCAGCCGCTCGCTCTGCCCCATGGCATTGGCGGTATCGGTGGGTGTCTGCAGCGCGGGAGGCCGGATCGGGACGGTCGCGACCGCCTTCGGCTTGGTGCCGGCGGTCGACGGCGCCACCATCTGGGCCTCCGCCGAATCCCCAGCCGCCATGAACATGGTCATGGACATCAAGGTTGCTGCCAGCCACGATCTCATGACAAATCCCGGGGGTGATTGCAGGTGATTGAATGCAGCCGATTTAAGCACATCTGCTTGGTCGGTAATAGATGGACGGTGGTTCAGTGCTGTCCGACCCTCATGGTGAGGAGCCGCGAAGCGGCGTCTCGAACCATGCGGTCCGGTCGGTGGCTTCATCCTTCGAGACGCGGCTTGCGCCGCTCCTCAGGATGAGGGGTGAGATTGGAGAACGACGCAAAAATGCTCAGCGCCGACGAACTTGAACGCTATGCCCGGCACATCGTGCTGCACGACGTCGGCGGCCCCGGCCAGCAGGCGCTGAAAGAAGCGTCCGTGCTCGTGATCGGCGCGGGCGGGCTCGGCGCGCCGGCGCTGATGTATCTGGCGGCTGCCGGCATCGGCGAGCTCGGCGTCGTCGATGACGATGATGTGTCACTTTCCAATCTGCAGCGTCAGATCATCCACACCACGCCCGACATCGGCCGCCGCAAGGCCGACACCGCCGCCGAGCGCGTCCATGCGCTCAACCCGCATGTCCGCTTTGCCGCGCATGCCACGCGGCTGAATGCCGACAATGCCATGGCGCTGATCGGTGGCTACGACATCGTGCTCGACGGCTCCGACAATTTCGAGACGCGCTATCTCGTCTCCGACACCTGCTTCCTCGCCGCGCGACCGCTGATCACGGCGTCGCTCGGCACCTTCGACGGCTCGCTCACCACCATCCGCGCGCATGAGAAGAATGAGAAGGGCGAGTTCAACCCGACCTATCGCTGCCTGTTTCCGGAAGCACCTCCGCCCGGCACGGTGCCGACCTGCGCCGAAGCCGGCGTGCTGGGGGCGCTTGCCGGCGTGCTCGGCTCGATGATGGCGCTGGAGACGATCCGCGAGATCGTCGGGTTCGGCGAAGGCCTGGTCGGCAAGCTGCTGATGATCGACGCGCGCAACATGCGCTTCGAAACGCTGCGCTACACGCGCGATCCGCTGAATCCGCTCAACGGCGATGCGCTGACGATCACAGATCTCAGCGCGCACCGGTGATTATCAGTGGCCTGTAGCCCGGGCGAGCGCAGCGACCCCGGGTCTTTCCCCGCATATCGCTGCGCTCATGCGGGCTACAACGGCGGTCCGTAGGGTGGGCAAAGCGATAGCGTGCCCACCATCACGAGTCGTGGTGTAGTTGGTGGGCACGGCGCTTGCGCGCCTTTGCCCACCCTACAATCCTTGTCCGCCGATCACGACCTGACCGTCGCCGGCTGCGCCGTCGGAATGCGTTCCAGCCGGCGATCCTGGCCGACGATGAGAGCGCAGATCGCCGTCATCAACGGTCCCACCGCCAGGAACAACAGTCCGATATTGGCGCTGCCAGTGGCGTCCTTGATGAGACCGTAGATCGACGGACCGAACCAACCGCCAAGGTTGCCGAGCGAGTTGATCATGGCGAGACCGCCCGCCGCGGCGACACCGGTCAGCATGGCGCTCGGGATCGACCAGAAGATCGGGATCAGCGATTGCTGGCCCATCATGGCGATGCACAGCGCGATCATGGTGATGGCAGGATGACCGGTCCCGATGAGGGCAGCGGTCGCCAGCCCTCCCGCAGCCACCAGGGCTGCTCCGGACAGATGCCATTTGCGCTCGCCGCTGATGTCGGAGTGGTAGCCCCAAGCGATCATCGCCACGAAAGCGCAGACATAGGGCAATGCCGATACGAGCCCGATCCACTGGGTGCCGACGCCGAGCTCCTTCACGATCAAGGGCAGGAAGAAAACCAGGCCGTAAGAGGAAATGTTCTGGCCGAAATAGGCGAGCGTGAGCAGCCACATCTTGTAGTCGCTGAAGGCATCGACGAGCGAGAACTTGCGGACCGCCTCCTTTTGAGCCTGCTCGGACTCCAGACGCTTCTGCAGCCAGCCCCGCTCCTCGGTGTTCAGCCAGTTCGCCTCATGCGGCCGGTCGGTCAGGAACAGGTAGAAGACGACGCACATGATGATCGGCGGCACCCCCTCGATGACGTAGAGCCACTGCCAGCCGTGCAGCCCGGCCAGACCATGCATTTGCAGCAGCAGCCCGCCGAGCGGCGGTCCGATGAACAGCGAGATCACGCTGGCGGACTGGAACAGGCCCATCATCCGCGAGCGGTAGAACGAGGGAAACCACCACGTCATGTAGAGCAGCACGCCCGGATAGAAGCCGGCCTCTGCGAGCCCGAGCAGGATGCGGTTGCCGTAGAAGCTCCATTCGTTCCAGACGAAGGCGGTGATGGCGGCGATGATGCCCCAGGTGATGAGGATGCGGGCGATCCATCGGCGCGCGCCGATCGTGTGGAGGATCAGGTTACTAGGAATTTCCGCGATGAAATAGCCCAGGAAGAACAGACCGGCGCCGAAACCGAACACTGCATTGGAGAAGTGCAGATCGTCGACCATGGTGGTCGCGGCCATGCCGACATTCGAGCGGTCGAGGTAAGCGCAGAAGTAGCCGAGCATGAGCAGCGGCATCAGCCGCCATGTCACTTTTCTCATGGTCTGCCGCTCGATCGGCGCTATTCCATCGAGCGTTTGGTTGCTTGTATCCACGCTTGCTTCCTCCTGTCTTTTTAAGACCGCCACTGGAGAAAGCTGTCAGTGTGAGGCCAACTCGCCTCACGGAAGACTGCCCGCGCTGTGCTTAAGCTCCCAAAATCGACCCCTTTCGGTGTCCAACCTTGATCCGGTGCCGGCTGATGCGGGCTATTAGGGTCGAGCAATGACCCGGGTCAAGGTTGGGTCCGGGCAAGGGTGGCATGCGCAGGCAGGCTCACGATCATGTCATCGCAGCCGTCAGCGCACCCGTTCGTAGGGTGGGCAAAGCGTAAGCGTGCCCACCATCACGAGTCATGCTGTTGATAGATGGTGGGCACGGCGCCCTGTCCGGCGTAGCTCGAAGAGCGAAGGCGGATGCGCGCCTTTGCCCACCCTCAAGGCCGTTACGTCTTCTCGCTGTCCATATGCGCAAGCTGCGCATCCGGATAGCGGTTGCCGGCGGCGACGCCCGGCG
This sequence comes from Bradyrhizobium sp., assembly GCA_035487555.1. Lineage (GTDB taxonomy): Bacteria > Pseudomonadota > Alphaproteobacteria > Rhizobiales > Xanthobacteraceae > Bradyrhizobium. The sequence continues at coordinate 2,117 of DATHMA010000005.1, read as the reverse complement.
GGAACGCTTCCGCCAGCGCCGCGAGATGCGCAGCGGTCAGCTCCACGTTCAGCGCACCGAGTGCTTCCGTCAGCCGCTCGCGGCGACGGGCGCCGACCAACGGCACGATGTCGTTGCCCTGTGCCGCGACCCAGGCGATCGCGACCTGCGCCGGTGAGGCGCCGACCTCTACGGCGATCGCGCGCAATTGCTCAACCAGCGCGAGGTTGCGGTCGATGTTCGCGTCCTGGAAGCGCGGGCTCATGCGGCGGAAATCCTGCGCCTCGGAGCGATCCTTCGACCAGTGGCCGCTGATCAGCCCGCGCGACAGCACGCCATAGGCGGTGATGCCGATGCCGAGCTCGCGGCAGGTCTTTAGGATGTCGCTCTCGATGCCGCGCGACACCAGTGAATATTCGATCTGCAAATCGACGACCGGATGCACCGCCTGAGCGCGGCGGATGGTGTCTGAGCCGACCTCGGAGAGGCCGATATGCCTGATCCAGCCGGCCTTGATCATGTCGGCCATCGCGCCGATCGTTTCCGCGATCGGAACATTCGAATCGAGCCGCGCCGGCCGGTAGATGTCGATCGCCTCGATGCCGAGCCGCTGCAACGAATAGGCGACGAAATTCTTCATCGCGGCGGGCCGGCTGTCGTAGCCGTTGAAGCCGCGCTTGGGATCGCGCAGCGCGCCGAATTTCACCGAGATCAGCGCGTTGTGGCGGCTCTGCGAGGACAGCGCCTCGCGGATTAGCATCTCGTTGTGACCCATGCCGTAGAAATCTCCGGTGTCGAGCAGCGTAATGCCGGCCTCCAGCGCGGCATGGATGGTGGCAATGCTCTCGCCGCGATCGGCGGGGCCATAAGCGTCCGACATGCCCATGCAGCCGAGGCCGATGCTCGAAACGACGGGGCCGGTCTTGCCGAGTTTGCGCGTGTCCATGGCTGTTCTCCTGGCAATGGCGGCGGGCATCCCGCGCCGAATTGTGCCGCCGATATGAGGCATTTCGATTACGCCGATAAGGTGGACAATTCGGAATAGCTTGTTCACAATAGTGAACAATGAGCGATCTCGACCTGCGCGATCTCGAAGCCTTCGTTGCCGTCGCCCGCACCCGGAATTTCCGGCGCGCGGCCCAGGAGAGCCGCGTCTCCGTCTCGGGCCTCAGCCAGCGGCTGCGCGACATGGAGGAGCGGCTTGGGGTGCGGCTGGTCAATCGCACCACCCGCAGCGTCGCATTGACCGAGGCCGGTGAAATGCTGCTGGCGCGCGTTGCGCCTGCGATGTCCGACGTCAACGCGGCACTCGACGAGGTGCGTGGTCTGCGCGGGGTGGCATCGGGCCGGTTGCGCATCAATGCGCCGCCGCCCGCGGTCGATCTTGTGCTGGCGCCGATGCTTGCGCCGTTCCTGCAGGCCTTTCCACAGATCGAGCTCGAGATCGTCGGTCAGAGCGGCTGCATCGATATCGTCGAGGCCGGCCACGATGCGGGCGTCCGTTACGGCGAGCATCTCGAGCGGGACATGATCGCGATCTCGCTCGGCCCGCCGCAGCGTTACGCGCTGCTCGCCTCCCCCGGCTATCTGGCGCGGCACGGCAAGCCGAAACATCCGCGGGAGCTGCTCGACCACGCCTGCATTCGCGTTCGCTTCTCCAGCGGCGCGATGCTGGATTGGGAGTTCGAGAAGGCCGGCCGCGTGGTGAAGATATCGCCGCCCGCCAAGCTGGTGGTGAATCATCCTGCGCCGGCCATGCGCGCGGCCTGTGACGGCGTCGGTTTCTGGCTCACCTTCCGCGACCAGGCGAGCGAGGCGATCGTCTCCGGCGAGCTGATCAGCGTGCTCGACGACTGGTGCGCGCCGTTCCCCGGCCCGTTCCTGTATTACCCCAGCCGTCGCCAGCTCCCGCCCGCGCTCGCGGCATTCATCGCGTTCGTGGGTGAATGGCGAAAGCAGGAGAGGAAGAAAGAGCGAGAGAAGTAAATCCGCTGTCGTCCTGGACAAGCGAGCGCCTTGCGGCGCGCAGCGCCGTCAAGTAGCGAGCGCGATCCAGGACCCATTACCACAGGGAGTTGTTGTAGCCGGCGCTGTTGCCACAGCGTGCCACAACAACTGCGCCCTGTGGTTATGGGTCC
>DATHMA010000004.1:0-5168 GCA_035487555.1 Bradyrhizobium sp. | reverse complement strand
GCGATGTGAATGAGGCCGAGGATACCGAGCGTCGCGAACCACACCACCATGACAGGGCCGAAGGCGGAAGCGACGCGCGCGGTGCCGCGCGACTGCACCGAGAAGAGCACGAGCAGGATGAAGACGGTGAGCGGCACGACGTAATGCTCGAGCGCGGGCGCCGCGAGCTTGAGGCCCTCGACCGCCGACAACACCGAGATTGCCGGCGTGATCATGGAATCGCCGATGAACATCGAGGCGCCGACCACGCCGAGCGACAGCAAGAACCAGCTTCGCCGGCCGAGCGCGCGCTGGCCGAGCGCCATCAGCGACAGCGTGCCGCCCTCCCCGTTATTGTCGGCGCGCAGCAGCAGCAGCACGTATTTCGAGGTCACGACAATCAGGAGCGCCCAGAGGATCAGGGAGAGTACGCCCAGCACCATCGCCCGCGTCACGGGGGCGCCGCGGGCCGCATCCGCAACCGCCTCGCGGAAGGCGTAGAGCGGCGAGGTTCCGATGTCGCCGAACACCACGCCGATGCTGCCGAGCGTCAATGCCCAGAAGCCCGAGCTGATTTGTCCCTCGGAGGCTTCGGTGGAGGTGACGCCAACGGTCATGATGGGAAAGAACGCTGCCCAGCTTCGATCGATCCAGGCTGGCGCCTATCGGCGCCAGTGCCCGTCAATGGACAAACCATATAGCAGCGCGCCGCTGTCCGCCGCGACGTCATTGGCGCCACGCCGCGATAACTTTCGTATATGGTATTATGGTAGGGTCAAACCCCTGAGGTCACGGCTGGAGGTTGGGCGGCACGGCGGGATCCTCACGCATCAGCGTGATGGTCACCCGGCGGTTGGCCGACAGCGACGGATCGTCCGGGAATAGCGGCTGGTTATCGGCCTGGCCGGAGACGGCGTAGATGTGGGCGGACGGCAGACCCTCGCGCTCCAGGATCTCGCGCACTGAGTTGGCGCGGTCGGCCGAGAGCTCGAAGGCGCCGTAATCGCTGCGCGCCGGCACGAAACCGGCCGCAGTATGGCCGGTGATGGTCAGCCGCAGCGGGGTCTGCTTCAGCGGGATCGCGAGGCGCTCGATCAGGCGCCGCGTGCGCTCATAGGGTTCCTTGGAGCCGTCGGCAAACATCGAGCGGCCGTCCTGATCGACGATCTCGAGGTTGAGCCCCTGCTTGGTTTCCTCGAACATGATGTGCTTGCTGATCTCCGTCAGCTCCGGCATGTCCTGCAGCGCCTGGCGCAGCGAGGCCGAAGCGAGCGCGAATTCGCGGTCGATCTTGAGCTTGGCGCCGGCGATCTTCTGATTGTCCTGCTGGTCCGGGGTCGGCGTGTTGGACGCCTCGTCCGGATTGACATGGGCGACGTTCTTCAGTTTCGGCCGGGTCGGAACGCCGTCGGATTCGATGATGCCGGAAAAGCGCGACGTGGTCTGCACGCCGAAGGCGTCACGCATCGAGCCTGCGACGATCTTCAGCTTCTGCTGATCCTGGGTGGAGAAGGCGACGAGCATCACGAAGAAGCTCATCATCAGCCCCATCAGGTCGGCGAAGGTCACGAACCAGCCGTGGCCGCCGCCGTGCCCATCGCCGCGTTTTTTCTTGGCCATCGCCTGATGCTCCGCCCTTCCCTCAGGCCTTAGGCCGGGACCGGCTCGCCCTCTTCGTGGCGGTGTTTCTCCGGCAGATAGGCGAGCAGCATTTCGCGCACCAGCGCCGGGCTCTTGGAATCGCGGATCATCAGGATGCCGTCGATGATCAGCGTGCGGTTGGTCTCCTCGTCGAGCAGCTTGCCGTGCAGCTTGTCGGCGATCGGCAGACAGAACAGGTTCGCAACCAGCGCGCCATAGAGGGTGGCGAGCAGCGCGGTCGCCATGAACGGGCCGAGCTTGGAAGGGTCGGTCATGTTGGCGAACATCTGCACCATGCCGACCAGGGTGCCGATCATGCCGAAGGCCGGCGCGCAGTCGCCGATGGCGCGGTAGATCTTGCTGCCCTCGTCGAGATGCATCAGGAAGTTGTCGCGGTCGCGCTCGAGGTTGTCGCGGATGAATTCGAGGTCGTAGCCGTCGGCGACGTAGCGGATGCCCTTGGCCAGGAACGGATCGTCGGCTTCGACCTTTTCCAGGCCGACCGGACCCTGCTTGCGGGCGATCTCGGCAATGCGGGCGAGTTCGTCAACGAGGTCGTGGGCGGAGAGCCGGCTCATCGTGAACGCGAACTTCGCGCCGAGCGGCAGGGCGTGCAGGATGACACCGAGGGGAAAGCGGATCATCGTCGCCGAAATCGAGCCGCCGAAGATGATGATGACCGCGTGTTCGGAGACGAACATCTCCAGATCGCCGCCCAACAGCATCAGGGTCGCGATAACGATCGTACCGCAGACCAGGCCAACGCCCGTCATAATATCCATGGGAGACTCCACGCGTACGCGAACGCCGGCCATCCTGGACGGCACGCGGCTCATCCTGAACCGCGTTTCGAGACCCTACGGTCGCTGCCATTAAAGACGCGTAAAGGTTAAATGGATTGAGCCTGCGACAGACGGCGCATGGCGCGCTGTAACCGGCGAAAATACCTTAAGGCCGGGTCGGCCCTCGGCCTTCCTGACAGCGCGTCAACATTCTGCTAACCATAAGGTACGGGCGGGCGCATCGAGGAAGCAAATGTCGGTCAACGATCCCATCAACTGGATGCTGTCGGAGGCGCTGGGCTCGCTGGCGCGCGCCGAGCGATTGCACCAGCAGTTCTTCACCCTGCAACAGGCCTATTGGGAACCGCCCATCGATGTGCTCGAGACCGACGAGGAAATTTTGCTCTTCGTCGCCCTGCCCGGTGTGGATCTCGACCAGGTCGAAGCGGTCATCGAAAACGGCGTGCTGACGATCAGCGGTAGCCGGACGTTGCCGGCCGAGTTGCGCAACGCCCGCATCCACCGGCTCGAACTACCGCAAGGCAATTTCCTGCGCCGCATCGCCTTGCCTACCGGGCGTTACGCGATCAGCCGCTTTGCCGCCGACGGATGCATCGTCTTCCGCCTCGCAAAATCCGAGTGAACCCCATGGCAACAGATCACGAAGCCGCTGCGCCAGCGGGCACACCATCGTCAAACGAGATCCGGATTCCCGACGATGCCCTGATCATCGTCGCCGTCCGTAACATCGTGCTGTTTCCGGGCGTGGTCGCGCCCATCACCATCAACCGACCGAAGTCCATTGCCGCCGCCCAGCAGGCGCTGCGCGAACAGCGGCCGATCGGGATTCTGCTTCAGCGCGACCAGGAGGTAGACGACCCTACGCCCGATGATCTCTACCGCGTGTGCACCATTACCAACATCATCCGCTACATCACCGCGCCGGATGAGACCCACCATATCGTCTGCCAGGGCGTGCAGCGCGCGCGCATTCTCGACTTTCTTCCGGGCACGCCGTTCCCGGTGGCACGGTTCGTCCAAATCCCCGAGCCTGCGACAAGCTCGCCCGAGATCGAGGCCCGGTTTCTGAACCTGCAGCGGCAGGCGGTCGAAGCGATCCAGCTCATTCCGCAAGCGCCGCAGGAGCTGGTGGGCGTATTCCAGTCGACGACGTCTCCGGCCGCGCTCGCCGATCTTGCGACCTCCTACATGGACATCAAGCCACAGGAGAAGCAGGAGATCCTGGAAACCGTCGATCTCTCCAAGAGAATGGAGAAGGTGTCGGCCTTCCTCGCCGAGCGGCTCGAAGTGCTGCGGCTGACCAACGAGATCGGGCAGAAGACCAAGGCGGCCTTCGATGAACGCCAGCGCGAGGCGATCCTGCGCGAGCAGATGGCGACCATCCAGCGCCAATTGGGCGAAGGCGACGGCAAGGCCCAGGAGGTCGCCGAGCTCAGCGAAGCCATCGCGAAAGCCAAGATGCCGCCGGAGGCCGAAAGCCAGGCGCGCAAGGAGCTGCGCCGCTACGAGCGCATGCCGGAGGCGGCGGGCGAATCCGGCATGGTGCGCACCTATCTCGAGTGGCTGATCGAACTGCCCTGGGCGCTGCCGGAAGAGAAGCCGATCGACATCAAGGAAGCGCGCCGCATCCTCGATGAGGACCATTTCGGGCTGGAGAAGATCAAGGGCCGGATCATCGAATATCTCGCGGTGCGCAAGCTCGCGCCGCAGGGCAAGGCCCCGATCCTGTGCTTCGTCGGCCCGCCCGGCGTCGGCAAGACCTCGCTCGGCCAATCGATCGCGCGCGCGATGTCCCGCCCCTTCGTCCGCGTCAGCCTTGGCGGCGTGCATGACGAGGCGGAAATCCGCGGCCATCGGCGGACCTATATCGGCTCGCTTCCCGGCAACATCATCCAGGGCATCAAGAAGGCCGGTGCGCGCAATTGCGTCATGATGCTCGACGAGCTCGACAAGATGGGACGCGGTGTCCAGGGCGACCCGTCGGCGGCGATGTTAGAGGTTCTCGATCCCGAGCAGAACGCCACCTTCCGCGACAATTATCTCGGCATCCCCTTTGATCTGTCGCGCGTGGTTTTCATCGCAACCGCCAACATGCTGGACACGGTCCCCGGTCCGCTGCTCGACCGCATGGAGATCATCAGCCTGCCCGGCTACACCGAAGAGGAGAAGCTCGAGATCGCGCGCCGCTATCTCGTTCGCCGCCAGCTCGGAGCCAACGGCCTCAACGCCGAGCAAGCCGAGATCGACCCGGAGGCGCTGCGGCAGCTCATCAACGGCTACACGCGCGAAGCGGGCGTCCGCTCGCTCGAGCGGGAAATCGGGCGCGCGTTGCGGCATGCCGCAGTCCAGATCGCCGAAGGCAGCACTACCAAGGTCACCATTGAGCCCAAGGATCTCGTCTCCATCCTCGGGGCGCCACGTTTCGAGGGCGAGATCGCCTTGCGCACCAGCGTGCCGGGCGTGGCGACGGGACTGGCCTGGACACCGGTCGGCGGCGATATCCTCTTCATCGAGGCAACGCGGGTACCCGGCCGCGGCGCGCTGATCCTGACGGGCCAGCTTGGCGAGGTCATGCGCGAAAGCGTGCAAGCGGCGCTGACGCTAGTGAAGAGCCGCGCCACCCAGCTCGGCATCGACCCCGCGATCTTCGAAAAGAGCGACATCCACGTCCATGTCCCAGCCGGCGCCACGCCGAAGGATGGACCGAGCGCGGGTGTCGCGATGTTCACCGCACTCACCTCGCTG
>DATHMA010000003.1:0-6101 GCA_035487555.1 Bradyrhizobium sp. | reverse complement strand
CACGCTTGGCGCCGACGCGGTCGCCGAGCGCGCCCGCGGTCAGGATCAGCGCCGCAAACGCGATCGTATAAGCGCTCACTACCCATTGCAGCTCGGCGACGCCGCCGCCGAGCGAAGCGCCGATGCTGCTCAGCGCGGTGTTGACGATGGTGACGTCGAGCTGCACCACGCCATAGCCGAGGCTCATGGCGGCAAGTGTCAGCACACTCGAAAGGCGCGATGGAGTTGTTATGGCCGGTTTCGGCTGCGATTCACGATGAGATGCTTGCTCGGCCTTGAGGGACGCGGTTCGCATTGGGTTACCTCCGATTTCGGGAACCAACGCGAGATATGGGGAAGCGTTTCGCCTCCAGGCTTCGACATAGATCGAAGTGTAGAAGACGTTCCGCTGGAACTGCTAAGGAGAAGCCGTGCTTACGCCACTGCGCTGGCGGAAGGCTCGATCAGCATGTGCTCGACCTCCGCGATCGGGCGCGGCTTGCTGATCAGAAAACCCTGCGCCTGGGTGCAGCCCTCGCGGGACAGCATTTCAAGCTGCGCATCGGTCTCGACGCCTTCGGCGGTGGTGACGATGCCGAGACTCTTGCCGAGCCCGGTCACGGCGCGGATGATGGCGAGCGAGTCGTTGCTGCTCGTCAGCTCGCTGACGAAGGAGCGATCGATCTTGATCTTGTCGAACGGGAAGCTGCGCAGGTAACTCAGCGACGAATAGCCGGTACCGAAATCGTCCAACGATATCTTCACCCCGAGCTCTCTGATTTCGAGCAACATGGCGCGAGTCGAGTCGCTGTTCTGGAGCAGGACCGATTCCGTGATCTCGAGCTCGAGACGATGCGCCGGCAGGCCGGACTGCTCCAACGCCGTCTTCACGCTCGCCACCAGGTCCGGATTGCGGAACTGCACTGGCGAGAGATTGACGGCAACGCAAGCGCTCGCCCAGCGCGCGGCTTCCATGCAGGCCGTGCGCAAGACCTTGTCCCCGAGCTTGACGATCAGCCCGGTTTCCTCGGCAATGGGAATGAAGTTATTGGGCGCGATCAGGCCGCGCTGCGGATGCCTCCAGCGCACCAACGCCTCGCACACGACAATTGCGCCGCTGGCGATGTCGCGGATCGGCTGATAGTGCACCTCGAACTCATCCCGCTGCAACGCCAGCCTGAGGTCGAGCTCCAGCAGGCGGCGCGCCTGGGCGCGGGCATCCATGCCCGCTTCGAAGAAGCGGTAGGTGCCGCGGCCATCGGCCTTGGCGCGATAGAGCGCGAGATCCGCATTCTTCAGGAGCTCATCGGGATTGTCGCCATCCTCCGGCGCGAGCGAAATGCCGACGCTGACGCCGATCACCAGATGATGGCCGTCGATCTCGTAGGGTGCTGCGACGGCCTCGACGATCTGGCTCGCGAGCGCCGGTACGGCCGTCGGCTCGCAGCCGTTGCAGAACTGTACGATCGCGAACTCGTCGCCGCCGAGCCGCGACACCGTATCGCCAGGGCCGACACATTGGCGCAGCCGCGCGGCGGCCTGTTTCAACAGCTCATCGCCGACGGGATGGCCCAGCGAATCGTTGATCTTCTTGAAATGGTCGAGATCGAGACACAATACCGCTAGCTGGTCGGTGCGCTTGACCATATGCAGCGCGCGCTCGAGCTCCTCGCGGAACAGCGTGCGGTTGGGCAAACCGGTGAGCGAGTCGTGGCGCGCCATGTGCGAAATCTGCGCCTGCGCCTGTTCCCACTCGGTGATGTCCTCGAAAGTGGCAACCCAGCCGCCGCTCTTCATCGGCTGAGTGACGGTTCGCATCGACCGCCCCCGATGCTGCAGAACCCTGGTCGCGCCGCGACCGGCCTGTGCATCCGCAATCAGCCTGGCGAAGAACTCCTCGGGGGGATCTCCGTGCCAGCGACCAGCCGCCTTCTGCGCTTTCAGGACGTCGAGCAGCAATCGTCCCCTCAGTTCAGACTCCGTCCGGAGCAACATCGTGGCGTAGTTCTTGTTGAAGAGCTGGATGCGGCCCTCGGCATCGAACAGGCAAAGGCCCTGCGACATGTTCTCGAGCGCGGTATCGAGCAGCATCTTCTGCCGGTTGAGCGCGCTCTCTGCGCGGCGATCCATGGATGCGATCGACAGTGCCACGCTCAGAATGACAACCGCCGAGCCCGCGATAAGGAACGACAGCACGGTCGGCGAGATCGAGAGTTCCTCGAACATGATGGTCGGATCGGGGATCAGCGTGACCGCGCCCATACCGGTGAAGTGGTGCGAGACGATCGCAAGCGTCAGCAGCACGGCTGCCGCAGCCGAGCGGCCCAAACTGTCGCGGCCGGAAGCAACGACCAATGCGAGCGCGCCGAGCGCGCTGCCAATCACGATCGAAGCGATCACGATGCCGGGCGACCAGCTGATGCGCGCCGGCAGTTCCAGTGCCATCATGCCGGTGTAATGCATCGTTGCGACGCCGATGCCGACCACGGCGCCACCGATTGCGGCTAAGAGGCGTCCCCCACCGGAAAGCGCGATGCCGAGCCCGATCCCGACGATCGTCACCGCGAACACCAGAGACAAGAGAGTCACTTGAATGGAGTATCCGGCGCCATTGCCGGGGTCATAGGCCAGCATGGCGATGAAATGGGTGGCCCAGATACCGCAACCGGAAACCGCCGCGTCCAGCGCTGCCCAGATCAGGCGCGCATAGCCTCGCGACGACCTGGCACGATTGAACAGGCTGATCGCCACCATGCTGGCGAGAAAACAGACGGCGCCGGCCAGCACCACCAGCCTCCAATCATGCTCCGTCGTCAGACAGGTTAATACCTTATACATTGCGGGCCCCAGCCACTTTTATGGGGCCCTAAAGAGCGCACAGACTCATTCAAGATGGTTAAACGGCCTCGTTCGCCTTATCCGATGGTGAACAATTGCTTTGAATGCGGTGCACAAGGGCAACCAAATACCGCAGCAGCCTCGATTTGAAGCAACACGGGCCCCATCAGGCCCGGCCGGGAACCGCGCGACGTTTTGCCTCAAGGGTAGGCAGGGCCGGTTTTTGCCCCCGAAACGTTGCGGAGAAGCAGAAAAACCTGACGAGCGTGCCATGCGTAACTAGATGAGCCAGCGTGCTGAACAGGCCGAAATCAGCCCCGAATCCGCTCGCTTTGGCGCCTACGGTGAGGGCGTTCGGGGTACGGCGCTCGAGCTCACCGGGGGGGCCGGGCTGCCGTTGTCAAGGACTGCACAACCGGCCCTTTTTGCCTTATTTGGAACTACGGGATACGGAGCGATCGGCCGCCGCGTTCGATCGATGGTTTGAACGGGCCCAATTTGGATCGAGTCGCCCTGCCGGGAGGATGAATGCAAGGACTGCTGACCGCGTTTGGGCGCGGCTTCAAGAAATGGATCGGCTGGAAACGGCTGGGTGTCGCGGCGAGCCTGCTCATCATTGCCCTTGCGGTTCGGACTCTCGTCCACACGCTCAAGGGCGTCGACACCGGCCGCATCCTGACTACTCTGACCGACATTCCGCCGGGCCATATCGCGCTGGCCGCGCTCTGCGTGGTGTGCGCGTTCTGCACGCTGACTTTCTACGACTTCTTCGCGCTGCGCACGATCGGCAAGAAGCACGTGCCGTATCGCATCGCCGCACTGTCGGCCTTCTGCAGCTATTCGATCGGCCACAATCTCGGCGCCACGGTCTTCACCGGCGGCGCCATCCGTTTCCGGATCTATTCCGACTACGCCTTGAACGCGATCGACGTCGCAAAGATCTGCTTTCTCTCCGGCTTGACCTTCTGGCTCGGCAACCTCGTCGTGCTCGGCATCGGCATGGCCTATCATCCAGCCGCGGCCTCCGACATGGACCTGCTGCCGGCGGAACTGAATCGCCTGATCGCGCTCGGGTGCCTCGCCGGCATCGTGACCTATTTCGTCTGGCTGATGACGGGCAAGGAACGGCGCCAGCTCGGACAGAACGGCTGGAAGGTGGTGCTGCCGTCGGCCAGGCTGACCTTGGTGCAGGTGCTGATCGGCGTGGTCGATCTCGGCTTTTGCGCCACCGCCATGTATCTGCTGATGCCGATGCAGCCGCACATCGACTTCATGTCGCTGGCGGTGGTGTTCATCCTCGCCACGCTGCTCGGTTTCGCCAGCCACGCGCCCGGCAGCCTCGGCGTGTTCGATGCCGCGATGCTGGTGGCGCTGCCGCAGTTCGAACGGGAACAATTGCTCGCGACGCTCTTGGTGTTCCGCGTGCTTTATTTCGTGATCCCGTTCACCATCGCGATTTCCATCATGGGAACACGCGAGCTGTGGCTCAATGTCGTGGTGCCCTGGAAGCAGCGGCGGGCGCTGAACGGCAATGGCAATTGCGGGCCTTCCAGCTCCGCCAAAGCCATTCTGTCCAAGACCTCGCCGTCCAAGATCGCATCCTCTCCCGCGCCTCAAGCGACGACGACGCCCGTGCCCGCGACAGCGGTAGTGCAGCCGTTCAAGCGCTATAAATCGCAGGGCTGAAATCTGCCGCGGTCACGTTAAGTTGGTTAAAAGCGGATACTCTTATTTCCGCCCCAACTGTAACGTCAAAGCGCGCGCCATGATCCGCTTTAGTCTTCATTCGGTCGTATCCGCGGCGCTGCTCGCGGGCGCGCTGTTTTCTGTCTCGGCGCTACCGGCTGCCGCGCAGAGGGCGCCGGCCGCCGCCGCTTCCATGCAGATCTCGTGGGAGGTGAGGAACCGCTTCCGCCTGTTCCGCGAGGAACGCGATTTTCAGCTCCATGCCGAGAGCCTGCGCAACCGCTCTGTGCTGGCCTCCGAAGATGCGCTCGAAGTGCAGAGCGACGGCCGCGGCTGGGCGCGCAACATGGTCAACCGCCTCTGCATCGACCTGCAGGGCCACCTCGCTGACCCCTGCGTCCGCGACAACGTCAAGGAAAACTACCTGACGCCGGTCGATCATGCGATCGTGGTCCACCTCACCGGCGAGGTTCCCGTCGGCGCCACCTGCGCCTGGTCGTTCGACGACGGCGACGGGCCGCAACAATCGACCTTCGACTGCGCCGAGCCGGTCAATCTGCGCGTCCGCTACGGCAAGCAGACGGTGGCGACCGTCGACGTCTCCTCCGGCTCCGATCCCTCGCAGCGGATTTCGACCGGGATCCAGGTGCGCGACATCTTCATCGCCGGGCTTGGCGACAGCATCGCCTCCGGCGAAGGCAATCCGGACCGCGCGGTGGCGCTGTCGGATGAAGGCTTCTGCTTCCGCTATTATCTCGGCTCGGCGGCGGCGCAATATTACCGGCCGAGCCGCGGCGGCTATAAGGGCGGACGCGCCTGCGAGGCGCCGGACAGTTTGCAGACCTGGCAGCGTTACGGCGCGCTGTGGCTCAACGCCGCCTGCCACCGCTCGCTCTACAGCTACCAGACCCGCACCGCACTCGCGCTGGCGGTCGAATATCCGCACATCGCGGTCACCTATCTGCCGCTCGCCTGCACCGGCGCCACCATTGCCGACGGCCTGTTCGGCGGCCAGCGCGCCCGCGAATGTCCGCCGAGCAAATCGAGCACCACCTGCCAGACCGGCGTCAACGGACAGCTCGCCGAGTTGCGCGCAGCACTTGCGGCTGCGAAGAAGCGGCAGCCCGACCGCACGCTCGACCTCGTGCTGCTGTCGGTCGGCGCCAACGACGCCTATTTCTCCGGGCTCGTGGCCGACGTGATCGTCGACACTCCGACCGAGCGCGAGCTGTTCCGCCGCACCGGCGTGCTGGCGACGGTCGACGATTCCCGCTCGGTGCTGACCAACGATCTGCCGCGCGGCTTTGCCAAGCTGCGCGAGGCGTTGCGACCTCTGGTCGGCGACCTCTCGCATGTGGTCTATACATCCTACGCCAATCCTGCCCTGTCGAATGGCGGCGCGCCCTGCCCCGGCGGCCGCGCCGGCTTCGACATCCATCCTTCCTTCAATGCCGATCCGCAGCGGCTCGCCGAAGTCTCGGGCTATGTGCAGAACGAGTTCCTGCCGCAGCTCAAGGGGCTTGCGCTGTGCCAGTCCGGCATCATCTGCCGCGATCCCGCTTCCGACCGCTTCACCTTCGTCGAGGCGCACCAGGCCG
>DATHMA010000002.1:0-22639 GCA_035487555.1 Bradyrhizobium sp. | reverse complement strand
TCGATGATCTGGCCGGCGTCCATGAACACGACGCGGTTGGAGACCTCGCGGGCAAAGCCCATCTCATGGGTGACGACCAGCATGGTCATGCCGTCTTTCGCAAGATCGACCATGGTGTCCAGCACTTCCTTGACCATTTCGGGATCGAGCGCCGAGGTCGGCTCGTCGAACAGCATCACCTTGGGGTTCATGCTGAGCGCGCGTGCGATCGCGACGCGCTGCTGCTGGCCGCCCGACATCTGGCCGGGATATTTGCTGGCCTGATGCGGGATCTTGACCCGCTCCAGATATTTCATGGCGGTTGCTTCCGCATCCTTCTGCGGGATGTTGCGCACCCAGATCGGCGCCAGCGTGAAGTTCTCCAGCACGGTCAGATGCGGAAACAGGTTAAAACTCTGGAACACCATGCCGACATCGCGGCGCACCTCGTCGACGCGGCGCAAGTTGGGCCCGAGATCGATGCCGTCGACGACGATCTCGCCTTCCTGGAATTCCTCCAGCGCATTGATGCAGCGGATCAAGGTCGACTTGCCCGAGCCTGACGGGCCGCAGATCACGATGCGCTCGCCCTTGCCGACCGCGAGATCAATGTCGCGAAGCACGTGGAAATCGCCGTACCATTTGTTGAGGTGGCTAATGCTGACAATCGAGTTTTCAGCCATTGTTATCCCCCTTACGTACGCCGATGCGCGTTGAGCCGGTTCTCGACGAACAGCGAATAGCGCGACATGCCGAAGCAAAACGCGAAATAGATCATGCCGGTGAAGGCAAAGCCGGTGAACAGCGTGGTCGGCGTCGCCCAGTTCGGATCGGAGAAGGACGCGCGCATCGAGCCCAGAAGATCGAACAGGGCGACGATCGAGACCAGCGAGGTGTCCTTGAACAGCGCGATGAAGCTGTTGACGAGGCCCGGGATCACATGCCGCAACGCCTGCGGCAGCACGATCAGGAAGGTCGTCTTCCACCAGGACAGCCCGAGTGCGCTTGCCGCCTCGCCCTGCCCGCGCGGGATCGCCTGCAGGCCGCCACGGACCACCTCGGCCTGATAGGCGCCGGCGAACAGCGCCGTGCCGATCAGCGCGCGCACCAGCCCATCCACGGTGAAGTTGCCGGGCAGGAACAGCGGCAGCATGTAGGTCGCAAAGAACAGCACGGTGATCAGCGGCACGCCGCGCCAGAACTCGATGAAGGCGATGGAGAAGATGCGGATCAGCGGAATGGTCGAGCGCCGTCCCAGCGCCAGTGCGATCCCGATCGGCATCGAGGCGACGATGCCAACCACAGAGATCACCAGCGTCACCAGGAGCCCGCCCCAGAGCCTTGTATCGACCGCCGGCAATCCGCCGCGATCGAGCCCCATCAGCGCGATGACGATCGCGATGCCGGCAAAGGTCACGAGGCTCGAAATCAGCGGCCGCCATCCGCTGCGCAAACCGCCCCAAAGGTAGAAAACCAGCGCCGAGACCACCGCCGCGGTGACCGCAAGGTCCGCCCAGACCGGCTGCTTCGAGGCCTGCGTGGCGTCACGCAACGACGTCAGCGGCCAGGCCACGAGCGAAACCGCCTGCCCGATCAAGGCGAAGATTTTTCCGAGCCCCCACAACAGCGGCCCGATCGCTGTGCTCGACGCTCCGGCGCGGATCAGCGCGTCGCCGGCACCGGCAAAACTGTCGGCAAGACCGGACAACAGGTTCGCGGTCCAGCTCACACCGAAGCCGCTGAGCCCACCGCCACGAAGCAGGAAGAACGCCACCACGGGAAACGCGAGGAAAAACAGCGAGGCGTTGAGGCTTTTCGCCGGCAGCCTCGGGATCAGCAATGGCAGCAAGAGCAACGCGCCGAGCAGGAAGGTCAGATTGACGCGCCAGCGCTCGGCCTGCGGATAGAAGCCGTAGATCAGCTGGTCGAATTTCGCTGATATGTAAGGCCAGCAGGCGCCGACCGCATGTCCGGCATTCTGCTCCAGGCAGGCGTTGCGGTCGCTGCCATGCCAGACCGCATCGACCAGCAGGAATCTCAGCGCCGGCACTACCGTGAACCAGATCAGCAACGCGCCCAGGATGGTGAGCAGGATATTGGTCGGCGAATTGAGCAGCCGCGTGCGCACGAAACCGACAAAGCCCGTGGTTTTGACCGGCGCCGGCCGCTCGGCGACGAGGTCCTTGCGGACGAAGTTGGTCATGGCGACGTCGGTCATGTCCCAGTCCTCATGTACCGAGACTCCGGCTCAGCCGCCAATTGTAGAAACTCATGATCCCGCTGGTCAGAAGCGAGAGCGCGAGATAGACGCCCATGGTGATGGCGATGATCTCGATCGCCTGGCCGGTCTGGCTCAGCGTGGTGCCGGCGAAGACCGAGACCAGGTCAGGATAGCCGATCGCGACCGCGAGCGAAGAGTTCTTGGTCAGATTGAGATACTGGTTGGTGAGCGGCGGCAGGATCACCAGCATCGCCTGCGGGATCACGATCAGCCGCAACACCCTGCCGCGGCCTAAGCCCAGCGACAGACCCGCCTCCATCTGCCCCTTGTGCACCGACATGATGCCGGCACGGACGATCTCGGCGATGAACGCCGCGGTGTAGGTCGACAGCGCCACCGCCAGCGCTACGAGTTCGGGAATGACGCGCAGGCCGCCGGCGAAGTTGAAGCCTTTCAGCTCGGGCATTTCGACGGTGACGGGCACGCCAAACAGCAGCGCAGTCACCAGCGGCAGGCCGATCAACAAGCCCAGCACGATCGGCCAGATCTTGATCGCCTTGCCCTTCTCGAACAATTGCCGACGCGCGTAATAATGGACGAAGATCGAGGCGACGATCGCGACCAGCAGCGCGACCATGAACGGCTCAAGGCCGGCCTGACCGATCGGCCTTGGAATGATCAGGCCGCGGTTGCTGAGGAAGAAAGCGCCGAAGAGCGAGATGCTCTGCCGCGGCCCGGGCAGGGCCGCGAGCACGGCGAGATACCAGAACAGCATCTGGAACAAGAGCGGCAGGTTGCGGATCAGCTCGACATAGCCGCCGGCGACGCGCGACATCAGCCAGTTCGGTGACAGCCGCCCCAGCGCCACGATGAAACCGATCACGGTGGCGAAGACGATGCCGATCACCGAGACCAGGATGGTGTTGAGGAGGCCTACGAAGAAGACGCGGGTATAGGTGTCGGAGCCGCTATAGGGAATCAGGCTCTGACTGACGTCAAAGCCTGCGGTGTTGTTGAGGAAGCCGAAGCCGGAAGTGATCCGCTGGTTTTCCAGGTTGGCGCGGGCGTTGACGAAGATCTCGTAGCCGATCCAGACCAGGATCAGCACGAACAGGATCTGCAGCACAAAGCCGCCCCACCCGGCCCTGCCGCCGAGCGCGCGCTTCAGCCGAAGCGCATACTGCGGCGGGGGTGACCGGGATTCGATGCTCATCGCAGCTTCGCCGCGTGTGAGGGCGTGTGCTTAGCGGATCGGTGGCGCGTACTGGATTCCGCCCTTGTTCCAGAGCTGGTTCAAGCCGCGGGCGATCTGCAGCTTGGAGCCGGTGCCGACGTTGCGGTCATAGGATTCGCCGTAATTGCCGACCGCCTTGATGATGCGGCCGAACCAGTCCTTGGTCAGCCCGAGCTGTTCGCCGAGATTGCCGTCGGTGCCGAAGGCGCGCTTGAGGTCGGGCTTGTCCGATTTCGCCATCTCATCGACGTTCTTCTGGTTGACGCCAAGCTCCTCGGCATCGACCATCGCAAACAGCACCCATTTCACGATGTCGAACCACTGGTCGTCGCCATGGCGCACCATCGGCCCCAGCGGCTCTTTCGAGATCACCTCGGGCAGCACGACGTGGTCGCCGGGATTGGCGAGCTTGAGCCGCTCGGCATAGAGCTGCGAGACGTCGGACGTGAACACGTCGCAGCGGCCGGCCTCATAGGCCTTCACGGTCTCGTCGGCGGTAGTGAAGGCGATCACCTCATACTTCATGTTGTTGCCCTTGAAGTAGTCGGCGAGATTCTGCTCCGTGGTGGTGCCGGTCTGCACGCAGACCGAGGCGCTGGAAAGCTCGAGCGCGGAGTTCACCTTGAGCGACTTCTTAACCAGAAAGCCTTGTCCGTCATAATAGGTCACGCCGGTGAAATTGGCGCCGAGTGCGGTGTCGCGCGACAGCGTCCAGGTCGTGTTGCGCGACAGCACGTCGATTTCACCGGACTGCAACGCGGTAAAACGGTCCTTGGCCGACAGCGGCACGAACTTGACCTTGGTCGGATCGTCGAAGATCGCAGCCGCAATGGCCCGGCAGATGTCGACATCGATGCCGGTCCAGTTGCCCTTGTCGTCAGGCGACGAGAAGCCCGGCAGGCCCTGGCTCACGCCGCAGGACAACTGGCCGCGGTCCTTGACCGCCTTTAGCGTTTGGGCACTTACAGGCTGGGCTGCGAGACCGGCGGCGACGGCAAAACTCAGTGCCAGGGATACGCGTTTCATGGGCAAGGCCTTTCAAGGAGTTCTTGGGAGGTCGACTTCGAGAGCTCAACTTAGAGATCTGGTCCTGGGAACATCAGCTGTTTGTCGCGCAACGCGTGCTGGGCCCACCCCTAATGATCCCCCGACTCAAGCGCCATACCGCAAAAGGTAGCGCCACCGGCCAAAACAAGGATCGGAAGTCGCGGCAAGCCCCTCAACGTGCGGCGACAGAATAGCTCAAAGACATCACAGAACGACTGGCGGGCCGGGTCAAGGGGTTGACGGGGCTCTTCCTTGTCCTGTTATTAACGGTCCCGGTCCGACGCAGCGGCAGCACGCGGCCAAGACGAGGCCGGCGGCAATAAAATCAAAGCAATAACGGCTGGGACATGGATTCTTCGCAACCGCCGGGCGCGCAAAACCCGCAAGCAGCAGAGACCCGCCTGGTGACCGCAGGTCGCGACACCAAGGCGCAAAAGGGGTTTGTCAATCCGCCCGTCTTCCACGGTTCCACCGTGCTCTACCCGACGGCGGAAGACCTGCATGCCCATCGCGGCGAGTTCCAGTACGGCCGCCATGGCACGCCGACCACGCGCGCGCTGCAGGACGTGCTGATGGCGCTGGAAGGCCCGCAATGCGCCGGCGTCGGGCTCGTGCCGTCGGGGCTGTCAGCGATTTCGACCACCCTGTTCGCGGTTGCGAAGGCCGGCGACCACATCCTGGTCTGCGACAACGCCTACCGGCCGACGCGCAATTTCTGTCAGGGCATGCTGGCCCGCTATGGGGTCGAGACCACCTATTTCGATCCCTTGATCGGCGCCGGCGTTGAAAAGCTGTTCAAGCCGAATACCCGCGCGGTGCTGGTCGAGGCACCCGGCTCGCAATCCTTCGAAATGCCCGATATCCCCGCGATCGCGGCCGTGGCGCATGCCCGTGGCGCGCTGGTCATCGACGACAACACCTGGGCGACCCCGCTCTATCACCGCTCATTGGAGTTCGGCGTCGACATCAGCATGCAGGCCGGCACCAAATATATCGGCGGTCATTCCGACATCATGTTCGGCACCATCTCGGCCAACGCCAAGGCCTGGCCGATCATTACCGAAAATATCCGCCTGCTCGGCGTCTGCGCCGGGCCGGACGACGTTTATCTCGCGCTACGCGGCATGCGCACGCTCTCGGTCAGGCTGGCGCAGCATCATCGCTCCGGCCTCGAAATGGCACGCTGGCTCGCTGCACGCGCCGAGGTGCAGCGGGTGCTGCATCCGGCACTCGAAAACGATCCGGGGCACGCGATCTGGAAGCGCGATTTCACCGGCGCCTCCGGCCTGTTCAGCATCGTGCTGCAGCCGAAGCCGCAAAAGGCCGTCGACGCCATGCTGGATAGCCTGAAATTGTTCGGAATGGGTTTTTCCTGGGGCGGCTTCGAGAGCCTCGCCATCCCGTTTGACTGTTCGGGCTATCGCACCGCGACCAAATGGGCGCCGGGCGGCCCGACGCTGCGGCTGCACATCGGGCTGGAGAATGTCGAGGACCTGAAAGCCGATCTCGATCGTGGCTTTGCCGCGTTCAACGCGACCTGAATCCTTGTTTGCGCATGATCTCCGCGCAAACGCTTCGCGTTTGTCGCGAGGGAAAACCGGTTCCCACTTTTCCGGATCATGCGCTAGCGATCCAGCGTCTGCGATCCCCTGGCGTGGTTCTTCCAGATCAGCATGATGTTTCTGACATAGATGACGTTCGACAAGAGCTGTCCGAAGATGATGACGGGCTCGCGTTTGACGAGGCCATAGATCAGCGTCATCGTGCCACCGGCCACCGAGAAGAACCAGAACGCCATCGGTACCACGCTTTTCCCGGCGCGCTCGCTCATGATCCACTGGATCAGGAAGCGCGCGGCGAACGCAAGCTGCGCCACGAGGCCAAACGCCAGCCAGAAATCGAATTTGGCGACGAAGATGTCGTAGAGGTAATCGCCGAGCGCCTGACCAAACTGGATCAACATCACTTCACCTCGATCGCAACCGGCGTAGGCTTCTTGCGACGGATCAGCCACCAGACGCCGAAAAGATCCATGATCCCGATCCACAGCCGGTCGAAGAAGCCGTAATTGGACACGCCGGAATGGCGCGGCCGGTCGATCACGTCGACATAGGCGATCTCGTATCCCTCCCGGCGCATCAAGGCCGGCAGGAAACGATGCAGTCCGTCGAAATAAGGCATCATCAGAAACACGTCGCGGCGGAACGCCTTCAGGCCGCAGCCGGTGTCGCGGGTGCCGTCCTTCAGGATGGCGTTGCGCACGGCATTGGCGACCCGCGACTGCAATTTCTTGAAGCCGGTATCCTTGCGCCCGACACGCTGGCCGGCAACGAGACCGACGCGCTCCCCGCCCTTTTCGAGCGCCGTTATGAGATCCGGCAGGAAGGCCGGATTGTTCTGCCCGTCGCCGTCAAGCGTCGCCACCACCGCGCCGCGCGCGGCGCGCACGCCGCTCCTGACCGCGGCCGACTGCCCTGTCGACTTGGCATGATCGATCCGGCGCAGATTGGCGCGCGCTTTCATCTCGGCGACCAGCCGCTCGGCGGTCGCATCCGTCGAGCCGTCGTTCACATAGATGATTTCGTAAGCGAAGCCGCCGTCGAGCGCGGCTGCGATCTCCGCAATCAGAGGGGCGATATTCTCCGCCTCGTTCCGCACGGGGACGACGACGGAAACCGCGACTTCGGTGTCGGAGACAGGCAAGTTAACGCTTCTAGCTCGAGATGTCGGTTCGGCGAAAGAGGCCGCCTTGATGCCACCTTGGGCCCAGCGCGATTATCGCGTCCGGAGGCCGCTCGCAAGGCCTTGAATTGTCTTAACGGGAGACAATTTTGCCATTCTCCTCAATAGTAAAACCGATTTCCCGCCCGGCAAACCAGGCCCGCATGGCGAGCGCGCCGACCAGACCAAGCACCGTGCCGCCGACCACGTCGCTCGGATGATGCGCCAGCATCACCAGACGGCTTGCGCCGATCGCCACCGCGTAGATGAACATGGGAATGCGCCATCGCGGCCAGATCGAGGCTGCACCAAGCGCAAGTGCAAAGGCCGTGACCGAATGCGCGGACGGAAAGCTGAAATAGGCCTCCGTGCCCGTGAACGGCGCAAAGTTGAACGGGTTCGCCTTGCCGCCGACAAAGGGCCGGCCGCGGCCGAGCACATATTTGATAACCTCCGAAAAGGCGACCGGCAGCGCCACGGCGAAAAACAGATATTCGACATGGCTGGCGAAGCGCAGCAGCCGGCTCCGCGCAGCGCCGCGCTGAAACGGAAATGCCAGCGCCATCACGATCAGCGCCGCCGCCAGCGCCGTCAGCACATAGCTGTCCTTGCCGAAATCGGTGATGGCGCGTGCCGGCCAGGCCTCGGGCGCGCCGCGCGGCGGCATCAGGCTGATCTCGGTCGCGTCAAAGCCGAACATCAAGGCCGGGATCAGCACCGCACCGATCGCGAGCAGCCACAGCGCCTGGGTGCGCAGCCGCCGGATCGCGGCTGTGCGATGCGGCGCCGTCGGCGATCGCGTCAATTGCCATGCCGAACGCGCGATCAGGGCGAAGAGCTGCGCGGGGTAGTTTTGAGTCTCGCTGATGGCCGGCGGTGCGCTCATCACTCCGTGCCTTCGGAGCGATAGATCGCAATCGAGACCGGTTTGCCGCGGGAGATGTTGTAGCCCTCGATCCGGAGCGCCACGTTGTAGCGCAATCCGATGGCTTCGGCCCGCTGCACAAAGGCGCGCTCCGAACGCTGCTCGACCAGCGCGAAGCGGCAGCTTCCCTGGCTCATGAAATCCGCGGCGCCCGAGCCGTCCGTCAGCAGCGTCTCGGTATCCGTCATGAAGACGAGGCTAGGCTCCTCAAAGCCGGCCGAGGCCAGCTTCGGCTTGACGCAGACGGCATAGCGCAGCGCGTGTGAGATCGCAGCACTTGGAAACAGCGTGTCCAGCTTCGGCAACACGACGCCATAGACCGCGAGGGCAAGACAGAGCGCGGCGACAAGCGCATTCAGCAGCGAGCGCTCGGCGCGGCCGTCTTCATAGAGCCACCACGCGAACAGGCCAAAAATCATCGCCGCCGCAAACAACGGCCAGGACAGGAACGCCGGCTGCCGCGTCAGGATGATCGCGCCGACCACCGCCAGGATCGCGGCCAGCGCCGGAATGGCAAACCACCAGGCCGAGCCCTTGGCGAGCCAGGAGCGCGACAGCACGCGCCGCTCCAGCGCGCCGGCGGTGAGGATCGCGATCGCCGGATAAAGCGGCAGCACGTAATGCGGCAGCTTGGTCAGCACCAGCTCGAACACGATCCAGGATGGCACCAGCCACGCCAGCAGAAATTGCGCGCCGGGCTCACGCCGCGCCCGCCAGACCGCGGGCACCGCCATGCCGGCGAGCGGCGCGCCGGGCCAGAACGTGATCCAGAACAGCACGAGATAAAGCCCGGGCGGCGCGCCATGGGATTCCTGCGCGGCCAACTTGCTCAGCATGTCGCCGCCGACGGAATCGGCGAAGAACGCGTTACCCGCGCGCCAATAGATCGCGATGAACCAGGGCAGCACCAGCACCAGCATCCACATCAACCCCCAGGCCGGGCGCAGCCGCCACAGCCAGGAAGCGTTGCGGTCAAAGATGGCGAGCGTGACGATGGTGAGCCCCGCGAACATCAGGATCAGCGGTCCCTTGAGCAGGATGCCAGCCGCCAGCGCCGTCCAGAAGATCGCCGGCCAGCTCCATGGCGGATGCTCGGGGTCCTCGCCGCGCTGCCAGGACAGATAGACCCGCGCCAGCGCGCCCATCGCGGCAACCACGGTGAGCAGCAGCATCGCGTCGGTCTTGGCAAGACGCGCTTCGACGGAAAGCAAGACGCAAGAGCACATCATCAGCGCAGCAAGCACCGCGCCGCGACGCGTGACAAAAGCGAGCGCCGCCCAGTAGGTGAGAAGCACCGCGCCGATCGCCCCGAACAGCGACGGCAGCCGATAGACCCAGATACGAACCTCGGCCCGCGGCAGGTGAAACGCCTGCATCGTCTTCACCGCCACCGCCTGCATCCAGTAGATGCCGACCGGCTTCTTGTAGCGAACCTCGTCCTGGAAGCGGATGTCGACGTAATCGCCGGTCTCGACCATCTGCTTGGTCGCCTGCGCGAAGCGCGCCTCGTCGCGATCGACCGGCGGGATATTGAAGAAGCCCGGCAGGAAGAACAGTGCACCGCACACCAATAGGAAAGCGATGGCGCGGGCGTGGCTGGCGGTGACGAAATCGATCATCTGCACCAGCCGGCTGGCTGGATTCGTCAGGTTTTTCGGCTCTTTGGGAGCCCCAAATCGGGGGCGCGGGTAGGTCTCATCCATGGTTCCGCATACGCCGAAACCAACGTGCGGACAACCGCTTAGCGGGTCACTATTGGATTCTCACAACAACTGTGTCCGCGGCGCCAGCCGCATCGATCACGGTGAGGCGCGCAAAGCCCGGCCCGGGCGGATCGATCAGGCGCTGGCGCCGGCCATCGATCTCGCCGACCGAACGGCCATTGACCAGCACGGTCATCGGCACCGCGCCGCCGGCGACACGGACCGGCATGACGGCGGCATCGGGTCCATCGGAACGATCGACGTCGATCCGCGAGCCATTGAGCGGGAACTGGATGTGGAGCGCCTGCTCGCCACCGGTCCGCACCAGTTCGCCGATGGCACGGAACCGCCGGAGCGGTAACGGCAATTTGGCGTTGGTCGCGATCAGCGCGCCCTTTGGCGCCTTGGGCAATGGAACCGGAAGCTTGCCGGTGCGCGCGAAGGCGTCGAACAGGATCGGAGCCGCCGCGGAACGGCCGATCAGGCCGGGAACCGGCGCGCCATCGGGACGGCCGACCCAGACCCCGATGGTGATGCGGCCGTCAAACCCGACTGACCAGGCGTCGCGATAGCCGTAGCTGGTTCCAGTCTTGAAAGCGATGCGGCCGCCAACGCCATTTTCCGGCGGCGGCGTGCCCATCAGCACATTGGCAACCTGCCATGCCGCGACCGGGTCCATCAGCCGCATCGTTTCCCTGACGTCGCGCCCGCCATCCATGATTTCGCGCAACGGTTTTGTGGACCCGAGCTGCGGCAGGCCGGCATAGAGCATCGCCAGATCCTGCAAGGTGACGCCAACGCCGCCCAGCCCCATCGCAAGCCCCGGCGCCTCCTCCTTCGGCAGCACCAGATTGGCGCCGGCCTGCTTCAGCCGCGCCGAGAGCCGGCTCGAGCCGACACGGTCGAGCAGCGCGATCGCCGGCACGTTCAGCGACTGCTGCAGCGCTCGCTTGACCGGCACCGTGCCCTGATAGGTCAGATCGAAATTCTCCGGCGCGTAAGAGCCGAAGCGGATCGGCCGATCTTCGATCAGGCTCTCCGGATGCACAAAGCCATCTTCGAACGCGAGGCCATAGATGAAGGGTTTCAAGGTCGAGCCCGGCGAGCGCACCGCGCGCGTCATGTCGACCTGCCCTGCCCGGCTGGCATCGAAATAGCCGGCCGAGCCAACGCGCGCGAGCACGTCGCCGGTGGCATTGTCGATCGCAATGATCCCGACCGAAATGTTTGGCCCCAGCGCAACCGCGCGGTCGCGCGCCAGCGGCTCCAGCACCTTCTGCAGGCTCGCATCGAGCGTGAGCTTGATGACCGGCTCATCCTTCAGCGTGCTGATGGCCTGATCGGAGGAATGCGGCGCCAGGATCGGCATCTGCTTGCGCAAGGTCGGCACCGGCGTCGCCTTGGCCTGCGCGGCATCTTCTGCCGTGACCCGATGCTCGGAGACCATGCGGTCGAGCACTCGGTCGCGCGCGGCATGGGCACGCTCGGGATAGCGGTCGAGCCGGCGCGTCTCCGGCGACTGCGGCAGCGCCACGAGCAGCGCGGCCTCCGCGAGCGACAGCCGCTTCGGCTCCTTGCCGAAATAGGCGATGGACGCGGCGCGGATGCCTTCGAGATTGCCGCCGAACGGCGCCAGCGCGAGATAGAGGTTGAGGATCTGGTCCTTGTCGAGCTGCCGCTCGATCTCGATCGCGCGCACGATCTGCCGTATCTTGGCTGAGAGCGACCGGTGATGGGCCGGCTCTTCCATCAGCCGCGCCAGCTGCATGGTGATGGTCGAGCCGCCGGAGACGATGTGCCCGCGGGTAACGAGCTGGTACGCCGCGCGCCCCAGCGCCCAGGGATCGACGCCGCCGTGCACGCGGAAGCGCTGGTCCTCATAGGCGAGAAGCAGGTCGACATAGGACGGATCAACGTCCTTTTTGGCATCGACGGGCAGCCGCCAGCGACCATCGGCCATGGCATAGGCACGGAGCAGCTTGCCGTTGCGGTCTATGATGGTGGTCGAGACTTTGCGTGCTTCCGCTAGTGGCAGCGGACCGAGGGAGGAGACCCAGGCGGCGAAGGCCGTGCTGAAGCACAGAGTGATCACGGCCAGCGTCGCGAGGATACCAACCGCGCGACGTATCTTTCGGTCTGGTTCTATCCCACTCATTTCGCCGAGCGCACCTCAACCGAGCCCGTGCCGGTGCGGCCGTAGCGCGAGGGGTTGTACATGTCCTCGACATAGGCCTGCGGCAGCACGTATTTGCCTGGAGTCACCGCGCGCACGACGTAGGCCACCGTGAACACCGATTTGGCGTTGGCGACGCGGTCGATTGCGGCGGTGAAACGGTCGTCGCGGAACTGGGTGTCGACCGCTTCCTGGCCGTCCTCGATCCAGCTCAGCGTGCCGGTATCGCCGGAGGAGACCAGGCGCGGGTTGTCGATCTCCAGCCCCGCCGGCAGATAATCCGATACCATGATGTGCCCATATTCCGGCTTGGGCTCGGTAATCTTCAACACCACGGCAAAGCGGTCGTTCTGTTTAGCGGTCGAAATATCGACCGGCTTGCCATCGAGCGTGAAGTAATTCCGCTCGATCTTGAAGCCGTTCGACGCCGCAGGTTCCGGCGTCACGGGCGAGCCCGAGACCGACACCACCGCCTGCACCGGCCCATCGCCGGTATTGGTCAGCTTGAGCGGCTGGCTGCCGAGCTCGCTGGCCTTGTAGTTGCGATAGAGCGCAGCCTTGATCGGCGAGCCGTTGAGATCGAGCGCCATGGTCTCCTTGGCGAGCGCGCGTGCCGCCAGCACCATCCAGGCATTCTCCTGCGTGGAGGTGTAGGGTGTGAGTCCGCGCGCTGCCTCGACCCGCATCACCGCTTGCGTGATGGTCGCGTGCGGCGCGTTGCCTTCGGCGCCGAGCGACACCAGCGCCGCCGCATCGCGCAGCGACGAGCCATAATCGACGCGGCCGAATTCCAGCACCGGCTTTGGCGCCAGATCGTCAAGCGCCGAGGCATAGACGCGTTCAGCGCGGTTGCGATCACCGACCAGCGCCAGCGCCGCCGCGAGCTGCGACTTGGCGATGGGGGTAGCGATATCCTTCAGCTTGGTGTCGGCGAGATAGCGCAGATCGCCGACTGGAGCTGCGCCATTGCGGGCGAGCACGTAGAGGCCGTAGGCGAGATTGCGCCCGCCGTCCTTTTCCGGCTCGTTGGCATTGACGACGGAGTTGCGGATGCGGTCGAGCGCGTTCTTGAACAGCACGTCCGGCACCGCAAAGCCTTTTTCACGGGCCCGCGTCAGGAAGTCCGTGACATAGGCGTCGAGCCAGGCGTCATCGCCGCCGGCAGACCACAGGCCGAACGAGCCATTGGACCCCTGACGCGCCAAGAGCCGCTCGATCGCGTCCTTGATGCGCTGGTCGACATTCTCGTCCTGCGCCAGATGCGCGCCGGCCGCGAGCTCGTTGACATAGAGCAGCGGCATGGCGCGGCTGGTGATCTGCTCCGAACAGCCGTGCGGATAGCGGTCGAGTGCCTGCAGAATGGTGGCCGCGTCGAGCGCCGTGGAAAGTCCGGCCGAAAGCGAGACTGTGCCGGTGCCCGGGACGAGATCAGAGAACATATCCGCGGTCAGCGTCAGGCTCTCGCCTTTCGCCAGCGTGCGGATCGAGCGCCGTGCCAGCACTTGCGTCGCTGGCTTCACATCGAGAGCGTAGTGGCGCGCCAGCGAAAGACCGTTCGGCCCTTTGATGGAGACATCGAGCTCGGCCTTGCCGGCGCCGCCGGCATCGAGGCCCAGCGTCGTCGAGCTGCGCTGCCTGGCATTGAGTTTCAGCGTGGTCGACGGGTTGCCGGAGACCTTGACCGTCCCCGATGCTGCGACATTGACGACGTAGTCACCGGCAGTGCCTTCGACATTGTCGAGGTCCATGCTCATGGTGCCGTGGTCACCGGTGAGCAGGAAGCGCGGCAAGGTCGCTGTCAGCACCACGGGGTCACGCACGGTGACGTCGGTCGTGGCGCGTCCGAGTTTTGTCGCGCTCCACGCCACCGCCATCACACGCGCGGTGCCGGCGAAGTCCGGGATGTCGAAGACGACCTCGGCGGTGCCGTCGGCGGCGACCGTGACAATGCCGGAATACAGCGCCAGCGGCTTTTGCGTCGGCGGCGAGCCCTGCAGCTCGGCGCCGGAATCGCCACCGGTCCTGATCTGGCCGCGCGTGCCCTGCATGCCGTCGATCAGCTGGCCATAGAGGTCGCGGATTTCGGCCGTGAGCTGGCGCTGGCCGAGATAATAATCATCCGGCGCCGGCGGCTTGTAATTGGTGAGGTTGAGAATGCCGACATCGACGGCCGCAATCACCACCTTGGCGTCCTCACCGGGATTGAGCCCGCCGATCTTCACCGGGATCTTCAGGCTCGAATTCGGGCGCACCAGCGCGGGCGGCGTGAGGTTGACCTGCAAGGTCCGCGTCTGTTTGTCGATGCCGAACCATTTCAGGCCGATCGCCCGGCCTGGCATGCGCTTGGCGGCCGCATCCAGCGGACGGCGCAGCGTCGTCATCACATAGGCGCCGGTGCCCCAATCCTTGCCGACCGGGATTTTGACCTGCGAGGTGCCTTCCTTGACGTCGAGGCTTTGCGTCGTCATCAGGCGATCGCCGAGCACATTGACGGTGAGCTTGCCGGCGGCGCGCGCATTGACCGACACCACCATGGTATCCCCGGAGGAATATTGCGGCTTGTCGATCGAGGTTTCGAGCAGGTCCGGCGTATCGGCGCTGCCGTCGGAATAGAAGCCGACATCGAACTGCACCGACGTGATCGGGCCGTTCGCGTCGGTCGATTTGACATCGAGCCGATAGCGGCCTTCCGGCGGCGAGAACGACAGATGCGCCGGCTTGTCCGCCGCGATTGTGAGGTCACCATCGGCAACGCGCTTGGTGGTCTTGACCGGCTCAAAGTTCCAGGACGAGTCCTGGCGATACCATTGATAATGCGACTCCAGCTTGAGCAGCTCGTAGCGCAGATTGCTGCGCGCCAAGTTCGTGCCGTCGGGAGCGACAAACACGACATCGAAATCCGCCTTGCCGCCTTCGGCCACGCTCTTGTCAGCGAAAGCCGGCTTGACACCGATCAGGTCGGTCGCGGGCGCAACCGGCAACACAAACTTGCGCTCGACCGCGCGGCCGCCGGCTTCCGCCATGCGGACGAAGATGCGCGCCTCCTGCGGACGCGTCGAGGTCGGCGGGCTTGCGAGGCTGACCGGGAAGGTCGCCCCGCCCTTGTCGTCGGTCTCGGGCATGTTCTCGATCGGCGTGCGCTCGTTCGAGGCGGTCTGGGTATCGTCGACGCCGAACTGATAGCCCGCGAAGCCCGGCCGGCTGTCGGCGGGCGCTACCAGCATTTCGCCCTCGAGCTGGAGGTTCGATGCCGGCGCGCCATAGAGGAAACGGCCGTCAACCTTAAGCTCCACAGGAGCCTCAGCTTTGATGACCTTATCCTTTGAAGTTACGTCAAATTCCAGCCGCTCGGGGATGTAGTCCTCGACCAGGAAAGTGGTCTCGCCGACCGCCTGCCCCTTGGGATCGGTGAACACCCGGACACGCCAGGTCCCGCTCGGCACCGCCGAATTGAGCGGCAGGGTGAGCGAGCGCCCGCCGGCGCCCTGGTCGGCCAGCACCGCGCGGCGGAACTCGACGCCATCCGGCCGCTCCACCACCATGGTCAACGGCGTGCCGCCCATGGCATTGCCCTGCCCGTCGCGGAGCAGCGCGGTGAGATAGACGGTCTCGCTGGAGCGATAGACGCCGCGCTCGGCATAGACAAAGGCGTCGGCGCCGTCAGGCACCTCGCGCCCGGCAACGCCGCGATCGGACAGATCGAAGGCGCTCGTCTTCAGGCTGAGGAAGGCATAGTCGGTCTTGTCGCCCGAGACCTTATCGCCAGTCACGGTGAGCATGGCCGGCGACAGGCCGCCCTCGCCGCGCGCCAGCCCCGCCTCGAACAGCACGTGGCCGGATTCATCGGTCTTCTTGGCGCTGAGAATCTCGTTGTTGCGCGCGACCAGCCGCACTTCGGCATTCGCGACCGCGGCGGTGGACGCCAGCGAGTTCACGAAGACATGGATGCCGTCATTGCCGGAAAACGCCGCGACGCCGAGGTCGGAGACGATGAACCACTGGGTGGCGAGCTGATAGTCGTCGTCGCTGCCGGGGTTCTTCGGCGCCGCCGTCATCACATAGACGCCGGGCTGTAATTCGCCGATCGCCTGGTCGACCGGGAATGCGGTGACGACCTCCTGGTTCAGCGTGGTCGCGGTGGCAAGCTCACCGGTCCAGACCTTGACGCCGCGCTCGTCGCCGAGATTGGACAATTGATACTTGCTGATCGACTGTTGGAAGTCGCTGTCGATCACCGTGTTGATCAGGTTGCGGTCGCCGATCCGGAACACGTTGACCTTGACCGCGGGCGTGTTGACGCTGACCAGGGGAATGCCCTGCTGGCCGGTGCGCGGCAGCACATAAGCGCGCCCGGTGAAGCGCACGAACGGCTTGCGGTCGCGGACATAGATGTTGAACTCGGCCGATTTCGGCAGCCCTTCCTTCACGGTGGACGGCAGGCCGGCGCGCAGATTGATGTTGTAGCGCTCGCCGTGCTTCAACCCGTCGACGCAAAGCTGATGGTCCTCAGTGGTCAGCGCCGGCTTGTCGGTGCCGGCGAGCGTCACGAACGGCGTGAAGTCGGTGCGCTTGGCGAGGTCCTCGGTGAACTGGAAGCAGACCCGTGGCGAGGCCGAATCGGAATCGACGTTGTAGTCGGCGAGCTTGAAGCCGTGATCGTCGCGCAGCTTCTCATATTGGGCGCGGACGTCGGCGACTTCGCGCAGCTCCAGCGAGAGCCGCAGCGTATCCAGCGCCGGGCGCCACATCTGCCGGTCGGAGAAGGTGCGGCCGAGCACGGCGAGCGCATCCGCCTCGTCCTGCTGGTTGCTCGCGCGCTGGTAGGCGATGTAGGCCGCGGTCGAGGCCCGCTCCAAGAAGAAGGTCTTTTCGCTCGATGTCTGCGGCCAGATCATGAAGATGGTGCGGGCGAGCCGCAGCCAGTTGGAACTGTCTTCCGGCGTGGTCGCGGCGATCTGGCCGAGGATCTGCATGCCGGAGCGGAAGTCGTTGCGCTTGAAGGCGGCATCCGCATCGCTGCGCAAGGTGGCCGGCGATTTGGCAACCGGGCCCGCCTCGCTCTTGATCTGGGCCTCCAGCTTGATCGCGGCGTCAGCGAGGTCGTCGCGCTTGAAGGCCTTGGCGTCGGCGGCCAGGGCTGGTGACAAGAAGACTGGTGACAAGACTGTCGAGAGGCCAAGCGCCAGCGTTGCGCAAAAAGCTGCGGCGCGAACCAGACCGATCATGGGGAAGCTCCTTCGCGGGCAAAATCCGCGTGGCGATAAGAAAGGCGCGAAATGGTGACGGACTGATGGCAGCGGAACAGGCGGAGCAAAAAGTCGCATGGCACATGCCGGCAAAAGTCCTGACCGTTCAGCTAGATGAACGGCCGTGAGGCGTTAGCAGGCGACCAGGCGCAGCCCCCCGCACGCCTTAGTCGCGGGCCCCACAAAACCGGTTCGAATGGTTTTGCGCAAAAGCAGATTTTTCATCTTGGCAATGTTATGGAGGTCACGCGATAAGGTCGGCCGTCAGGGCAGGCCTTGGATGCCGAGCTTGGGCAGGGCCCGGATGCCAGCTTTTCCGTCTTTCGGATTGCGGGGCAATTTCCAGGCTCCCTGCCCTCAGCAGACGGTCCCGTAGCTCAACTGGATAGAGCATCAGATTTCTACTCTGAGGGTTGCAGGTTCGAATCCTGCCGGGATCGCCAATTCATTTTCTGCCGGGGCTCTGCACCACACGCGCTGGGGGATTCGCCCTTTTGTCGTCTTCTTGTCGTCTTCATCTTCGAGTGCAGCCCGGCTACAACCCCTGATATGCCAAATCGCCCCGAACTAACCTCGTGCCATGATTGCGGAAATCGCGTCTCGTTTTCCGCAGCAAGCTGTCCGCATTGCGGCTCGATAGAGCCCCGCGGTCCCTACGTCCATTCCCGTCTCGAACTGCGTCGCCTGCGCGCAGAAGAGCGCAACGATCACACCCTGATGGTAATGGTTTTGGCATGCGGCATCGGCGGCGTGCTCTACGGCATCGTCATGGCCACTAGCCCACTCTGGAAGATTCTTCTGGCGACGGGATATGGCTGCCTTGGCGTACTGATCGGCGTACCAATTGCGTTCATCGTCAATATGACGCGGCATCTCGGTCGATGAAGACCGCGCTGGCTCGCATTTCGCACAGCACTCCGATGGCGCGAAGTCATTTTAGGCATATGGTGTCGAGACAATTGAGTGCACTGTCACCGCAATTGTAAATTGTAGAGAAAATGGCTGAGGACATGCCGAACTCCTTCGATGACGCACGCTGGTACATCAAGCTCACAGTCGGCGTTTCCGGAGCGCTCCTCGCCGCCTTACAGCCGTGGCACGTGATCGCACTAGGTTTGGCTATAGCCACTCTTGGCGTAATCTTGCAAATCCGACAAGCGCCGCCTGTAGACGCAAAGATCACTGCGGAACAAAAACAAGGTGCGCCCACGCCGAAAAACACAGGCGCCGAGGCTAATACAGGTGAGGCAGGAGTTCTGCTCAGCAACCGCTATTATTCCGCCAAAAACAAAGAAGAAGTAGCAGGCCTCCTCGATAAAATTTCAGACGTCATAAACACTGATGGCGATAAAGCGTTACAGCTTGCAGAAGCTGCCATCTTGGGACAGACCGGGTGAGAACATAGAGCCATACGTTAAGAGAATGGACGAAATTGCGCAGCTGACCGTAAAAATGCACATCGAGTTATATGATCAGATCGTCGACAAGGAACGCGAATATCGCCAAGAGGTGAATTCAATACTGTTTCCGAAGGACCCGTTTACCGAATTTCAGATCGCTGCGAATGATTTTCGTAACGGGCTAGATGTTTGGATGAAGGCGCGCGATACCATCGATCCAAGCGCACGCGGTAATCTCGAAAGACTGGTTATGAGTTCGCGCTTTTCGTTCGGGCAAGCTCGCGACCGCTTTGTCGCATGGCTGAGCCAGCGGCAAAATCTAATAGGCCAGACAAGACGCGCACTTCGAATGTAATCAGCGAATTACGGTGACGGTGCACTAATCTGCAATCGCATGGGATGCCTCGGGCGCTGCTAGTCAATCGAGTACACTATCGCCGTAATTCCTTATCGAGATCGGGCTGAGGACACCGCCTTAGATAGGACGTGATCATCGAGGACGCGATGCGAAAAGTAGCTTTCACTATTTTCGGTGCGTTCCTGATTGCCGGATCGGCGCTCCAAATGGCCGCAGCGTCAGAGCGTCATATGCGCACCGGTCGAGGCCATCATCAGTCGGGTCGCGCGCATAACAATGCGGCCCCGCCCGCACTCGACAGCTATGGCAAGCCTGCGGCCAATGTGACTCAAACCTGCGATATAAAATGGTGTTACGCCGACTGATACAGGGCGTTCGCGTTCCAACCCGAATTACGGTGACAGTGCAGTTAACTTCATAACAGTATGGTGTCCTCGGGCGCCACTAGTCAATTGAGTGCACTGTCACCGTAATTCCAGCGTTTAGGAGCCCCACAACCACAATCTAGTGGGCTGGCAAACAGCCAAGGTGTAGGATGGTTCCGGGCGGCTGAGCAGGTGTGATCGTGCGCGTGTTGCTCATCGCGATGATGGTTGTGGGACTCGTCGGGTTCCTGACGATGGTCTGGTTTGGTTTGTGCTGGCGCATTAGGGCGCGGCCTGCCCGCCCCTGGCGACCAACCGGGGCCAGGGGGCGTTCCAGATTTTTAAATCGGTGCGGGCGTGCGCTTGGGACCGCCTTCCCGGTTTCAGTTAGCTCTTTGATGCGCTCCGCGCCCATGCGATTGACGCCGCACTGAGCGGCACCACTTCGTTGACGTCCATCACTGGGACGACCTTGGTGTCGTTCCAAAAGTTGTACTTTGAAACGAACGAAACGATGACCTTCGGATCATTGGCTTCGACCAGCACGTAACCCGCAATAGCGGCCAAGTCTGAGACGAACGCGTGGACCGTCAATCCGTCCTCCGGCTTCCACTTACTGAACGCGGTAATGAGCGACTCCACGCTTGCAAAACCTTGATCTAGGGGAACCCCACCGGTACGAATTTTGTATTCGATCATGTACTTCATGAATTTTCTCCTCTTCCAAAAAAAATTGAAAATCAGAGATCAAGTCACCGGCACGCTAAGTAAGTCGGATCGGCTTGCGCGATTGCTTCTGGCGCCGGGCTTCTTTTTGCCGCTTGCCCTTACTGGGTCTTCTTTTGCGTCTTGGCTGCGGGGGCTGGCCCGGCGGGGTTCGGGTAGCACAAGTCTCCCCATTTGCGCCCCTGAACCAAATGCTTTCCAGGAGGGCAAACCGTTTCCGCCTTAACTAGGGCCGCCAAGCCTCCGAGGACGGTGAAGGCCAGCAACATGAAAAGCATCATTTTCATGTGTCAGTCCTCCTTTTTCTTGTGGGTCTTTTTCTTGTGGGTCGTGGCACCTTCAATTTGGTTCAACTTCCTGAAATGGAAGTATGGTCGACCGCTACCACCTCCGGGCAGCGTCGCCGCTCCAGTAGTTGCCTGGCCGCCTGCTCGAGCCACTCATTTTCCAGAACGCCTACCCGACCAGCCGGAGATGACCGAATATATTGCGATGCTGAAGCAGCGTTCTGTAAGGTGTGTGTCAGCGCTCGGTCGTAGTCTTGCCCCTAGGAGTTGATAAGCTGCTCCCGTCGGGAGGATGCAAAATGACAACACGAAGCTTGTCATTCGCCGCAGTTCTTCTGCTTTGCACCACGCTTCCAGCCGCCCCCAAGGGAAGCGCCGTCCTGCACGACGATCCCTACAATCCGCATCACATAGACCGTCTACCCGCCGAAGTCCGGCAATACATAACCAAAATTTGCAAGGGGCCGGCTCGCGCCGCACACGAGTTTGCAACTTACTCGCCTTACGAAAAACGCTGGCGAATAAACCTTGAATACCTTCAATGCGAGGGCTTGGGCGAGTTTCGTCGCGGAAACCAGTGTCTCGATGTTGACTTCATCGAGGTTGGTTCGGGTTTTCGGCTGGGCTCAAGACAATACCGAGATTGCGGATTTTGAAGGCCACCTCAGTTGGAAGCCTCGTTTCATCGCCCCGACAATTCCTAGCGGCATTCCCTCATGCCGTATGGGAATTACGGTGACAGTGCACTTAATTTCAATCGCATGGCGTCATCGGGCGCTGCCAGTCAATGGAATGCACTGTTAGCGTGGGCACAACCCGGTCTCGACAGCTTCCCGAGAGCCTCGCCCCTTGCTATCGTCTCCGATACGGGCGGCGTCTTGGTATGAAGGTCATCGATGAAATTAGCATCGATCGCGGTCGGCACGACCTTGCTCGTGCTTGCCGTCCAATTCGCGGAAGCGCAAACCGCCCCGAAGCCTGATCAACCTGCCACTCCACAGGCTGCCCCGCCGGCCGTTGCAGCGCCATTGGCCCCAGCGGTGCCATTGTCTCCAACCCCAACCCCCTCCGCATCGCCGACAGCGGCGGCCCCAGCTGCAACGGCCATGCCTCCCGCTCCGGCCGCAACGCCACCCGCTCCGGCGGCAAAGGCAACGCCACCGGCTTCGACGCCGCCTTCCGGCGGCCGGCTCGCGACCGTCTACAGCACCGTCAACCTCCGGGAGGGAGCGGGAACGACCCACAGCGTCGTCGCCAAGATTCCCGCCGGCAGCCGCATCAACGTCGCCAGTTGCAGCGGCCAATGGTGCCAGGCGTCCTGGGAAGGCAAGGATGGCTACGTGGTTGCGACAAGCCTGACGAGACACAGCCCTCAGGTCTATCGAGGTCCTCAGGTCTATGATGCGCCGGCGCCCGGCTATGTTCCGCCGCCGGTCTATGCGGGGCCGCCGGACTATTACGGCCCTCGCCCGTATTACCCGCGGCCTTATTACTACGGCTACTACGGGCCGGGACCCTACTGGTACCGCCCGTGGCGATATTGGTAGGCGATCGCAACTCGATCGCGGCCGTTGCGGAGTGCCAGCGTTGAGTCGTTGCAGCCAAGGCGGCGTCGGCAGTCCAGCCGGGGTCGCTACTTGATCTTGCCCAAACACTCCTTCAGGCGATCAAGCTCTGAGCGAACTTGCGAGAGCATTACGCTTTGAAGTGCGGCCATGCCTCTGCTGGAAAATTCTGCGGAGGTCTTTTTGTCCAGATTTTGCTGCCAATCCCGGATTGCAACTTTGGTGGCCCTCTGGGCCTCCCCGGTGGCCTTGACGTACGCCTGTATGCAGACGTCAGCCTCCGAGCACGACTTGCACTCCTGGGCGGCGGCCGGACTGGACAGAAGCAGGGCGAATGTCGCGGCAAGAACCTTCATCGCTCTTCACCTCGGCGTCATCACGCGCCCCCGGCATCAGTTGACTGTCAAGACAGCTTGATTGCAAGAGAAATAGGAACACTGCGTTAACTCTTTCTTAACCATACGCATCCACCTTGCCCATGGGGCCGGGGCTCGATGGAGCAACGGTATGTCGAGATACGAGGTGCAAGCCGAGGCAAATCTGCTGTCGGCATTCGCTTTGATGATCGGTGGCGCGTTAGGCGCTGCCCTTCCTATGGCCATAGTGATCATTTGGATTTGTTCCTGACAGCCCCTCGACAGGGGGATGTCACCGCCTTTCTGCTGTTCGCGCTGATCGGCCCGGCCTTT
>DATHMA010000001.1:0-2210 GCA_035487555.1 Bradyrhizobium sp. | reverse complement strand
TCCTTGGTGATCAGGTTCCAGGCGAGCTCGATCGCGCGCTCCTTGAAGTAGTCGCCGAAGGAGAAGTTGCCGAGCATCTCGAAGAAGGTGAGATGGCGCGCGGTGTAGCCGACATTGTCGAGGTCGTTATGCTTGCCGCCGGCGCGCACGCATTTCTGCGAGGTGGTGGCGCGCTGGTAGGGCCGCTTCTCGACGCCGGTAAAGACGTTCTTGAACTGCACCATGCCGGCATTGGTGAACATCAGGGTCGGGTCGTTGCGCGGCACGAGCGGCGAGGACGACACGATCTCGTGCCCGTTCTCACGGAAGAAATTCAGAAAAGTCGACCTGATCTCGTTGACGCCGCTCATGTTCATCCAATCGGGAAGTTGGCCGGTGGGCCCGCAAAAATGCTGCCTTTTCCGGCGGAACGCTTTTAGAGGAGCCCCGCCGGACTGTCCAGAAACTGTGCAAGCAGATCATGGGCTTGCCGCAGCACGCTAAAGCCCGTTGATAGCGCATCTCACCGCGTTGACAGTCTTGGTAACGTCGTGGTTTCCTCCTATCTGTTCAAGACGACCACGTCGGGAGAGATCGGCCAACTGGCCGGCGCCGAAGGAGCAACCGCCCCGGAAACTCTCAGGCAAAAGGACCGCGTGGTGAGGACAGCATCTGGAAAGAGGCGCCGAGGGCTTTAGGGCCTAAGGGCGTCCGCCGACGGGATAATACTCTCAGGCACAGCGACAGATGGGGCTTCTATGGGCTTCTCGGGAATGGTCCCGGGAACCCAAAGAGGGCCCTGTGATGCTTGCGCGTGATGACCAGACCCCGCTGAAACGCACTCCCCTCTACGACCTGCACGTGCAGCTCGGCGCCAGGATGGTGCCGTTCGCGGGCTACGACATGCCCGTGCAATACGCCGCCGGCGTGCTGAAGGAACACCTCCATACCCGCCAGAAGGCCGGCCTGTTCGACGTTTCGCATATGGGCCAGCTCACGCTGCGGGCTTGCTCCGGCGCGCCGGAAGACGCGGCATTGGCGCTGGAGCAGGTGGTGCCGCAGGACATCCTGGCGTTGCCCCAAGGCCGGCAGCGCTACGCCCAATTCACTAATCTCGATGGCGGCATCCTGGACGATCTGATGGTCGCGAATTTCGGCGACCATCTGTTCCTGGTCGTGAATGCCGCCTGCAAGGATGCCGACGAGGCGCATGTGCGCGAGCATCTCTCGGACGCCTGCATCATCGAATCGCTGCCGAATCGCGCGCTGCTGGCACTGCAGGGGCCGAAAGCCGAATCCGTGCTGGCCAAATATTGTGCAGATGCGCCGGCGATGCGGTTCATGGATGCGGGCCCGCGACAAATTGCCGGCATCGCCTGCTTCGTCTCGCGTTCGGGCTACACCGGCGAGGATGGTTACGAGATTTCGGTGCCGGCCGAAGATGCCGAGCGTCTGGCAAAATTGCTGCTCGAAGACAGCGACGTGCTGCCGATTGGCCTCGGCGCGCGCGACAGCCTGCGCCTCGAGGCCGGGCTTTGCCTCTATGGCCATGACATCGACACTTCGACAACGCCGGTCGAAGCCGCGCTGGAATGGTCGATGCAGAAGAGCCGCCGCGCCGGCGGCATCCGGGTCGGCGGTTTCCTCGGCGCCGAGAAAATCCTCGCCCAATTCGCCGATGGCGCGACGCGCCGCCGCGTGGGGCTGAAGCCGGAAGGCCGCGCGCCCGTGCGCGAAGGCGCGCCGCTATTTGCCGACGAAACCTCGCATGAGCTGATCGGCGCGGTCACCTCCGGCGGGTTCGGCCCGACGCTGAACGCGCCTGTCGCGATGGGCTATGTGCCGACCGAGCTCGCACGCACCGGCACGCGCCTGTTTGCCGAAGTCCGCGGCCAGCTTCTGCCACTCGCTGTCAGCCCGACACCATTCGTCCCCAATACCTATAAGCGCTGAAGGAAATCCCAAAGGAAACCCCATGACCATCCTTTACACGTCCGACCATGAATGGCTCAGCATCGAGGGCGATGTCGCCACCATCGGGATCACCGACTATGCGCAGTCGCAGCTCGGCGATGTCGTGTTCACCGAGCTGCCGAAGGTCGGGCGCAGCCTGAAGAAGGCCGAGCCTGCCGCGGTCGTCGAATCCGTCAAGGCCGCCTCCGATGTCTATGCGCCGATCTCGGGCGAAGTGCTCGAAGTGAACGATGCCGTCACCGCCGAGCCCGCGCTGG